>NZ_JBNNUW010000009.1:0-195014 GCF_050280125.1 Lysinibacillus sp. NPDC093692
AACAACGAAGAAATACCATTCTTCATTCGACTAAAATCTGAATTAGGCGCAACACCTGACGCAAACGGTTCTTTTGATATTATCGTGAGAGCAGACAAAGCCTAATCACAAAAGGTTACGTAAAACAAACTTGTCAACAATGGTTGCATCACAATCAATAAAGGCCTAGGTAAGTTCTACTTCCAAACAGGCACATTATGCTTCTGCTAAACAATATCTTCAAAAAATAAAAGACTTGAAAATTCTTTGGGTTGACTCAATAATAAAGCATAAATTAATTGAAATTTAAAAATCTCCTTAACGCTTTTGTTAAGGAGATTTTTTGTTTATTTGACAGAACCACTTGTAAAGACATTATCAGGATAATACATATTTTTCACAATTATATTAGAACCTAAACATTTTACAGCAGGACAATGACAATTAATACTATTAGAAATATTTGTATCCAACCATCTATTATAAATATTCTCCAATGATTCTGTTTTGATATTACCTAATGCAGAGCCATCATCTGAGAAATCTGATACTGATATATCACCTGTGAATATATTCAAGTTCATTCGAGAGCGACCATCCACATCATTTCTTACTGTGATATTTGGTGTTTTATTAATCTTTTCTAATAAAGCTAAATCACGTTGATCAGAGCTACAAGCATAGAAAGGCAATGTGCCAAATAGTACCCATATATCCTCATTTCTAAAATCAAGTATATTGTTCACTACTTCTCTATATTCATCAAGAATTATTGTTTCTAAATTACTTGCAAAATCACTAGAATACATAGGATGAATCTCATGTCGCTTACAAAGCATTTCATTAGCAACCTCATTATGAATCTTTTCAATGTAAGGAACCGTGTTGCGATTTAACATTGTTTCTGCGGATACAAACATACCACCCTTTGAAAGTTCTCTAGCATTATCAAAAATATTTCTATATAGTTCTGCTCTTTGTTGAACTGTTGGTTTTCTTTCCATTATCGCGAAACCTGTTTCAACAAACTCTTTTTCATCACACCAATTATGTGAAATGTGCATAACATCTAAGTATGGTGCAACCATTTCATAATGCTCCATAGGCAAAGTTAAATTAGAATTTATTTGAGTTTTAATTCCTCTACTTTTTGCATATTTAAGAAGTGGAAGTAAATTGTTTCTTATCCCACGTTTTGTTAATAAAGGTTCTCCACCTGTAAAACTCATTACTCTAAGTGTTTCTACAGTATCTAAATGTTTTATCAACTCTGATGTAGGAATAGCTTCATCTTCTTTTGTTTGCAATGTATAACCTACTGCACAATGAGCGCAACGCATATTACAAAGATTAGTTGTTGTAAATTCAATATTTGATAAAGTTAGTTTTCCATGCTTATCAATATCATGATAGCTTTCCCATTCATCATATGGTTTCTCTAGTGTTTTCATAAAAAAAAATCTCCCTTTCTATCCTATGATTTTCTCATAGATAAAGGAGATTTTAAAGTGCTAGTCTATATTATCTTCTTTTCCCTAAAATTTATATTGTATTTCAAAAGTTCCTTCTGTATCAATCACTTTAATATTATTTATTAATTTATTTGCTTCTTCTCTATTCATTAACCTAATACCTATTTTAAACACTTCATTAACAATATCTTTTTCTCTTATATGTTTACTACTATAAATATACACTTTCCTTTAGTAATCTTATCTTTGAATAAATTATATTTGTCCTCAGCTTTCAATTTTGCTCTCCACATATGAATTAAAATTGTCTCAATGGCTTCAAACCATAGTTTCAATTCCTAATAGTCTGTGACGTCTATAGTTATCAAAAGAGTAAAATGATAGTTCATAAACCTCAGTTTCATAAATAAAATTGATTCCCATGTATTAAATGCTGCGCGTAAGTTTTCGCTTTCATCGTTACATACAAGTTTAATTAAAAAAGCCATGTTCATTTACTTGAACATGACTTCTTTTTAATCCATATATACAAGGTGTCTTGATTATTTGCAGTACTTCTTTTTACGTAAATTCATAGAATTTATTCCCTAGTAATTTCGGAGCTACACTTGTTGATAAGTAGATTCAAATATAATACTAAAGCTAAGGTGTTCTTATTAACTCCTTTGCCATTAACTTAAAAGTATTTAAGCGACTTTCTAGTGCGTATTGGTTGCAGTTTAGCA
Source organism: Lysinibacillus sp. NPDC093692 (assembly GCF_050280125.1). NCBI lineage: Bacteria > Bacillati > Bacillota > Bacilli > Caryophanales > Bacillaceae > Lysinibacillus > Lysinibacillus sp. NPDC093692. The sequence goes on from NZ_JBNNUW010000009.1 coordinate 2,177, forward strand.
TCACTTCGTCAAATCCATATTGCTCTTGCTCTGCTACTAAAAATTCAGCGACTTCCTTCGGTGTTCCGACCAGATTGGCTTTTCGATTATTGGCGATTGTCATTTTATCCAACTCCGTAAGTGGGTAATCCTTTGCTTCCTCGGGTGACATCGCTTGAATAATTTGACCCTTCATGAGATGAAGACGTGTAATATCAATCGGTTTCGCCAAATATTCCGCTTCCTCTAACGTATCTGCAACCGTCGCAGCATAAGTAACGATAATTTGTGGCTTCTCCATATAATAGGAAGGTATAAAGTAATCTCTATACGTATCAAATATATCCTTTGACATATTGCCAGTGAAAAATTGTGCATATGAATAACCTACACCAAATCGACCTGCCTGCATAGCGCTTTGACCACTTGACCCAAGTAACCAAGCTTCAGGCAATTGGATATTCACTGGTGCCGCAATTACTTGATCATAGACATCTTCCCCTGTTTTTTGATTATTCATCAGCTTTAAAATAATCTCAAGCTTATCGTATTGCTCTGTAAATCGTTGTCTTCGTCCCTCTGCTAGTGCATAAATAGAGGCATGGTCACCACCAGGGGCTCTGCCGACGCCAAAATCAATACGATTCGGTGCTAAGCCACTTAATGTTTTAAAGACCTCTGCCAGCTTATATGGAGAATAATGCATCATCATTACGCCTCCAGTACCGATGCGAAGATGTTTTGTTTTCGCCGCTAGGAAAGCAGCTGTAACCTCTGGAGCTGAACTTGCCAGTGAATGGCTATTATGGTGCTCCGCTAACCACATTCGATGATAGCCAAGCTCTTCACCTAAAAGCGCTATTTGTTCTGTACGCTGAAAGGCCTCCTCAGCAGTATGACCTTTTGGTATAGGCATTTGATCTAATATACTTAATCTCATTGAAAACACCCTCTCTATCTAAGCACCCCTCTCTACTGTAATATAGTAAGCTCTTTATACAAAGTAAAAGACCTTACTCATAGGCAAGCCGCTTTGTATGCCATATGTCATAAACCATGCCAATAAGGAACCGTTTTTGTTCGGGACTCAATACAACATCATTAAATTTCATTGCATAAATAGAAAATTGATTTGTTTGTTCGTCCACTACGAACTGTAAAATAGCATGTCCTTTTTCATTTTCAAATGTAATATCACCTGATAATTCGACAACATGCTCGCCAGTTTTTGCCTGGTAATAGCGCCAATATGGTTCAAAAAATGCGTAATTAAATGCATTTCGAACAGATACATCTGAAAAATCCCCTAAATACCCTTCTTTTACAGTATCGATAAACTCATGATCAGTTATATCTTTTTTGGCATTATACACACATCCGACAAGTAGCCCCATACATACAACACAAACAAGTACTCTTACATGATTTCCTAAACTCAAATGTCATCACGTCCCCTTTACGCAAAAAACACTATCACCTACATAATACATCAAAATACATACATAAAGTAGAATATTTAAGCTTTTTGTAGAATTTAAAAATATCAAAAGAGATTGAATCCTCGAAATTAACAGAAAAAAATTATTGGAGCTATTTACAGTTACTTTTCATTTCGCTACTATCAAATTATTATTATAGAAAAGAGATGAACTGCTGTGCCTTTTGATTTAGATGTAGACATTTTACTCATCCTTATTTTTTTTGGCTTTCTAGCCGCATTTATTGATTCTGTTGTAGGAGGCGGCGGGCTTATTTCTTTACCAGCTCTTATGTTTGTTGGTCTTCCACCATCTGCAGCCGTGGCTACGAACAAGTTAGCAGGCACTATGGGGTCATTAACGAGCACCATAACATTTTATCGCTCTGGTAAATTGGATATTAAAGCCGTTTACAAACTGTTCCCTTTTGTTTTTATAGGCTCCATGATCGGTGCATGGATTGTCCATCTTATGGATCCTAGTCTTCTAAAACCACTTATGCTTGTCATGCTAGCAGCTGTGGCTATTTATACTATTTTCAAGAAAGACTGGGGTAGCATTTCTACCTATAAAAAATTAACACCTAAACGTTACGCATTTTTTGTGGCGATTATTACATTAATCGGCTTCTATGATGGCTTTTTAGGTCCGGGGACAGGCTCATTTCTACTGTTTGCCTTTTTAATAGTTGGCTTCGACTTTTTAAAATCGGCAGGGAATGCTAAATTTTTAAATTTCGGAAGTAATATCGCAGCCCTTCTTATGTTTATATACTTAGGGCAAATAAATTATGCCTATGGTTTACCTATGGGACTTGCACAAATTGCTTGGGCAATAGTTGGTTCTAAATTTGCCATTAAACGTGGCAGCGGGTATGTACGTAAATTATTTATCGTTGTGACAATTTTATTACTTTTGAAAAATACATATGACTATTTTTCATGATTGATTCATTATATCTACAAATTAATGTAGATCCATTATGCTCGGCATAATTGTTGCTGTCGCTTCACTAATTCGCACAGATAAACAATGCGTCTAGAATCCGCTTTGTGCTTATGCATGCAGATGTTTGGACAGCCATTGAAAGAAGTTATAATGAAGTCTCGTACTTATCAATATATCGACTAAATAGAAGCATGCTAAAAATACTGCATGCTTCTAAAATAATTTTGTTATCCAAACTTCCCCGTCTATAATTATTCTTGCTTACTAAAAATTCCGTAAGCAATAACTCCAAATAAATAGCCTATTCCAGCCCCTATAACAATTGTAAATACTAGAAAGTTTGGTTTGAAAAACATGCCAAAAACCACACCGAGAGCACTTCCAAAAATCATTCCCAATGGAATTAAACTATCTATTAAATCTTTAGCGTCGCTTGACTTTTTCATACCTAATGCTCCTTTCTGCTTTTATAATTGCGAAAAAATTTATCTTTTCCAGAGCCAAGATGGTGCTGCTCTATATCGAAGAACGGCGCCATTTAATTGTGTTTTCCACTCCCCTTTTCAATAGGCATTCCTCCTCTTCAAATCTGATTATAAGAAGTATAGCTTACTTGCTTGTATTTTCAATCTACTATATGTATGGGATAGTTCATGTAGAAAAAGGTCCATTGACACTTTCTCAGTTCGATACTATTTTAGGATATTTTCTTCGATTGCAATGCCAGTTATTTAGATCCTCCTCCGGGCAATTTTATTTGTAATTGTGACCAATTTACTTTTTCCCCTTTCTAAGCAATTGTAAAAGGTTTATAATTTGCTATGCTTTTTCATCACAATAAAATGTACAGAAAAGCGTAACTTTACAAGTGGAGGATTTCTTCATCCCCGCTGATGATTATCACAGAAGTTAATATAGGGTAAATTACCAATTGCCAATGACTTATCTTTGAAATTAACAGAAAAAGATAAGTTTTTTATGCTATCAACTTTTTTTCCCCTTTCATACGTCTATTAGTTGTATACAATTTGAAAATGTTAAAAAGGAGCTTCTTTGGACATGAAAACAAGAAATGCATTTCAACATGAAGAGGTGTTTGTCCAGTTAATTCGTGAACAGAAAGAGCGTTTTTATTTGCTCGCGTATAGCTATACGAAAAATGAACAGGACGCACTTGATGTTGTACAAGACAGTATTCAAAAAGCAATGCTTTCTCTAGATCGACTAGAAAATGTCGAGTATATGAAAAGCTGGTTTTATAAAATCGTCGTACGTACATCCATAGATTTTTTACGTAAGCATAAACGCTTACACGTGACAGACGATGATACATTGCAATATTTAACTCCTGCACAAGAGGATATTTACGAAAACGTTGATTTAGAGCATGCGTTAGATGAATTACCAATTATGTATCGTGAAGTTGTCATTTTACACTATTTTGAAGACTTAAAGCTCGCTGATGTTGCAAATATCCTTAACATTAAGCTGAGTACCGCTAAATCACGTCTTTATAAAGCGCTAAAGCTATTGAAAATACAATTAGAAGATGTGAAGGGAGAAACAGCACATGGATGAAAAAATAAAAGAATTAGAAAAACAATATAATGAGGTATCTATTCCAAAGGAGCTTGACTTTGTGGTTGAAAACGCATTAAAACAAGGTAAAAAGAAAAGAAAAAAACGAGCTCCACAATGGTTGCTAGGATCTGCGGCAGCTGCAATGCTTTTTACAGCTGGTTTAAATGTCAGTCCTGCAATGGCACGAACACTATCAGATATTCCTGTTGTTGGTAGTGTCGTAAAAGTCTTAACATGGACTGAATATAAAGTAGCAGATGACTCATATGATGCTGACATAAAAGTACCTTCTATCGAAAACCTAGACAATAAAGATCTTGCTACTACTTTAAATGAAAAATACCGTTCAGAAGGAAAAGCTCTTTATGATGACTTTATTGCCGAAGTAGGTGATTTAAAAGCTAAAGGTGGCGGTCATTTGGGCGTAGATAGTGGCTACGAAGTGAAAACAGATAATGATCAGATCTTATCGATTGGTCGTTATATCGTCAATACTGTTGGATCTTCTTCTACAGTAATGCACTACGACACAATTGATAAAAAAAATGATATTTTAATTACATTACCGATGCTATTTAAAGATGATACTTATCTTAAAACGATCAGTGAAAACATTAAGGAACAAATGCGCGAACAAGCTGCTGCATCTAACCAAGAAAAGGTGTACTGGTTAAAAGGAGCAGGTCTTCCTGATGAAGAAGTTTCAGATGAATTTACAGCTGTTAAAGCTGATCAACAATTCTATATTTCCAATGAAGGTAAGCTTGTTATCTCCTTCGATAAATACGAAGTTGCTCCTGGCTATATGGGTGTCGTGGAATTTGAAATCCCAACAGATGTCTTGAAAAATGACCTTGTAAGCTCTATGTATATTCATTAATCATTTGTAATGTAAAACTATAATCCGTAGGGGTTTTCTTTATCCTCTACGGATTATTCGTCTTTCCCAATCGGGTTTTTACAACATGCCATTATGATTCGAAAATATATTTCCAAAAGCGAGTTATTTGACATCTCATTCGTCAAATAACTCGCTTTTTTCGGCGATAAATTTTTCATGAATGTGATGGAATACGGATTTAAATTCTTCTTTTACAAGTAGTTGTTCATACTTATAATCCTCTCACTTTTTGTCTAAGCTAAAGTGTATCAATTAACGTTAGAGGGTTTTCATATGAAAGGTGTAGGATCAATTAGTATTTTACATGTTATTTTCTTATCTATGACTGTTATTGGCTTAAAAAATCACGTGACCATTATTCCCCCGCTACTAGATGTTGTAGGGAGAGATGGTTGGGTATCTGTCATAATGGCTGCAGTAATTCTATTCTTCTGGCTATTTTTGTTAGTTTATATTCAAAAAAAGACGAATCAGGAGCCTATTCGGGACTGGTTAGATGGGAAAATCGGAAAAACTGGCTCTACAATTGTCATATATATTATAGCTATATTTTTATTCATTCTCGCTGCCTTTACGATGGTTGAAACATTGCAATGGGTAAACACAACATTTTTACCTCAAACACCGGCCACTATATTATTACTCATTTATACAGTTCTTTGTATTTTTCTCGTTACAACAAGTTTACAAACCATCGTTATTTTAAATGTCTTTGTCTTATTTGGCGTAATAGTCTTTGGTTTTTTTGTAGCATTTACAAATATACAGGTAAAAGACTACGAGCTACTACGTCCTTTTTTCGAGCATGGCTTCCAACCTGTTATAAAAGGGATGGTTTATCCTGCATCAGGATTTATTGAATTAATAATACTTTTATTTTTACAGCATCAATTTAAAGATCGCATTCGTTGGTATCATTTTGGCATTATGCTTTTCATATTAATGGGGCTTACGCTAGGACCACTCATGGGCGCAATTGCAGAATTTGGTCCAACCGAAGCTGCAAAGCAAAGATATCCTGCCTATGAGGAATGGGGATTAGTATCGATTGGTCGCTATATTGAGCATCTTGACTTTTTCTCAATTTACCAATGGCTAACAGGTACATTTATACGAGTTAGCTTCCTCTTATATGTGATAGCAGATTTGTTCAAAATGACTGGTGATCCAAAGCAAATATGGAGAATGATCGCTCCACCCTTCTTTCTTCTATGTCTGCCGCTAATTATTTTAAATGAAAACATATTTTTGAAGGTGAAAGGGAACTATATATTAACAGTTACTTTTGTTTTCTTTTTTCTTTTGACAATTTTTTTCTTACTAGTAGCTTTCTTTTCAGGTAAATCTTCCAAAAAGGGGAAATCTGAAAAACAAGACATGGAAAGTGGTGAATCATAATGCCTCAGCAGGAGAAGGCGATCGACCTAAACACTTTAAAAAAACTATTTCAAAAATCAGCAGATATCCAATTTCAGGAGTATGTTTTTAATCAAAAAAAGGTTCATTTCATTACCTGTGATGCGATGATAGACCAGCAAATGCTCAACGAAGTCATTATTCGGCGTATTCAATTTCTTTATGATCATTTAGATGAACCTTCCTTTGAAGAAAATATTACAAATCAGCTTCACATCCCGACTCTCCAAAAGGTCAAAGATAAAGAAGAAGCCATTACCTTTGTCTATACTGGTTTCCTACTGCTTTATTTTGAAGAAGACGGACTTTTATATGCTAGTAATATCGCTAAAAAGCCTAATCGAAATCCTGAAGAAACTAGGATGGAAGTCCTCGTTAAGGGGCCTAGGGATAACTTTATTGAAGATATTCGCGTCAACATTGCACTATTGCGAAAACGTTTACCTACGAATTCATTTTGTGTTGAGAAAGTGGAGTTAGGAAAACGTTCAAAAACAACCGTTGCTATTCTTTATTTTGACGATATTGTCGATATGGATATTTTACACGGAATAAAAAAACAACTTGCTGCAGTCGATACAGATATTGTCTTTAGCGGGGACGTTTTAATGGAGAGAATTAATAAAAACTCTAAGCTCTTCCCAAAATTCGATTACACCGGACGACCCGATTATGCTATTCAAGCGCTAATTAGAGGACGTTTTCTCATGTTCGTCGACGGAGTAGCTTATGCCATGATCACACCGGTCAATTTATTTTTATTATTAAAATCCGCTGAAGATAATGAATATCCTATCATTTTCAGTTCTATAGAACGACTTTTGAGGATCCTTGGCATTTTAATTGGGTTGCTATTGCCTGCATTTTGGCTCTCACTGACGACCTATCACCAGAATCAGCTACCATTCCAACTTTTAGCAACAGTTGTCCAAGCAAAAACAGGTTTACCTCTCCCCTCCTCTCTGGAGATGCTAATAATGCTACTAATGTTTGAATTGTTTCGAGAAGCTGGCTTACGTCTGCCTTCCGTTATTGGAGGAACGATAAGCGTTGTTGGCGGTTTAATTATTGGTGATGCGGCCATTCGCGCAGGTGTAACAAGTCCAGAAATGATTGTAGTTATTGCGATTTCTACAATTGCATCATTTACTCTTGTGAATCAATCCCTTGTCACAACCATCAGTTTATTGCGCATTACATTCATTCTTGCCAGTGCTTTTTTTGGTTTATTTGGATTTTTCATCTCACTATACTTTACACTGCTTTACTTATGTAACATCCGGATCTATGGTTACTCTTACATGAATCTTGCAACAGATTTAAATTGGATGACTATTAAAAAATCGATATTCCGCTTATCACCAAAAGGTTACACTGAACGTAATAAAGAACTTGCACCCCAAGATAACACTCGTACTTCTATGAGTAAGAAGAAGAAGCAATGAAGATAAAAATTATTTTACTATCAAGCTTAGCTACTTCACTACTTCTTTCGGGGTGTTGGGATGCTACCGAACCTCAAAAAATGTATTATGTTGATGGACTTGGTATCGATTATAAAGATGGTCAGTACGAAATCTACTTGCAATTAATTAATTTCACCGATGTTGCAAAAACCGAATATCCTAACCCTCAGGTGGCACCAGCTGAGGTTGGACAATCTAAGGGAAAGACGTTGGAAGAAGCACTCTTTAAATTATTTCGTTCCATCGACCAAAACATATTTTGGGGGCATATGACCTATATTATTTTCTCTGAAGAAGCAATGAAAGATAAAAATACTGTCCCCATTATAGACAGTGTGTTGAGATATAGGGAAACAAGGTATCAAATATGGACCTATTGTACACAAGACCCTATTAAAGACATTCTTCTAGTAACGCCAGTTTTGAATAAGCCGCTTACAACGTCAAAGCTTAGTAATCCTTTAAATACAGAAGATAAAGAAACATTCGTCAAACCCATTAATCTCCGAAATCTAGTTATTGGCTTAAATGAACCGAACTACGAAATTGGCATCCCTTATGTAACCATTAACAAAAACTGGGGAACGGAAAATCGTCAAGAACAGGAAACTGCCTTTATAGGGATCGGCGTACTTTCCAAAGATGGGTTTAAAGGCTTTATTAAGAATGATGATGCTAGAGGAACGCAATGGATGCATGATAGAACGCAAAGAGGTGAAACAACCTTTAAGCTAGATGAAAATGATTATTTAACGACAACATTGGAAAAAATCAAGGTAGATATCAAACCAATTGTTAAAAAGGATCAAGTAACATTTGATGTAGAGATAACATTAAATGCAAGGATAAACGGTTTCAAAACTAATGTTTCAGAAGAAGAAATAAGAAAAAAATTAATAAAAGAAGTGAAAAAAGAAATTAGAACAACATATAACGAAGCACTTGCAAAAGATATTGATATTTATCGCCTTTCTGAACATCTATATCGAAAAAATGTGAAAGTATGGAAAAAGCTTGAGAAGGATGGGAAGATCCCATTAACACCTAGTTCTATTAGTAAATTAGATATAAACATTAACCAATTAAAATCCGGTCGTAAAACATTTACTCGAACAATAAATCATTAAAATTAAAATATCCCTCAAAGGGGTCACTACCTATTTGAGAGGATATTTTAATTTATCGATTAAATCTGAATAGAAATTTATTCATTCTCATATTTCAAGGGAAGCATCTGTGACGCTATCCCCCAAGAGGTTGACCAGCCTCTACCACTATTAACTTATATAAGGAATACGTTTTACAAATGGCATTTAAAATTCCACTTTTGTTTATCTATGCCTTTTTGAATATCCTGCCTATTTTCTTAGTTTGTTTCTTTACAATGCTCAAAAAATTATTTGAATAGTATACCTGTAGAATAGCTCAAATAGTCTTGCCCTGAGATCAATCGTCAAATTTTTTTAACATAGCCTCACATTTTTATTTGCAATCGACAACCAGCATGTTATAATCCATGTATAAAGAATTGAATAGCTTTTGACAATTTTGTCAAAGGGGAGTAGCTAGCAGATGTGAACGAGCATCTGATTTCACATTCGTCATTACATGGTTATTTACCATCGGGTGTGAAGGCATATCTTGGCGAACAAGATATTTTCTGTATAACAGTTATCGCTTAGCAAGACCTTTGCCTATTTTTAGGCAGGGGTCTTTTTATTTTGCCTAAATAGCAAAGACTAAGTTAAAAGCAGTATGTTCATTTCTGTTCTAAGTATAAAGGAGGAAATAAATTTGGAGGCAATTTTATTAGAATACGCATGGGTACTCGTCGTATTAATTGTTCTAGAAGGTTTATTAGCTGCCGATAATGCAGTTGTTATGGCCGTTATGGTTAAGCATTTACCAAAGGCACAACAGCAGAAAGCACTGTTATATGGTTTAGTGGGCGCATTTGTTTTCCGCTTTGCTGCATTATTTCTTATTACTACGCTCGTTAATTTCTGGCAAATTCAAGCTCTTGGTGCTGCATACTTATTAATCATGTCTGGTAAGCATATTTATGATTCGCGGAAGGCTGCAGAAAATCCCGAAGAAATTCATGAGACTAAAAAGCAATCAGGCTTCTGGATGACCGTCATCAAAGTAGAACTAGCCGATATTGCCTTTGCTGTAGATTCAATTTTAGCAGCTGTTGCCATCGCAGTGACACTACCTCATATTGGAAATTTTGATGTTGGCGGCATTAATGCAGGTCAATTCTCAGTGATGTTCCTAGGAGGTCTTATCGGTGTTGTTATGATGCGTTTTGCTGCTCGTTGGTTCGTAAAAGTTCTCGATAAATTCCCATCACTTGAAACAGCTGCCTTCTTAATCGTTGGTTGGGTTGGTGTAAAGCTAGCTGTTTTAACATTAGCACACGAAAAATTAGGCATAATCCCACATGAATTCCCACATTCAACGATATGGAAGGCTATTTTCTGGATTGTCTTAATTGGAATTGCCCTTGGTGGTTATTTAGTTGGTGTGAAAAACCAAAGAAAAAATGTCGAATAATCTGAAAAACATTACCTGGTCCTAGCGAAGACCAGGTTTTTGTATGACCAAACCGAGGATAACTCGGCACCTAGTCAAGGGAAGTTGAACCCACATTATGTTAATAATACAAATTTTTTATAATTGAATCTTTTTCTAAATTGAAACGTATGTTACTATATAAAAGTTATTATAAAAAAGAAAGGATTATTTTCTATATGGCTTATGCTAAAAATCAAAACTTAAACAAAATTTTAAAACACTTTGCTTTTATGTGGGTGTTGACGGTTGTCGGAATGTACATAGCAACATTATTACCACCAGCGGTTGTCATGCCGCTATCTATTATTACTCTTATACTTCTTATCATCGCCTGCTTTGTGCGAAGTCTGAAGCTTGCTAATTCCATTATGTATGCAATCCCCTTTTTAATGGGAATTTTACTATTTTGGTCAACACAATTTTACATTGCGGAGCTAGGACAACAGCTTGTTTTACTTGTCTTCGTAGCGACAGTTGCTATTTTCATTGTACTAGCACTGATCGGTATAATGATGAATAAAGATATTTCTAATTGGGGAAGCTATTTATTCACTGTGTTAATCGTCGTAATTATATTTTCACTAGTCTTTATGTTCATCCCTGTTAGCAACATAGTCGGATTGATTATTGCGGGAATTACTGTACTACTTTTTAGTCTCTATACGGTTTATGACTTTAATAAAATTCGACATAATCACGTTTCAGATGCTGAAGTCGTTGGTATGGCTTTAAATCTATACTTAGATTTCATTAATTTATTTGTCAATCTTTTAGAAGTCATTTGGCGTTTAAAGAATGAATTTGATTAAACCCCCTAATTGAGAATAAAAATCAATTAAACTTTGCCATACTGCCATTCTTCGCTGTATACTATAGGAGAAGCAGTAAATATTTACTGTAAAGGGAGGAAAATATTTATGTTATCTGAAAAACTACACACAGCACTAAACGATCAAATGAATTTTGAATTCTACTCTGCGCATGCTTATATGGCGATGGCGGCATATTGCACAGATCAAGATTACGATGGCTTTGCCAACTTCTTTTTAGTACAGGCTGAAGAAGAACGTTTCCATGCGATGAAATTTTATAATTTCCTAAGTGATATGGGCTACCGTGCAACAATCCATGGCTTCGATAGTCCAGATAATCATTTCGAGTCTATTTTACATGCCTTCAAAACTGGCCTTTCACATGAGAAAGAAGTAACGCGCCGTATTTATCATTTATCGGATATCGCTTTAGATGAACGCGAGCACGCGACTATGGCTTTCTTAAAATGGTTCATTGACGAGCAAGTAGAGGAAGAATCAACGTTTGACACGTTAATTCGAAAAATCGAACGCATTGAAAATGACTCCAACGCAATCTTTATGCTTGACGCAGAATTAGCGACACGTTCATTTTCACCTGATGCTGAAGCATAAAATATAATTTTAAACAAAAAAGAATCTGTATGAGCAGATTCTTTTTTGTTTATTTCAGTGGAAAATCATTTTTTTGAGTTCCATCTATTAAAATTCCATATTTTTAGTCTTCGATAAGCAGCTTCTTGTACCGCTTTGCTTTCACTACAAAAAACATGTAGCAAGAAAAGAGAAACGCCGGCATTCAACGTTTCTCTTTTCTTTTATAATGGCTGAGGTTCTCGAACTTCTCCATCAAATGCAGCACGATAAATAGTATAGATGTCTGTTCGCTTAAGTGGCATCGGACTACGTGCTAGAATTCTTGTTTGCTTTGTCGCATCATCCGTTAGTTGTTCCAGTGCTATTTCAGGTATATTAAATCCCTTTAATGTTGACGGAATATTAACATCATGCACAAGTTGCTTCAATGCATCTACACATTTATAAGAAGCCTCTTCTTGCGATAAATACGCAGATGAAATACCCATTGCATCTAAAATATCTTTCATTCGTTTTTCACAACTTTGGCGAATATAGCCCATGACATAAGGTAATAATACTGCGTTCGAATCTCCATGAGCAATATGGAACTGTCCACCAAGAGGATAAGCTAAAGCATGTACTCCTGCAACACCAGCATTGAAAAAGGCTAATCCCGCCAAATAACTACCATAACTCATATCCGAGCGTGCCTGCTTATTTTGACCATCATGCACAGCAGCTCGGATAGAGCCACTAATTAATTTAATAGCTTGTAGTGCAAGTGCATTAGTTACTTCGTTTGCATTTACAGAAACATAGGCCTCAATTGCATGTGTTAAAGCATCTACACCTGTAGCAGCAGTCACTTTTGGTGGTAAGGAAATTGTTAACGCAGGATCTACAATAGCGACATCTGCTAATAAGTAATCATGTGTCACAACATCCTTCGTCGTTTCAAGTGACAGTACTGAAATATTTGTCACTTCTGAGCCTGTTCCAGATGTAGTTGGAATTAAAATTTTAGGTAATCCTTTATTTTCAAGATTTTTTGTTCCCGTTAAATTTAAGTAATCTGCCACTTTCCCATCATGTGTTGCTAAAACCGCAGCAAGTTTCGCTAAGTCTAATGCACTTCCTCCCCCTAAACCAATCACTAAATCAAAATGATGCTTTCTTGTAAATTCAACTAGTTTTTCACCAATTGCGAGCGGTGGCTCAGGGGCAATATCGGTATAAATAGTTGTAGCGTAGCCATTTTCAAGTAAAGGCTTTTCAAGATGGTCTGTTAAACCTAACTCTTTTAAAAATGGATCTGTGATGATTAAAATATTATTTACTTTCAATTTTTCTACTTCCGGTAGTAGCTGATTCAAGCAACCCCAGCCTGTATAACTCGCAGGAGTAAAGGTTAATTTATGCATAATTGTTCTACTCCTATCTATTCATAATAGCCTTCTGTCGATTTTCTAAATGACTTAAATTGGACTGGATCATGGCCAAACCACACTTGCGAATTTGTTTCATTTGCTAATCTTCTAATTCGTTCGACTGTAGAATTATAGCCAACAGAATCATATAGTATACCAGGCGGCTTGACAGGTGGACCAAAGCTTTCGGCACTGTAAATGGCATCCGAAGCTAATATAATCCCCCCGGTTTCTGGCATATTAATATGCAAACCTAGCATTCCCCAAGCATGACCGCTTCCAAAATTCAAAACTTGGATTCCTTCTGCAAGTTTTACATTATCCTCACCTCGTTTAATTAATCGCCATTGTAAATTGTTTTTTATCCACATATCAATGTCACCCCAAATATAGGCACCTTCTTTTACATTTCTTGCGTATGTTTGTAAAGTTCCATTGAATTCATCTTCCTGTACAATAATCGTTGCATTCGTAAAAAGCTCTAAACAGCCTGCATGATCTAAATGTAAATGTGAAGCTACAACATATTTAATATCTTCTGGACGCACATTTAACTCTTCTAATCGATGATGTAAATAGCATTCTTCTGGCATATTAATTGGAAATGCTTTCTGAGTAAATTCACCCCAGCGTCCTTCAGATCCCATTGAATTTGGGTTACATGCTGTATCAAATAATATTTTTCCTTCTGGATGATCAATTAATACTGTATAAACTGGAAACTCTACAAATTCATTTGGCTTGTTTGGATAATCAATCGTTGCAGGATTATGCATGGCAATCATAAAGTTTTTATCCATTCGCATTGTTCCATTGTCCATAACATACAATTTCGGGTGTTGTTTGATAGTGTTCATTTACAACCATCTCCATTCGTGATTAATTATGCCTCGGCATAATTACGTCAGGAATCGGCTTTGTGCTTAGGCCTGCGTGAGGGCCGACACGATGTCGGTAATGCCACAGGGCGTGGCGTTTTTACCGATGCAGGTCAGTTAGCCGTTATCGCATGGATGCGATGATTTTAGGCTAACATCCTATATGAACGCCATTCCGATTCCGTGACATCCGCCGAAGGCTTTAGGCCAACAAATGTTTTCTGTGCGAAAGCGTAGTGCAACGTAGCGGCAGCAGAGGGTTTTGTTTGTGCGAAAGCGCAGCGACAGCAACAATAAGAAGGTGGTCACTCAGTCGTTGCCACAGGACGTGGCGTTCTTAAACTGAGTCCCTCTATTTTAGCGGGTGTCGAAACAACCGCTGAATGAAGTTAATTGTTATTCCAAATCACTAGCTTCATTTCTGTCATTTCCTCAACTGCATATTTGATTCCTTCACGACCGGTTCCGCTTTCTTTAACGCCACCATATGGCATTTGATCTACACGATATGTCGGAACGTCATTTATAATGACACCTCCAACTTGTAATTTCTTTGAAGCTTTAAAGGCCGTCTCGATGGAAGGTGTAAATATCCCTGCCTGTAAGCCATAATTTGAGTCATTAACAGCATCAATGGCTTCTTCTACTGATGAAACAGTATTGACAATAACTACTGGTGCAAATATTTCCTCACAAGATACACGGCTAGTAGAAGATACATTCAATAACACTGTTGGAAGTAAAATATTATTTTCAATACGGCCACCTGTCAGTACCTCCGCACCTTCTGCTACCGCCTCTTCAATCCATGTGACAGCACGCTGTTGCTCAGTTTCTGAAATCATCATCGCTAAATCTGTTGTTGCATCAAGTGGGTCCCCAATTGTTAAGCGCTCTACTTTTTCTTTTAGCTGCTCTAAAAATACATCCATTATTTTTTCTTTTACATATATACGCTGTAGTGAGATGCAAACTTGACCTTGATTTGAAAAAGCACCCATAACAATGCGGTCCATAATTTTATCGAGTTGAACCCCTTCATCCACAATAACACCAGCATTCGAACCAAGTTCTAATGTGACTTTCTTTAAGCCAGCGCGATTGCGAAGGGAAATACCTACAGCTGGGCTCCCGGTAAACGTAATCATTTTCACTTTTGGATGTGCTAAAAAAGCATCCCCTATTAGTTTTCCTTGCCCAGTAACTAAGTTAAATGCACCTGTTGGTAGATTTGTTTGTGCCAATAAGTTTGCTAGAAAATGAGCAGATAAAGCTGTTTGTGTCGCGGGTTTCAAAACAATCGTATTACCAGCTGCTAATGCCGGTCCAACTTTATGGGCTACTAAATTTTGAGGAAAATTAAAAGGTGTAATGGCCGCAATAACGCCCAATGGTTCACGTATTGTATAACCAAATCTACCTTCTCCGCTTTTAGATGCATCCATCGGAATCATTTCACCAGATAGTCGCTTCGCTTCTTCTGCTGCAAATTTGTAAGTTTCAATCGTTCGATCAATTTCAGCATAGGCATACTTTAACGGCTTTGCTGATTCTAGCGAAATAATGCTAGCTGCCTCATCTCGATTTTCTGTAAATAGATCAGATAACCGTTCTAAAATCTCTGCTCTTTGAAATGCTGTTAATGCTGCCATTTCGGATTCTGCTGCATAAGCACTTTCAATTGCATGCTGTACATCATCTTCAGTTGCCATCGCAAATTGTGCTACAACCTCTTTTGAGTAAGGGGCTTGAACCTCCATATACTCTTCTGTCATTTGCCATTGTCCATTAATAAATAAGCCCTTTTTCAAGACCTCACTCACTCCTCCCTCCAAATGGTTACGTATTCATTTTAGAAAATAAAAAATGAATACGTAACCATTTTTGAGTAAAAAACAAACTGATGTACATCAGTTCATTTTTCACTCGTAGTATTTCTTGGGAAAAGTTTAACAGATTCTGTTTGTTGGATGCAAGTGCTTTTTTTCTCCATTACCTCAAATAATTTTTCAATAGCAATAAATCCGAGACTTTTCTCGGATTCTAAGCCTACTGTTGTTAATGCAATCGAATGGTGTTTACTAAGCTCCACATTATCAATGCCAATAACATTAAAATCTTTAGGAACTTGAAAGCCTCGTTCTAAACAAAGATTTAATATTTCAATGGCAATTGCGTCTGTTGCAGCACAAATAGCTGTAGGTTTTTTAGGAAGCTCAAGTATTTCTTCAAATGCTCGTTTAATATCGTTTTTGTTAGTATTTGTTAAAAACGCTGGGACTGTTTTCACATCTATACCGCTGTCCTTTAATGCATTTTTAAAGCCTTTGTACCTTCCATAAAAAGTACTTATTTCATGTGGACCACCAATCCAGCATATATCTTGATGACCTAAAGATAAAATATGATTCGTCGCTATATAACCAGCTTTCACATTATCAATTTCTACAAAATGCCTATTTTCCTGATGCTTGCGATTATACATAATAAATGGGATACCTAATTTTTCAAGCTTAAAAAATAAGTCATCTTCATATAACATAGACGATAAAATAATCGCATCAGCCTTCGTTTCCAAAACAGCATTATAAATAGAATCTAAATTATCTTCCGTACCAAAATAAACATTTACTTTATAGCCTCGAGCATTAACATAATTAACGATTGCAGTTGTTGTATCGACAAAAAAAGGATTATGTAATGGCCCCGAAATCAATGTAATAATGCCTGTTTTTTTCTGAACAAGTGACCTTGCAATATCATTTGGAATATAGTTTAACTCTTCAATCGCCTTCATCACTTTTTCAATTGTTTTCGGCTTTACGAGTTCAGGCGTATTTAACACTCTTGAAACTGTTGTTTGAGAGACACCCGCATACTTTGCCACATCTTTTGAAGATACCAAAAAAACCACCCATTTCATCTTTGTAAGCCTATTTTATACTATTACAGATATTATGTTAATAGATAAGGATAAGTGCAAGTATCACTAATTTCTATTATTAGGAATTATTTTTCCGCTCATATGGCTTAGCTGCTTCACTAGCTTTGAAATTATAAACGGGTGTAATCACTTTTAATATATCCGCAGTTTCCTCTAGAACAGATGTAATTTCTGACATCGGTTTATATGCCATTGGGGCTTCGTCCAATGTTTCTTCGTTTACGGATGTTGTCCAAATACCTTGCATCGTTTCTTTAAAATCTTCCATATTTAGAGCTTCTTTTGCAGCACGTCGAGAATACATACGACCTGCCCCATGTGGTGCTGAGTAATTCCAATCTGCATTCCCTTTCCCCATACAAATGAGCGAACCATCTCGCATATTCATAGGAATAACGAGCTTCTCCCCTTTATTCGCTCGAACGGCGCCTTTTCTTAACGTCATTGTTTCCGTATCTATATAGTTATGGATCGTATCAAACGTTTCACTAAAATGCCAGTTCATATGCTTGGCAATTGTTTCGGCAATTGTCCAGCGATTCATCCGAGCATATTGCTGAGCGATTTTCATATCGTGAATATAATCATGGAAATATTCGCCCTCTAAATAGGCTAAATCTTTTGGTACAATTGGATTTTGCTCTTTATGAGCTTTAATCATCGCTTGAATTTCTTTTTCGCGCCCCTGATCTTTCAGTTCGGCTATTTTTACTTTTAAATCTTCCCGTTGCAATGTTTCAAAAGCTCTTTTTTGATGCCAATTTGCTACCTTAGCTCCGACGTAACGCGAGCCAGTATGGATAAGTAAGTATTGTATACCTGCTTTATCTTTTGCAAGCTCTATAAAATGGTTGCCTCCCCCAAGTGTACCAAGCGATAAATTTGTATAGTCATCCTTTAAGCCACTTGCTACAAACTGTCTCCCCTCGAATTCAGCAAAATAGCGTGCAGGAGATACTTCCTGATGGATATCCTTCCCGCTTGGTATATGTGCTCGAATTGTAGCATCGAGTTTAGAAAAATCTATATCCACTTCATTTAACTCAGCTACAAATACCCCGCAACCAACATCAATGCCCACAAGGTTAGGCACTACACGATTTTGAAGCTGAATCGTTGTGCCAATAACACAGCCCTTACCTGCATGATAATCTGGCATAATCCGTACTTTTGTTCCTTCCATAAAAGCCTGATTTGCCAATTCTTTAATTTGATCGATAGCTGATTGTAATGCTGTATTTGAATAAATTTTCGCTTCCGTAAAACGTCCGTTAATTCGTATCATTTATATCCCTCCTTCTATTTGTACGAAAAAACATTTCATTTCGTTTCAATTTAATCCCAATTTTTAAAAATCAAAGGGTATCAATATTACTTGTTGTTGATTTCCATTCCGACTGAGCGCTTTCCTGAGGACGTCCGATGTGCCCAAGGAGCCGTACAACCGCCACCCACTTTGTATACAAAGTATACGTCTTAATGTCATCCACAACTTTGGATGATGAGCCCCAAAAACGAAATACTAAAAAATGCTCTAAAAGTATAAATTACTTTTAGAACATTTCCTTTATTGTTTAATCTTCATACTGAATATCTAATTTTTTCGGAATTTCTGGTATATCGTTTGATTTTACATCTACTTCTGCTAAAGCTAACGGATAAAATGGATATTTCTTCTGAACATCGAAAGGAATTACAGCATTCTCCATTTTATTGTTCATCTGACTACGTGCAAGTAGGCCATTATTCGACAGATCAATGCTCATAATACTGTTAACCGTTTCTTTTAGCATTTCAATATCCTTTGCTTTAAGCGGCATTTGTTCGTCCATTAAAAACGGTTGAACATTGTCTTTAATATAGCCCTGCGCCTCCATTAAACAAGAAAATTCATTCAATTTATTTGCGTATAATTGTAATTGGGATTTTTCTTTTGAACGTTGTTGATTTAGCTCTAGTACTTTTTCCTCAATACGTGCTAAACGTATTTTCGTTAACTCCATAAGATAACTTTGTATGGAATGAATGGAATGAAGCATTAATTCCTCCGCTTCTTGCACTTTTTCATATTGCGCAATACAAGCCAATTGCTGCTCATTTAACTTGTTAACACGTTCCTTGAAAAATCCATTTTGTGTATGCTGACCAAAGATAGCCTTCATAAGACCTTTTCCGTGAATTTTTTTATGCTGCGCATCCAATCGATCATATTCACGTAAATATTCACTATGCATATTTCGATATTCTCGTAACATTTGTTGATACGATACAGCCTTTTCTGTAAAGCCTTCTACAATTTCATCCTGCAAATAATCAGTTTGTGAAATGATTTGTAAAAGTTGGTATAATGTTTGAACATTTTTAAATACATTGGCAACCTGTTCGTATTCTTGCTCATATTCGGTCACAATCGCTAAATCACGTTGATAGCGCGAAAATTCGTATTGTGTATCGCCTGTATACTTTTCAATGTTCTTAACAGCAGATTGGAATGGGTCTCTTTGTGGAATAACAGCTAATTCGAAGCGGAAGCGTTCAAGCCATTGCATGAAGCGAATTAAAATGCCATACGTTTTCTTATCACTATTTTCTGCAACTCGATGAATCTCTGAAATTAATTGCTCGTACTCACTTTTTTGCCAAAGCTCATCACTATTAATCTGTTTAGCTTCAATTGCTTCTCTTGCAGAGATCGCAACAAAATCACTTATTAAATGACCAAATCGTTCTCTCTCAGCATCAATAAACGCCTTCGTATTTTCATTTGAATCTATGGCATTAATGACACAAAGAGGCTCAACACCTTTGTTTTTTAACGTTTCCATTAATAATATTTCTGGATAAATAGCCATCGAACCTGAACGCAGCACCCAAAATATTTCGTCCACACGGTTCATCAATGCTTCTGGGAAGTAGGCCATTTCTCCTCCCCCTGCTTCCAATGAAACAGAATCAATAATTGTCACTGATTTTAATAAATCATTTTTTAAATATACTTCTAGATAATCTAAATGTTCTCGTAGTATTTGAGAGGCGAACGTATCGCCAGTCGTCAATAATTCTAGCTTACTCATATCGAATACGGCTATAACACCATCTAAAAAGTACGCCTTTATTTCCTCATGTTCACCGTATCGCAAAAATGTATTTACCCCAGTTGGATGCTGCTCACTAACAGGCAAAACTTGACGCCCTAGTAATCCATTTACCAATGTTGTTTTTCCGACACGCTCTTTCCCAACAATAAGAATCATTGTTTCGTTGTCAGCATCTTGAATGATACGATTTAAGTGTTTAGCTGTATCTTTTACATATGTATTTTGTACAATAATGCCATGTAATTGTCGCAAATGATCAACAAGCTGTGGCAAAATATTATTCGCTGAGGCTGTATATTCGATCGGCACATTATCAATATCTGTCATCCTCAATACCTCTTTTCTATGTATCTAAAGTTATTATAAATGAAAAGATTCCTTTATTAATACATAGTACTAAGAATTAACGATAAAAAAGGACAATATACTTAAATACAGCCGTCACAAATAGGTAAAAAATCTTATTCTACAAAACCTTCTATCGCAGATATTATTCCTCATTCAGACTAAAAGAAATAATAATTATAAGTATTTAATTGTAGTGAGTTGATCTTCTCTTTATTCTTCAACTCCAGCCATACGTGCATAAACTGCTCCAAGTGTTGGCATACCACCTTGTGCGCCGAATTTCTCCACTGATAACGAAGCAGCAATATTTGCAAAATACACTGCCTGATCTAATGATTGCCCTTCAACTAAAGCATAAGCGAGTGCACCGTTAAACGTATCACCTGCTCCTGTTGTATCTACCGCTCTCGTCATATAACCCGGAACATGAATAGGATATTCACCATCAAAATAGCGTGCGCCATCACTACCTAGCGTCATAATCATTTTATTAGGATATTTTTCTAAAACCTGCTCTATATTATCTCCAAAAATTTCGGCACACTCCGTTTCATTCGGTGTGATATAAGTAATATCCTCCATCCATTGCACATCAAAATTTGTGGCTGGTGCTGGATTTAATAAAACAGGTACATTTGCTTCTTTACAAAGTTTTATTGCATACGCGGTCGTTTCCCTTGGAATTTCTAGCTGCATAATGACCATCTGACTTTTTTGTATGACTTCTTTCGCTGCCTCTATATGTGCAGGCTTTAATTCATAATTAGCGCCAGGCACTACAATGATACGGTTATCATTATTATAGAGTAAAATATTAGCAATCCCAGTAGGTGCCGATACACTTGTAATAGCTTCAGTTTGAACATGCTCTTGTTGTAAAACAGTGCGTAATGTTTCACCAAAACTATCCGAGCCCACACAGCCGATCATTGTGACTTCACTTCCAAGACGTGCTGCAGCTATTGCCTGATTAGCCCCTTTTCCCCCTGGAATCGTTTGAAAATCTTTACCGAGGATCGTTTCTCCCTGCTTTGGAAAAATCCCCATTTGTACAACTAAATCCATATTTATGCTACCGATAACTGTAATCATCTTTATACCCTGCCTTCCATCTTATTTTTTCATTTTAACTGAGAAATCCTTAGAATGACAGGGCATACCATTAGGAAATTATGGAGTACTAATCTTCTTATAGATGTTCACCAATTGAGCACAAGCTTCAATTTAAAGTTTTCCCAATAAACCTTTCCTTGACTCCAATTCAATTTTTCTATCACAATCTTCACAAGAAAATTTGCCTTCCATATTTTGTTTATACAGTCTATATTTCTTTGATCCTTCTACAACCTCAAATGTTTTCTTACAAAAAATACAACGCAGCGAATAGCTAATCATACTATTTCCTCCTTTAAGCCGATATAGTTTTTTTGAGAATATAGAACAAAATATAATGAAATCGAAAATAAAATACTAATAATACCGAAAATAATTGCAGTCATTTGAAGCGTAAATAATTCTGCAAACAGTCCTAATAATAAGGTTAAGGAGATTTGCAAAATATTTTGAAATATATTCGCAAAACTACCGAATCTACCCATTATTTCAGGCGGTACATTTTGCTGATAAAATGTTTCATAACCAGAATTACTAAATGCCATAAAAAATCCTAGAAAAACTAAACTTACAAATGCCAAAATACTTGATGTCGAGGCATAAAAGGCAGTGTAAAATAGCATTGTCAGAAACAAACCAAAAGCTATATATGATCGAGTGGACCATTTTTTGGCGAAGCTTGCGGCAACTATCCCACCGAAAATCGCTCCTGCTCCTGCACTACTCACAAAGGCCCCATATAAGCTATCAGATAAAGCTAAATCTTGCTTGATAAATGTGGCTTCTTGAGAATCTAACGCAAATGCAATCATTAATGCACTTTGAAAGAGTAAATATATCGTTATAAATAATAAATTTTGTCGAATGAAAGCTAGTACAGCTAGATAGTCACTTTTTAATAGTTGCCACGTAATACGTTGCCGTGAAATTTCCTTCATATCATCTACATCTGGTAAAAAGGAGATGATCAAAGCACAAACCAAAAATGTAAAGCTATTGAACCAAATCGTCACTGTTGTATTAAAAAGAATGATGAGGAGCCCTGCTAGTGCTGGACCTATTAAAAACGAGCCTGAATTGAACGTGCCAAGTATTGCGTTAAAACGTTGTCTATCTTTCGAAGGAACAAACTTTGTAATATAATATGTACTACTAGGTCCAAAGAAACTACTTGCTATATTCGCAATAAATAACAGCGTATAGATGAGCCAAATAGATTCCAGAAACGGCATACAAAAAACAATCAAGCCTCTGATAATATCCGTTGTAATCATCAACTTGCGTTTATTCATACGATCAATGAAAGAACCAGCTACCAAACTTGTTAAAACTCTTGCAATTGGTCCGACAATAAAGATTCCAGCCATCGCTGCCGGCGATTGTGTTAAATGCCAGACAAATAAATTGAGCGCTACAAGATAAATCCAGTCCCCTAATTTAGAAAAACCTAAGCCCAAAATTAACAAGCTGTATTTTCGAATGAGTTTTATGCTATTCCCCCCTTATGTTAACTACTCATTATTACCCGAACCTTTTCACTTGCCATAAATGCTCTTTCATAACAATTACTCGCTTGTTTATATGCAAGAAGAGTTCTATAAAGTTCAGCAAATAATGGTGCATAAAACAAAATTAAAGAATAATATTTTTGTTGTTCAAAATAACATAATGTTTTTTCTTCTAATGCTTTTAATGACAATTGTTCAATTTTCTCGTTAGAAATAAAACTAAGTACTTCAAATTGATATTTTTCATGCCTCTTTTGAAAAGATAAATCTTTAAAACATTCAATCATTTGCTTCATCTTTTCAAGGTTATTATGACGATATAAAGTTCGAATATAATTTACAACAGTAAGTGACTGACATTCAAAAATTAAAGATTTTTCATAATTCTCGATGGCTTGTTCAAATAATTCCTGGCATTCGTAG
Source organism: Lysinibacillus sp. NPDC093692 (assembly GCF_050280125.1). Taxonomy (NCBI): domain Bacteria; kingdom Bacillati; phylum Bacillota; class Bacilli; order Caryophanales; family Bacillaceae; genus Lysinibacillus; species Lysinibacillus sp. NPDC093692. The sequence continues at coordinate 25,653 of NZ_JBNNUW010000009.1, forward strand.
CAATAACCTAAATTATTATAAATAGAACTCATTTGATTTGGTGTTTGTAAATCTACAACATGTTCAACTAAATCTAAACTAGCTTCATATTCTTTAATTGCTTTTTCAAATTGATATAGTGAATTTAAAATAACTGCATTCATTAAATATAAATTCAATTGAAATAATGGTGCGTAATAATGTGTAAATACATTACTCGCAGCTTCAATATAATTAAGTGCTTCCTGATTTTGATATTCTCGGTTATAAGCAAACGCTAAATTATATAAACAATAAGCATGCTCGAAGCTTTTTCCATTTTTATAATATTGCTCGACATCAAACTGTTGATTCATGTTAATTAGTTCTGCATATAGTTCAGTTTTTAAATAATAATTACCGATTGTTAAAATATACATTTGCGTGATACGATTGGATTCCCAATCAATAAACGGCATAATTTTTTCTAAAAGCTTTTCGGCTTCCATCATCTTGTTGTCAAAAAGGAAATAACGACAAAGTACAATTGCATATTTTAGTTGTATTTCATCTATATACTCAGTTTTTGGATATGCAATAATCTTCTCATATTCTTTTGAAGTTAATGGTCGATGAAGAATGATTTTCTCCCAAATCAGCTCCAACTGTTCATTTATCTGTTCTTGGTTTTCGGTATGTTGATGTAAATCAATATTTAATCGTTGTAGTAACATTTCATAAATTGCTTTATCAGCAACCACTAGACCATTTTCAATACGACTCAAATACGAAGATGTACATATACCTATTGCCAGATCATCTTGTTTAATCTGCTGTTTTTTTCGTTGATGTTTAATTAACTGCCCTATATTTCTAAAAAAGCTATCATTCATTCCCCCCACCTCTAATTTTATTTTATCAAAATATTGCATCAATTTATTGTGTAATTTTACTAAAAATAAACATTCAAATATTTAATATTTGAAACATATACACAAGAATATCGGTACTGGAGGGGAAGTGATATTTTCTTGGCCTCTTAATGTTTGTCCTTCGAATCATAATTCCTTTTCTCAGCATTAAAAAAACTGAAGACAACTAGTATGTCTTCAGTCTAAAACTCATCGCTACATCAATTAAAAAGCAATACGTTTTGCTTCATAAGCAGCGATTTGTTCTTCGTATTTAAAGGTAAGAGCAATCTCATCCCATCCATTCAGCAATGTTTCCTTATAGTAAGGATCGATGTTAAATTTATAAACTACACCATCTTCACCCGTTACTGTTTGTGCTTCCAGATTGACTTCCATCGCGTATGGTTTTTCTAAGCCTTTTGTTAAAATTTCATCACACTCTGCTTCAGTTAATTTGATTGGTAATATCCCATTTTTGAAGCAGTTATTATGGAAAATATCTGCGAATGATGGTGCAATCACTACATTGAAGCCGTAATCTAAGATTGCCCACGGTGCATGTTCACGAGAAGAACCACAGCCGAAGTTATCTTGTGCTACTAAAATCTTAGAGTTTTTGAATTCAGGTTTGTTTAACACAAAGTCTTTTATTTCATTACCCTCTGCGTCGAAGCGCCAATGGTAAAATAAATACTGTCCAAACCCTGTACGCTCAATACGCTTTAAAAACTCTTTCGAAATAATTTGGTCTGTATCGACATTTTTACGATCAAGTGGTGTTATCACACTTTTTACGATATTAATTGGTTCCATTTGCAATCATCCCTTCCGTGTAAATGGAATTTACACAGTTTTCTTTACGAATTCACGAACATCCACAAAATGACCAGCAATTGCTGCCGCTGCTGCCATTGGCGGTGAAACTAAGTGTGTACGAGAACCCGCTCCCTGGCGTCCTTCAAAGTTGCGGTTTGATGTTGATGCACATCGTTCACCAGCTGGTACTACATCATCATTCATCGCCAGACACATAGAGCAACCTGTCTCACGCCATTCAAATCCAGCATCTGTAAAGACTTTATCTAATCCTTCTGCTTCTGCTTGTTGTTTCGTCGAATAGGAGCCAGGTACAACAATCGCTGTTACATTTTCATGCACCTTACGTCCTTTGATGACATCTGCTGCTGCACGTAAATCACTAATGCGTGAATTTGTGCAGGAACCGATAAATACGTGTTGAATATCGATTGATGTTAATGGTTGACCTTCCTCTAAGCCCATATAAGAAAGTGCTTTTCGAAGAGCAGCTTTATCTGATTCATCCTCATAATCTGTTTGTGTTGGAACATGACTTGACACACCTGAACCCATTGACGGATTCGTTCCCCAAGTAATGATTGGCTCTATGTCTTCTGCTTGAATGATTCGAACTGTATCATATGTCGCATCTTCATCGGATGCTAAGCTTAACCAATAATTTGCCGCTTCCTCAAACTTTTCTCCTTGAGGTGCATGTTTACGTCCACGGATATAATCAACAGTCGTTTCGTCAGGAGAAATTAACCCTGCCTTTGCACCCGCCTCAATCGACATGTTACAAATTGTCATCCGTTCTTCCATAGAAAGTTTGTGGATAGCCTCTCCAGTGAATTCCACAATATGTCCTGTGCCTACACCGATACCGAATTTAGAAATAATCGCTAGAATAATATCTTTTGCAGCTACGCCTACAGGGAGCTCACCTTCAACACGAATTTCCATTGTTTTTGGCTTGTTTTGCCATAGGGTTTGTGTTGACAATACATGCTCTACCTCAGATGTACCAATACCGAAGGCAATCGCTCCGAACGCTCCATGTGTAGACGTATGAGAGTCCCCACAAACAATCGTTTTGCCAGGTTGAGTTAAACCTAGCTCAGGTCCAATTACGTGAACAATACCTTGGTCAGGGTGCCCCATTCCTGCAAGCTCGACGCCAAATTCTTCAGCGTTTTTAGCTAACGTCTCAATTTGATTACGTGCAATTGGATCATGAATCGTCGGTAGATTTTTTGTAGGCACGTTATGATCCATTGTCGCAAAGCTTAAATCTGTACGACGCACTTGACGTCCGTTCAAACGTAAACCTTCAAAAGCTTGCGGAGAAGTGACTTCATGAATTAAATGGAGATCTATATATAACAGGTCCGGTTTGCCCTCTTCCTGATAAACGACGTGTTTATCCGATACGAAAAATATATACATCTCTTAAGAAATGTTAACACCCCTACAGTGACACAACTTATATCTTCCGAATTTCGTTTTGTGTCTTCCTTATTCTACGAGTCTGGTTTCGCCGAAGCTATTACCATTTAGTATGACTCTCCAAAGGCTTAAATTCCACAGTATCGTTGCGTACACATCTAAGACTTAGTTTCAGTTAAGCTCCTTAGATTGAATAATTTGCTAAGTTAATGCTTGCGTTCAAATCTCTATCCAGTTTTAATCCGCAAGAGCAGATAAATAATCTGTCTTTCAGTCTCAAACCGGATTTGATTTGTCCACAACTAGAACAAGTTTTTGATGAAGGAAACCATCTGTCGGCTTCAACAAATTCAATTCCATATTTTTCACATTTGTATTGAATTTGCCGTTTGAATTCATATAACTTCTGCTCGGCTACCGCCTTCGCCAGATGTTTATTTTTCATCAAACCTTTTACATTTAAATGTTCCATAACAATACGAGATGGTTTGGTTTTCACAATCTCATTAGAACATTGATGTAAATGATTTGTTCGGATGTCATGAAGTCGCTTATATAAATTACGGATTACAACATTTACACCAACATGTTTCGCAAATTTCCCAATGGACATTAATTCCATGCATACCACCTCTCTTTCACTAGGGTTTTACCCTATTTAGAGAGGTTGTTAACATTTTTATAGTTGTATATATTTTTCTTGTTCACACGAAGGCGCAACCCTTCATGCAGTCTTTCTCTCACGAGTAGACCTCTTATGCTTTCACATAAGCGCAGACTATATCTTCATCTTATCTTCTAATAAGAGCCACATTTTTCTTCCGCCATTCGCTTGCGGTTTTACTCTCCCTCAAGGAGATAGTCGTTGAACGTCTTCCTTGTCTCAGTAGAGATTTAGGACTTTCGCTGCTAAACATCCATTGCCAAAGCACTTAGCGCCACCGTTTTCCATTGTCACGATGATCCTTCACGGACACTGAGTGATTTTTTTTCAGCTTATGCCATCCTTGTTGTTTTTTCTGCTTTCGCACCGTTACGTCAGCCGTTTCCAGCTCCGCTTTGGTCACAAGGCTTTAGGAGTTAAAAGCAATTAACGTGGAGTTCGCACCAATCGCTTGATACGAAGGGTATTCTATTATAAATCTATGCTTCTATACAGGTTTGTATAGTTTTGTCTAAATTTATTGTAACAGTTTAGTTACCCAAATCTTTTCAATTATATTTTTTCCCATTATCTTCACTCATTTCTTAAATGTATGTTGTCATAATGCTTTCTGAAACAAAGCTTGTATCTATTTCGTTAATTACTTTATCTGTCCATTCATTTGTCGACATTATACGAGCGCCGTCACGTGCAAGATCTGCAGTGAAATAACCATCATCAAATACTGCACTTACAGCACGTTCAATTTCTGCTGCTTCTTCTTTTAAGCCAAATGAATATTGTAGCATCATAGCAACTGAAAGAATTGTTGCTGCTGGGTTAGCGACACCTTGACCTGCAATTTCTGGTGCTGAGCCATGTACTGGTTCATATAGACCAAAATTATCTCCGCGAATGGACGCAGAAGGTAGTACGCCTAAAGAGCCTGTAATAACAGATGCTTCATCACTTAAAATATCTCCAAACATATTTTCAGTAACTACCACATCATATTGACTAGGATTTGTAATTAATTTCATAGCAACTGAGTCAACTAAATTATGCTCTACATGCACATCTGGATAATCCTTTTTCTTCGCTTCTACTACTTCGCGCCATAAACGACTTGTTTCAAGTACATTTGCTTTATCAACAGAGCATAATTTGCCTCCACGTAAACGTGCTAATTCAAAGGCATTTTCAACGATACGCTCAACTTCTGCAGTTGAGTAAACCGTTGTATCAATCGCGCCATTTTCAGTACGCATACGTGGTTCCCCGAAGTATACGCCGCCTGTTAATTCACGTACAATTATTAAATCGACATTTTCAGCTACTTCACGCTTTAATGGGGAAGCATCTAGTAAACTCGGGAACGCCTTTACTGGACGAAGATTTGCGAATAAGTCAAAATGTTTGCGAATACGTAGCAAACCTTTTTCTGGACGTAATTCAGGTGGGTTGTTATCCCATTTCGGACCACCTACCGCTCCAAGTAAAACTGCATCACTGTTTTCGCACATCTCAATTGTTTCATCTGGTAGTGGATTATTGTGTTGGTCGATGGCAGCGCCTCCGATTGTTGCATAACCTAAATGGAATGTATGGTTGAATCGCTTACCAATCACCTGTAATACACGTACAGCAGAAGCAACAACCTCTGGCCCAATTCCGTCACCAGGAAGTACTGTAATTTTTTTCTCCATCGTCAAAACACCTTTCTTTGTATAGCGTTGACTACGCTATTTTAGTAAGACTCCCACCTATTTTAATAGGTGAGGTCATCAATATTACGACTACACGTTATTGGCATAATTGCGTTTGAAATGTGCATTATGCTGATTCCATACACTACCATCAAAACCTGCGATATTTACACAGAAGCTTAAAGATCGATTAACTTACAGGCTGTGCACGAAGGCTTTGTATCAAATGACGGTTAATGGCATTTAAATAAGCTTTTGCCGATTGCTTCCCAAGTTGTGCCGATATCTTTCTGTACACAGCAGGCTAATCCTGTTACGGTAGACTTTTTCACTGTTCCTGCAATACGATGTACCGCATCAAAGTCACCGGGTGACGAAGCAGGAAAACCTGCTTCAATAATTGTCACTCCCAGGTGCTTCAGTTACTTGGCTATTTGTGTTGTATCGAAAATATTAATTTTTCGCACTTGTAGCCACTTCTCTCACAACTTTTTCTTTACCTTCATTGATGAATGGCATCATAGCACGTAATTTAGCCCCAACTTCTTCGATTTGGTGATTTGCACCAGCTTCTTTGAATTTTGTATAGTCTGGACGACCGTTTTCGTTTTCTTGAATCCAGCGACGAGCGAATGTACCATCTTGGATATCCGTTAAAACATCTTTCATACGAGCTTTTACGGAGTCGTCGATAATACGTGGTCCTGCAACATAGTCACCCCACTCAGCTGTATCTGATACTGAGTAACGCATTGTTGCCATACCACCTTCAAACATTAGGTCGACAATTAATTTTAGTTCGTGAAGTGTTTCAAAGTAAGCTAACTCTGGTTGGTAGCCTGCCTCTACTAATGTTTCAAAACCTGCTCTTACTAATTGTGTAGCACCACCGCAAAGTACTGCTTGCTCACCGAATAAATCAGTTTCAGTTTCTTCTTTGAATGATGTTTCAAGTAAACCGCCACGAGCTGCACCGATTCCTTTACCGTAAGCTAGAGCTAAATCTTTTGCTTGACCAGTTGCATCTTGATGGATTGCGAATAAGCCTGGTACACCAGCACCTTCTTGGAACTGACGACGAACTAAGTGTCCCGGACCTTTCGGTGCAACTAAGAATACGTCCACATCTGCTGGTGGTGTAATTTGACCGAAGTGAATGTTGAAGCCATGTGCAAACATAAGTGCTTTACCTGCTTCAAGATGTGGAGCGATTTCAGCCTCATATACAGCTTTTTGACGCTCATCCGGAAGTAAAATTTGGATAACATCTGCTTCTTGCGCTGCTTCAGCAACAGTCTTTACATCTACTCCATCCGCTTTTGCTGCATCGAAAGATCCGCCTGGACGAACTCCTACTACTACATCGAATCCTGATTCTTTAAGATTTAAGGCATGTGCATGACCTTGTGAACCGTAACCGATGATTGCGATTTTCTTCCCTTTTAATACTTCCTCGTTGATGTTTTGATCATAATACATAGTAGCCATTGTTGTTTCCTCCTAATTTTTGTTTTGTTTTTTTAAACTTCGGATGCCAGTAAACCACTAAGGGCTATGTATCCAAAGCTTTCATTTTATATGCAAACTATTTTAAAATAGAGAGCTGCGAATTTGAGATTTTTTGTGTTTCACGAACAGATGCAGTAGCCCCTGTACGCGTTAATTCTTTAATACCATAAGGTCGAATAAGTTCAATAAAAGCATCAATCTTATCTGGATCTCCTACAACTTGATAGGTGACAACATTTTTCGCTGTATCAATAATTTGTGGACGGAATGGTTCAACAATTGAATTCATTTCCAGTCGTAAATTTGGTGGTGAAATTACCTTTACAAGCGCTAACTCACGTAGCACGATTGATTTATCTGTTATGTCATTGACCTTTAACACATCAATTTGCTTTGATAATTGCTTCACTAGCTGTTCAATTTTACGCTCATCCTCTACGTTTACAACAAAGGTCATTTTCGAAAAGTTTGGCTGTTCAGTATGACCAACTGTGATTGATTCAATATTGAATTGACGCTTCATAAGTAAACCTGTTACACGGTTTAAAACACCGCTTTGGTTAATCACTGTTACTGTAATTACTCGTTTCAATTCTTTTTCACCCCAATCATTTCATGTAAGCCTTTGCCTGGTGCTACCATTGGGTATACACATTGAAGTTGTTTTACACGACAATCAATTAACGCCGGCTCATCAGAAAGTAGTGCCTCGCGGAAAATACTTTCAGCTTCATCTATTGTGTTAATTCGATAGCCCTTCAAATTATATGCATCAGCTAATTTAACAAAATCTGGTTGAACCGGCATAAGTGAAGATGAATAGCGCTCCTCATAAAATGTTTCTTGCCATTGGCGAACCATTCCTAAACAGCTGTTATTTATAATCACAATTTTTACCGGTAAGTTGAATTCTTGCAGGATAGAAAGCTCTTGCGCAGTCATTTGGAATCCTGCATCACCTACAATGGAAACAACTTTTTTGTCTGGCTTCGCAAACTGGGCGCCAATTGCAGCTGGGAAGCCGAAGCCCATCGTACCAAGTCCACCAGACGTTACCCATCCATGATCATTGTTTAATCGATAATATTGTGCAGCCCACATTTGATGCTGACCTACATCTGTCGTGACAATTGCATCACCTTCAGTAATTTTATGCACAAGCTCTAATGCTTCCTGCGGTAATACTTCTTTGTCCCCCGGCTCCTTGCTGTACCATAATGGATATTCCTTTGTATGATTATTTAAGAATGTTAACCATTCTGCTGTATCCGGACCATCGAAGTCTTTTTTCAATAATGCTTTTAAAGCTTCTTTAGCATCTGCAACGATTGGAATGTCTGTCGGCACGTTTTTTCCAATTTCCGCTGGATCAATATCGATGTGTATGATTGTCGCATTTGGAGCAAATGTCGCCAAATTACCAGTTAAACGGTCATCAAAGCGAGCTCCGATATTCAACAATAAGTCTGATTTTGTAATAGCTGTATTCGCTGTTACAGTTCCATGCATTCCTGCCATACCGATGAATAATTCATGCTCTCCATGGATTGAACCAAGTCCCAGTAAAGTGTTTGCTACTGGAATTTCATATTTTTCAGAGAATGCTGTTAACTCTTCTTTGGCATCTGCAAAAAGAACACCAGCTCCAGCTAAAATAACTGGTTTTTTGGCCAATGAAATCGCCTGTATAGCCTTTTGAACTTGTAAATAATTTGGTTTGTACGTTGGCTGATAACCTGGTAAATATATTTCTTCCGGAGCCTGTGGTGGTGTCTCTACATCAAATAGCATTTGAGATACGTTTTTCGGAAAATCAACTACAACAGGACCCTTTCGGCCAGTACTTGCAATATGGAATGCCTCTTTAACAATACGCGGGATATCATTAACATCCTGCACCTGATAATTGTGCTTCGTAATTGGTGTCGTAATCCCCATAATATCCGCTTCTTGGAAAGCATCTGTACCAATTACAGCCGTTGAAACTTGACCTGTGAAAACAACTAATGGAATAGAATCAATCATCGCATCGGCAATACCAGTTACTAAGTTCGTTGCCCCTGGTCCACTAGTTGCAATAACAACACCAGGTTTATTGGAAACTCGTGCATAACCTTCCGCAGCGTGAATTGCACCTTGTTCATGTCTAGTTAAAATATGACGAATCGGATTTTTATAAATGGCATCATAAATTGGTAGTACCGCTCCACCTGGGTAACCAAAAATAATTTCAACACCTTGCTCATGTAGTGCCTGCACTAATACGTCGGCACCATCTTTCGCTTGATAGGTTTGTTCAGCTTTTGCTGATGTTGCTAATTCTTCTTTTTCATTGATAGAAACATTCGTACTCATCAAATATGCCTCCTTCTTATCATTCAATTTCACATCAGTAATGCGCATCATTGAAGTGTTACTAGCTGGTTCTCTCCTTGAAAAGAGATGACAGACTCTTCCAAACGTCGTTTTAAAAAATAAAAAGCCCTTTTCTCCACACGCAAAGAACTACCTTGCGTAGGGATGAAAAAGACTTTCCATGGTACCACCCTTTTTTATAGCAAATAATTGCTACCTCGCGAATAAATGTAACTATTTATGCACCCATGCGAAATCACTCGTATCCAAGACGATGTCATAAATCATTTATCCATTAATAACGAGCACTTTCGATTATGCCCGGAGCTATCTAATTGCGTACATGCGTTTAATAGCTCACTCCGAGGGGATGTCGGATCTAGTTGTATCGCCGGCTTCCAGCACGACCGGCTCTCTGGTAGATACAAGGCTCTAGAACCTTTAACCTCATCAACGTTTTAACTTTTTAAATTTTCATAACGCCACCTGTAGAGGCGCTTGTTACTAATTTTGAATATCTTGCTAGCCAACCACGCTTAATTTTCGGCTCAAATACCGGTAATTTTGCACGGCGCTCCGCTAATACTTCATCTGAAACTTCTAAATTGATCGTACGATTTGGTAGATCAATTGTGATCACATCGCCATTCTCTACTAAAGCGATAGGACCGCCTTCTGCTGCCTCTGGTGAAATATGTCCGATTGAAATACCGCGAGATGCACCGGAGAAGCGTCCATCCGTAATTAACGCAACCTTTGTACCAAGACCGCGACCTTGAATTGCAGAGGTTGGTGCTAGCATTTCAGGCATCCCAGGGCCACCTTTTGGTCCTTCGTAGCGAATGACGACTACATGACCCTCTTTTACAGTTCCGTTATCAATATTTTCCTGTGCAGCATCTTGTGAATCAAAGATGATTGCTTCACCTTTGAATACTTTGATAGAAGGGTCTACAGCTCCTACTTTAATAACTGAACCGTCTGGCGCGATATTACCAAATAAAACCGATAAACCACCAACTGGGCTATAAGGATTATCTTTCGTACGAATTACTTCATCATTTGTAATATGATAATCCTTTACAAGTTCGCCCATTGTCACTCCTGCAACTGTTGGTCGATCTGGGTGAATAGCACCTGGAATAGATACTAATTCATTAATAATGGCACTAACGCCACCCGCTTTATTTATATCATCCATTGAAATATCTGAAGCAGGCATAATTTTCGCTAGATACGGAACACGCTCTGCTACTTTATTAATATCTTCAATGTTATAATCGATTTCAGCTTCATTGGCGATTGCTAATGTATGGAGGACTGTATTTGTCGAACCACCCATCGCCATATCAAGTGCAAATGCATCATCAATTGCTTCTTTAGTAATAATGTCTCGAGGCTTGATGTCCTCTTTGATCATATGGACTAATTGTTTAGCAGCTTCTTTAATAAGCTTATGGCGCTCATCAGAAGTAGCTAGGATTGTTCCATTACCAGGTAAAGCTACTCCTAGCATTTCCATTAAGCAGTTCATAGAGTTTGCAGTAAACATTCCTGAACATGAACCACATGTTGGGCATGCATTGTTTTCAATATCTAACAGCTCTTCAGATGACATTTTGCCTGATTTAAGAGCTCCTACACCTTCAAAAACTGAAGTTAATGAAAGTTGCTTGCCAGTAGCAGAAGTACCCGCCTCCATTGGACCACCAGATACGAAAATTGATGGTACGTTAGTACGAACTGCTGCCATTAACATCCCCGGTGTGATTTTGTCACAGTTAGGAATATAAAATACGCCATCAAACCAGTGTGCATTAATAACTGTTTCAGCAGAGTCTGCGATAATTTCACGGCTTGGTAACGAGTAACGCATACCAATGTGCCCCATTGCAATACCATCATCTACACCGATTGTGTTAAATTCGAATGGAATTCCACCCGCTTCAATAATGGCCTCTTTGACAACATCAGCAAATGTACGTAAATGAACGTGACCTGGTATAATGTCGATATAAGAATTACAAACCCCGATAAATGGCTTGCCTAAATCTTTCGCTTTTACTTTGCCTGTTGCATATAAAAGACTTCGATGTGGCGCACGATCTACGCCTACTTTAATCATGTCACTTCTCATTTTAAACGCCCCTCATTTATTGCTATGTTCGTTGCTATATACGAAATGTTCTGTCTATTTTATTTTTGCGTATATGTTAATCGCCTAAGGCAACTAATTGATGTAACGAACTTGTTAAATTGTTGTTATCATAGTACGAAAAAAAGGTCTCGTCAACAGTATTTTTTGAATTATCTAAACAATTTAAATAATACGCAAAATTTGAAATCGTTTTCATGCTGACTAATTGTCGTTTTTATCTCGCTTCCGTGAATATTTTGACATTTCGTTCAAATTTTAATTTTTTTAATAATCTTTCAACACTTTTGCTTAATCTATCAAAAGAGATGAACTGCAATTAAAGAAATAGCGCTTATAATGTAAATAATTTTCTTAAGTACCCTGTCAAAAACACATTATCAGGATCACATTGACTTCGAATGGCTAAAAATTTTTCAACATCCGGGTATAACTCGTATACATAATTAGCAGCTAAATGATTTAGTTTGCCCCAATGTGGTCGCCCCTTATATTTCTTCATCATCGTATGGACCCATTCAAAATAAGGCCCTTCCTGCATTCCTTTATACATATGAAAGGCAATAAACGCTGATTCTTGACCTTGGGTAGGACTTAAAAAACCTGCTTCACCTGCTGTTGTACGACATTCTAACGGAAAATGCACATTAAAAATTCCACTTTTAAAAGTTGCATGGATCTCCTCCATACATGACTCAAATTGCATTAATGGAATAGCATATTCACTTTCTTGAAACTTTACGCTACGTGGAGACGGATAAATTTCATAGCTTATCCCCATTTTTTCCCCTTCTACAACATTTGCTGCAGCTAACTTACTCATAGCACCACTAAACGATGGTTTCCATTTACAAAGTTCTGACATAGCAAAAAAAGCACCGTTCTCTACTATTTGAAGTTTCAATGTTTCAATTCTTTTACTCCATTCACTCTGATAAACAGGTTCTATAGCGTTCATACGCTTTACTTGAATTGTTTCACTACTAGGGAAATAAAACCACTCAACATGTCGATGCAGTCGAATATCTTCAGCAAATTTCGCCAGCCCATTTGCTAAAGTATCTCTTGTGCTTACATAATGTAAACTGTAAAGAGGGATTACTTTGATCGTCACTTTCACAAGCACACCAAGCATCCCTAATGAAACATGTAAAGCTTCAGATAAATCATCCATTCCTCTCATATGTTCCCTATAAGTACCTGTACCATCTACAAAACCCCACTTTATTACAGCTGAGGATAACGAGCCGAGTGTTACACCAGTTCCATGGGTCCCTGTTGACACTGCTCCTGCAATCGTTTGCTCTTGAATATCGCCCATATTTATTAGAGCAAAGCCATGCTTCGCAAGTAATGGGCCTATTTCATATAAATACGTTCCGGCCCAAAGAGTCGCTTCTTGTTTCTCCTCATTCACCGCTATAAGCCCACGCATATTATGTAAAGACAATGCTATATGCTCAGGCATCGCAACAGCACTAAAGGAGTGAGCTGCACCTGTGACACGAATCGTTTTTCCAAATTCACGTGCATGCCCCACGATATTTGTAACCTCTTCAATCGACCGTGGTAAGTACATCTCAGATGGATAAGAGATTACATTACCTGCCCAGTTTGTCCACTTCTCACCATTTTTCCACTTATCTATAGAAAACACTGTCCATCCCCCCTATAGGTTGTATAAGCTCCTACATACTTGTCTCCTCTAACTCCATGTAGTTCTTGAAATCTTTCGCAAAGTTCTCCAGCCTTCGCGTGCCGGAAATAAAGCGTGTCCCCTACATGAACATTTTTATGTTTTACCTTAACGGGTGTCTGAACTTCTCCTGCGCCTTCTAGGTTAAGATATGAAAAAAAGGTTGGGTCATAGAATACCGGTAAGCGATCAGCACTAATTGCCCCTGACGCCGTATAGCCTCCGCCGTGACAAACAACAATATTTTTTTCTGGCTTTCTTGTGACACTTAAAGCAAATCCAGCTGCCTTTTCCAGCTGTAAATGCGAAAATTGATCGAATAAAGCAGGTGCATAAAATGCAGAGCCAACCGTAATTTCTGTTACCTCCTTTTGTTGTGCTGTGTATGCCATACTTCCTGAACCGCCACCATTTACTAAGTGCAAGCTTGGAAAATATGCTTTTATATGTGCAATGGCTAATCTACGAAACTGAGTAACTTGCTTTTTAGCTTGCAATTGCATAGCTTCAATAAATTTTCCTTTCACAGCATTAGCTGGACGATTACCAACTCCTGCAATTTGAGCCTCGTAGCCCATCGCTCCAACTACTTCAATAAAAGCTTGATTTTTAATATATTCGAGGAATGGTGTTAGTGTCTCAAGTGAATGGAGCGAAGAGCGTTTTGTACCAAAATAAAGCATCTTAAAATCAGTGGATACATTAATATCAATACATACTCGCACACGAATGCCAAGCTCTCGCCCTAGTTCCGCCAAAAATCGGACATGTTCCCATCTATCGACCATAAAAGTGACAGTTTTTTCTGCTTTTACGAAGTGCAATAACTGACGTACAGCAGCTTCTTCCATCACCGGATATCCGAGCAGTAAATCATCAAAATGCTGTTGAAGTAAAAATATTGTTTCTGACGCAGTAAATGTCATAAATCCCTTCACATTGGGGAGATTATTTTGTATATAGCGTAATATCTCGATAGAACGAATCGATTTCGTAGCAATACGTATATTTTTCTGTCCACAGGAGTCATGAACAGTCGCTATATTGTGATCCAGTGCATCAAAGTCCAACCAAGCAAAAGGGCGCTCTAGCTCATGGAACGCTCGATCAAATCTAATGGTCATCCTACCCCTCCTTTGTTTGTATTTTGTCTTTGACATTTACCGTAGAAATTCCATTTAATTCTATGCAAATTCTATGAGAACAAATAAAAAACAACCGTGGACATGTAATAAAATATGCCTTCACGGTTGTTTTAATAATGGACAAGCATTTAACTCACCTTTCTATTTTTTAAGAGATTACGAGGAGAATATAAAATCCGCTGCTAAATTTAATAACACTAGCAGATGCAAGCCTGCAATAAGAAATCCTTGGCGATTTAAACGTTTCATAGCTGTCATATTCATATAGACCACTCTCCTTTTTTCACATTATACGCTCAGAAAAATCAATTTTCAAACTATTCGTAATATTAAATTTGATTCATTTTTCTGACAAACAGGCCCAAATATGGCATGATAATAAGTGAAATTATACCTATAAGGAGTGTGAAAAGGTTGAAAAAGGCTTTATTAGTAATTGATTATACGTATGATTTTGTCGCTTCTGATGGAAAACTAACATGTGGAGAGCCCGGTCAAGCATTAGATCAAAAAATTTCTTCTTTAATTCAACAATTTATTGCTGAAAAAGAATTTGTTGTTTTTGCGAATGATTTACATGAGGAAGATGACCCATTCCACCCTGAAACCAAACTCTTTCCTCCTCATAATATTCGTGGCTCTAAAGGACGCCATTTATACGGGCAAGTTGGTGAACTGTATAACCTTCACAAAAATAAAGTGATGTGGCTCGATAAAACGCGTTATAGCGCATTTGCCGGAACCAATTTATCGATTTTATTGAATGAGCGAGGGATTAAAGAAATTCATTTAGTTGGTGTTTGTACTGATATTTGTATTTTACACACTGCGGTTGATGCTTATAATTTGGGCATTTCAACGATCATTTATGCAGATGGTGTTGCAAGTTTTGATGCTGCAGGTCATGAATGGGCATTGCGTCATTTTGAATATACATTAGGTACAACTGTTATTAAGTAATCCATTTCGCGTTAGCGTAATTGTAGTTTCTTCGCTACAGAAAACACTTACAAATGTTTTTTGCACAAAAATGAGGTATCAGCATAAGCTAAATAGAGATAAAACCTTCTTGTGAATTTGTAATAATTACTAAAGAAGCGAGGCGCGTTTAATATACTCCATTCAGGGCATAACTAAGCAATCGCCATTATATCTTAGTTTAAGGAGATGAAAAAAATGATTAGCTTCATTTGGTATTTAATCATCGGCGGAGTTTTAGGTTGGTTAGCTGGCGTAATTTTAGGTAAAGATGTACCTGGCGGCATTATTGGAAATATTGTTGCAGGGGTTGTCGGTTCGTGGATCGGTAGTATGGTTCTTGGCAACTGGGGTTGGCGAGTTAGTAATTTTTACGTATTCCCAGCATTAATTGGTGCTGTCGTGCTGATCTTCATCGTAAGCCTTATTTTAAAAGGTATGCGTAAAGCAACCTAAATATGTAATAAAGAGCCATCATTTTTGATGGCTCTTTACTTGTTGTAAAAAAACATTTCGGAGGTAAATGTTGTGGTTGATTGGAGTGGAGACTGCACGACTCCTTGGGGATCAGCAATAGAGGAACGGAAATCAACCATTCATTTTGCCGAAAGAATAAAGCCATTATATACGAGCAGTTACTTTTCTTTATATAGGACTACTTCTTTAAGCTCATCATGATAATCATTATACAAATTGAAATAATGTAACACCTTATCAACATATTCCTCACTGTGATTGTATGTATAGACCGCCTGCTGAATATGACCATCTGCTGCACCATTTTTCGATAAATAATTCGCGGCACTAAATATAGCGTCCTCAATATCATAAGGATCTGCTATACCATCTCCATTTGCATCTACTCCGTATCCACCATATTTTTGAATGATTTCTGGATTCATTAATTCAGACTTCGAAATATCCCCTTTCCCTAACCCCGAGCAGGATGAATGTTTCCAGCCGACAAATGTACAAGGCATAAATTGCAAATGCCCTTCTGCACCAGCTGATGAAACGAGCGATTTCATAGTAGAGAAGCGTGTTTCAATTCTATGATGGGCGGCCAGCAACGTCCAAGGCACACCGTATTTCTCTTCCGCTGCTACATAGATGGGAATATATTTCTCAGGAATGTTCATATCGAAATTTTGTTGAATTTCTTCTAGTTCTTTTTGCTTTGCTAATTTTTCAAATATAGTTAATGTTTGTAGCTCCTTCCATGCAAAAAAGGCGAAAACACAAACAGTTATCGCAATTGGTATTAGTAAAGCTATCATGCCTAATTGAACGGAAGGCGATAGCTTCGGTTGTTTTTTCTTCTTTTTATTCGCCATATGTCACACCTAATCTCTCTAATACTATTTCTATTTTACCAAAATTACCGTTATATGTAGTAGATTTTTCCGAATATATTTACCACTATTTTAGTAGTTGAAAAGATAGGGAAAAATATAGTAAAATATAATTCGATTAATTTTATGGATAATTATAGGGAGGAATTTGTTTTGTGGAAAGACTTTAAAGAGTTTGCTATGAAAGGCAATATTGTCGATCTAGCAGTGGCAGTAGTAATCGGTGGTGCTTTCGGTAAAATTGTTACCTCCTTAGTTGAAAATATCATTATGCCATTAGTCGGTATCTTAACTGGTGGTATTGATTTAACAAAAAGCTTTAAGTATGGTTCAGGTGAAGCTCAAATTCAGTTAGGCGTATTCTTACAGTCGATTCTTGACTTTTTAATTATCGCCTTTGCAATTTTCATGGCATTACGAATTATGACCAAACTATCTCGCAAAAAAGAAGAGGCTGTTGTGGAAGAGCCAGCACCAGAATTAGATTCTAAAGAAGAGCTTCTAAAAGAAATTCGAGATTTATTAAAAAAAGAACAAGCTTAAACCATATTCAAAAAAGAATCTGCCCATTACCACGGATAAGCCGAGGTAATGGGCAGATTCTTTTTTATTGAATAGATTTATTTATGGACGCAAATTCCATGGTTCAAATACGCCCACATGTTTTTCCGGTATTTCTTGTTTTATTGCATCAATAATTCCTTTTGCAATTTCACTATTTGTTAGCCATCTTGAAGAGTTGTTCTTTTCTATGACAAATCCAAGTCTCACTTCTCGATAAACCATATTAGAAGGTAAATAACTTTTTATACCGTCATTTTTTATGAAAGGGCTACTGCCTTTTATATGGTATAAAATCTTATTTTTTGTAGTAGGAATTGCTTCTAAAAGTGACTCCCACACTCTTTTATCAGAGCCATGAATCCAAGCAATAATACAATCAAAAGATCCATTATTTTACTGAGACTCTGTTAAGGCCAATTTAAAGCGATTGTAATTCGTATAATCAACTAATATAGCTGACAATTTCGAACCATTTTTATTTTCATCTATCAAATTTTGCATTTTCTTTTGTTGTCTCCCGATAACGGTTACATGATTACCTTGCTGTATAAGCCATAAAGAAACATCCTTTAGCATTCCTGTCCCACCTATCACTAACCATTTTTTCATTTTATTTTCCTCCCTCACTTATCTCCTACTATTCCTAGATGATTAAATTTAAATAATCTCTCTAATTTTCTGAAATCATCTTGTTCTTCTTTAGTATACATGTTAAATTGGTAACTATTATTGAGAATATTGGGACAAGAAGTTCTAATCTTTTAGATATTTTGACTCCCCATTATTATGATGAAGAAAAGAGTGACGACATGACAAACAGCAGAAGTATTGAAACAAAACTTGTACAACTTGGCAATTTAAGTGATCCGTTAACAGGTGCTGTTAACCCACCAATCCATTTATCGACAGCTTACAAACATACAGGTATCGGTGAATCCACTGGTTTTGATTACACACGAACAAAAAATCCAACTCGTGCCCTATTAGAAGCCGGAATTGCGGATTTAGAGGGCGGAGATATGGGCTTTGCCTGTAGCTCTGGTATGGCGGCGATTCAATTAGTTTTATCATTGTTTAAGCCTGGTGATGAATTAGTGGTGCCTGATGATTTATATGGTGGTACATATCGACTTTTTAATTTCTTTGAAGAAACATATAATATTAAGCCTGTCTACTCAAAATTCGAATCGGTTGAACAGGTAGAAGCATTAATCACCGACAATACGCGTGCCCTATTTATTGAAACGCCGACAAATCCGCTTATGCAGGAATTTGATTTGCAATTATATGCGGAATTAGCTCACAAGCATGGGGCATGGTTAATTGTCGATAACACGTTCTATACACCTTATTTCCAACGTCCAATCGAATTAGGTGCAGACATTGTCATTCATTCAGCAACTAAATATATTGGCGGTCATAATGATGTGTTAGCTGGTTTAGTTGTCGCTAAGGGCGCTGAATTAGCAGAACGCATTGGCTTTATTCACAATGGTAGCGGTATGGTATTAGGTCCGATGGATTCCTGGTTACTTATTCGTGGATTAAAAACATTGCATCTTCGATTAAAGCAACACGATGCAAACGCAAAAGCAATTGCTGTCTATTTAGAAGAAGAAGAGCTTGTAACAGACGTGCTCTACACAGGAAAAGGTGGTATGCTTTCATTCCGTTTGAAAAAGGCCGAGTGGATAGATCCATTCCTTCGAAACTTGAAATTAATTACATTCGCTGAAAGTCTTGGTGGTGTTGAAAGTTTTATTACATATCCTGCTACTCAAACACATGCGGATATGCCTTATGAAGAGCGCATTGAACGTGGTGTTTGTGACCGATTACTCCGCTTCTCTATTGGCGTTGAAGAAGCTGAAGATTTAATTGCGGATTTAAAACAAGTATTCGATACCCTTAGAAAAGAGGCTTAATGATGAAACAGCATATTGAAACAAGCTTAATTCACGCAGGTGTTCGTGACGGTTATGAAAATAAAAAAGGTGCAGTCAATGTACCTATGTATTTATCATCTACTTTCCATCAGGAGCGTATCGATGAATTCGGCGAATATGATTATGCACGTTCTGGCAACCCTACGCGGGATGCATTAGAAAAAGCAGTAGCAGAGCTTGAAGGTGGGGTCAGAGCTCATGCATATTCTTCTGGAATTGCCGCAGTATCTGCAGCATTAATGCTATTATCACAGGGTGATCATATAGTCATTACAGAGGATGTTTATGGAGGAACATACCGCTTCGTCTCAAAAGTCTTACCACGCTTCGGTATTTCACATACTTTCGTCGACTTCACAGATTTAGCGGCGATAGAAGCAGCCATTACACCAGCTACAAAGCTACTCTATATGGAAACACCGTCGAATCCAACACTTGGCATCACAGATATTCGTGGAGTAGTAACACTTGCCAAGCAGCATAACTGCTTAACGTTTTTAGACAATACCTTTATGACACCTTTACACCAACGTCCACTTGAACTAGGTGTTGACGTTGTTATTCATAGTGCTACAAAGTTTTTATCTGGGCATTCCGATATTATTGCAGGATTAACAGTCACTGCTGATGAAAAGATCGGTCAGGATCTTTACTTTATCCAAAATTCATTCGGCAATATATTAGGTGTACAGGACTGCTTTACTTTATTGCAAAACATGAAAACAACAGATGTGCGTTTTAGTCGATCTACTCAATCGGCACAAAAGATTGCGGAGTTTTTAGACACAAATGCACTTGTCGAGCAAGTATACTACCCTGGGCTTGCATCACATCCTGGTTATGAAATTCATCAAAATCAGTCAACTAGTACAGGTGCAGTATTATCCTTCCGCCTACCAAACTATGAAGCCGCAAAAGTACTTGTAGAAGCGATGAAAATTCCAGTGTTCGCTGTCTCTCTAGGTGGCGTAGAATCGATTTTATCCTACCCTGCTAAAATGAGTCATGCAGCAATGGAGCCTGAGGAACGCGCAAAACGCGGTATTACTGATGGTTTATTACGTTTCTCAGTAGGGCTTGAGCATGTTGACGATCTGATTGCAGATTTCGCTCAAGCATTAGAGGTTGCCGCAAAGACAATATAATAGAACAAACGCGTTTCCTAAATTCGGAAACGCGTTTTATTTATTATGGACCTTCTAGATGATTCAATTGTTCACACGAGCTAGTACTCGATATAAATAATCTCCATGTCCCTTTGCTAGTGTTACTTCTTGTTCATCTGATATCCAGTAAAATGAAAATTCTAAGTCTGCCTCGTTTACACCTGTCGGACAATGCCTCCATGAATCTCTTTTTTCATTTGCCGTTAAATGATAAAAATAGCGCTTTTGTAATACCCCTGAATGATGATTAAAATAATCTTGGGCAATTAACCCCTTCACTACTAAATAGTTTAACCCCGTCTCCTCAAACATCTCCCGTGTTACTGCTTCTAGCGGTGTTTCCCCTTCCTCTACCGTGCCTTTCGGAATTTGAATCCCTGCTCCTGCTATATTTTGCTCAAATACTAGCACTTGTAACTGACCCTCATGCTCTCTCGTAATATAGCCAAATGCTTTTTCAATAACTTGCATGAAGTCATCCCCCTTCTCGTGATTTACGTTACAATAAATAGAAAAATTGGAATTGTAGGTGAAAAAGTATTGAGTTCAATTATTATACGACATATGCAAAAGAATGACATCATTTCTGTGCAAGAAATTGCCAAAAAGAGTTGGCACCAAACATATGAAGGAATTATCCCTCATGAGGTTCAAGATCGTTTTTTACAAGCCGCTTATAGTAGAGACCGATTGCAAGGTCGTTTGGAAAAAAGTTTATTCTTAGTTGCTATAATTGGAGAAACGATTGTAGGCTTTGCCAATTTTTCAAATGTTGTAAATGGAGAGGCAGAACTGTTCTCAATATATTTGCTTCCTGAAACTCAGGGCAAAGGAATTGGTACAGCTCTATTACAGGAAGGGATCAAAATGCTTCCAGATTTAACATCCCTTTTAGTATGTGTAGAAAAGGAAAATACGATTGGTATGAACTTTTACGAGGTTAAGGGCTTTAAAAAAAATAGAGGAATTTGACGAGTTATTTGATGGACACTTCTTGAAAACAGTTAAACTTTGCTTAACTCTTACTGCTTAGTGCAACGGAGTTAAAACTTACTCCGTTAAAACATTTTATATGTAATCTATGCAAGATGGATTGGCTCGGATTGGATGACAAGTGCTGTCAAGCCTGATTGACTCCCAGATTCATGTGCCTCTTCTGTTTGCCAAAGAACACCTTCCCCAGCCTTTAAAATTATTTTCTCTTGGTCCTCACCACAAACCCATCCTTCGCCTTGAATTACAATAAATAACTGTGTTACGGGCGCCTCGTGCATCCCAACAACACCACCAGGTTCTATATAAATGAAGCCAATATTAGCAGGCTCCACCGTTTTCATGATTTTCGTATAAAAAGCATCTATCGATTGATAATTATTGATTTGATTGGCCAATTCTTGTGTAAAATTATATTTTTTCATGTAATTTGCATGCTCCTTCCTCTTATCAAAAGCAAAAATTTATTATTTGCGAACCATTTTATACATTAAAATAAATTCTACAATAGCTGCTCGACATCATCATAGGTAAGTCGGAATATTTTTGTATCAGCCGTAATACTCATAAAATACTCTTTTACGTTTTCTAATCCGAATTGCTGTTCAAGGGCTGACCATTCATCAGGCGTTAGGAAAATAAAGCCTAGTGTATCTGAGCCTATTGATTCCATCCACATGCGTATTTCATAATCAGGCTGTAAAATCTCGTTTAAGGCAATGATAGTTGGATCACAGCTATCATCCGTCTCCATCACCACAAGGGATTTTTTATCACCATAGATAATATATAAATCAACACCTCTCTCATTGTTTACAACATGCTCATACGTTAGCTTCCCTGTGTGTAATAGTTTCTCGCTATAATGGACAATATCAGCATTGTCTTCACACCAGTCAATCCAAAAAACGTGTTCCTCTAATAGTTCATCATCAAGATTCGTTAAATAGTTTTGAATAAATGTAATATCACGCATTCCATCAGTCTCCTTTAAAAGCACTGTAAAACAACCCATGCTTTATCGAATTGTTTATTTTTACAATCTTCCTCACGTATCCAGAAGTACAATCTGCCACTATCGCCCCACATAAGCCCTAGATCATCCTCCGTATCAAATTGGAGTAATAATCGCCAATCAGTTGCGCCTTCCTCTAATTCCTTTCGTAAAGGATCGCTATATCCTGTTGAGTCTCCACAATATAAACCATTTGTCACCAGTTGGCATTCTAAATACATATCACCTTGAATCGCATCTGGATATCCGTCTATCCGGTGAGTAGCCATAGACAAATCACCTTCCTCCATCCACTCATATTCAAAATCTCTGTATTTATCAGCTTCTTCTTCACTTAATATCTCTTCTAAATACATCGAGTATGGCGAATCCCATGATGGAAGTGTCAATTCATTCTTAAATTGTAGCGCCGCGCTGTCGATGTTACCATGCTCGAGTAATGATACAGGAATTTCCATTCTATTCAGGCTACTAGTCTCTTGAGAGAAATAGAAAACTTTAAAGCCATCATAATCTTTCGGATCGTATCCCCAAGGTTGCTCGACAGCATCATAGAAAAAGGATAGCACACCATCCACAGGTAATAAGCTGTTTGTATCATAAGGCTTGATTTCTACTAGATTTAGTTGGCAAAGAAAATACAACGCTCTATTGTCGTTTATATGTGGCCATGAGAAATCAGATGGTACATCCGGACAGCCACCAACTTTGGAGACGCCAATCTGTATTTTTTCTTCAGGTATTTGATTTACCATCATTCGAATGGATTCCTTTGCGAGAGGTAATAATTCCTCCGTTTTATGCTCTAGGCCAAATTCCTTTAATCCCTTTTTTAGTTTTTCTACGCTGCTCATTTACTTTCCCCTCCTAAAATTGTATTTATTTTTCATATATTCATTTTATCAAAACAAGAATGAAAAACCCCGTAAACAACAAACAAAAAAACCCAGAATATGTTCTGGGCTTGATGACACTTACTTTTCTAGCATGATTAAAACTGTCGGGCTTTTGCTTCACTTCTCAAGATACGGTTATGGAGAGTAATCTCCGTTTCACCATTTACTTGAGATTTTGAATGCTTAATCCTTGACCAGTTGCGGTGGATTTTTTGAGATTTTGGGTCTAAATGTTCGAACCTACTCATTCGCGCCATCCTCCTCATCAATATTAGATTTCATAAGTGAAACCTTTTTTAGTATGACCTTGCGATTTAAAATTATTCAGTTTTCTATCCCCACACTTCTTGCAATGTACTTCTAAATAACACATCTAATTTTTGTGTAGGATCATCGACTTTAACGTGAAGACTCTTACAGTATGTCTCAATATGTTCTATTTCTTTATCTAAATACTCATTAATACTTTCAATACGTGGCTCCATATTTAGTTCGTCACCAGCCATTTTCCTCTGCAAAAGTTGCTCAATTTCGGCTTTTAAAGGACCTTCAGAAATAATTGCATTTAACAATTCCTGAAAATCAATTGGTGGAACCGTATTGTTTTTCTCTATCCATTTACATGCTAAAACTGGTCTGAGGACATAGAAATATTTTTTTATTTTCACTTCTGATCCCTGTAAATACTCTCGATAATTGTTTTTAGCCATGTTTAAATAGTGATATAAACTTGCATTCGGATAAAAAACTTCACTTTCCAGTAATAGTACATTGTCAATAAATGAATATTGTTGGTCATACACAATATTGCTTCGTAACCATTCTAATAGAGGTGGATTACTTTTGCGAAATAGCCTTAATGCCTTTGTTATTTCCCATCCACTAATATCCAACAAATCATTAATAGGTAATTCTATAACATCCCTCTTAGCACCAATTCCTTGAGGGTCAATTGAAAGATACCACTGAGGTTAATGAATATATATGAAACGAACATCATAATCGCTATCCTTGGAAGGAAATCCCCAAGCACGACTACCTGATTCTACTGCATATAAAATTTTCACTTGATACTCTTTTTCAATTTCTTTTAATTTACTTAGTATAATTTCCTTCATGTAAATACCACTTTCCAAATTTAGTCTTCTAAAGCATCTGGTTTGAATCAACTTTACCAGTATAATCACATACTCTCAGTTGGTTTCGACCGCTTTCCTTTGCAATATAAAGTGCTTGATCCGCCTTGTCAAGTAACTCATAAAATGTTGAAATGTTTTTAGAATGACCGTACCCTGCGATGCCAATACTCACTGTCACATTGATCTCAACATCGTCCGCATAATAAGGATGATGTTCAACATGCTTTCGAACTCTTTCCGCTATCTTTACTGCGCTCTCTAACGTAGTATTTGGAGATAAAATGACAAACTCCTCTCCCCCATATCTTGTAATAATGTCGATTCCTCGCACAGAATTTGTAATGATATTTGCGACGTGTTTTAGAACTTCATCACCGATTAAATGCCCATATGTATCATTGACCTTTTTGAAAAAATCAATATCAATCGCTATACATGAACAATGATTTTGTTCCTCTAAACATTTTTGAAAAACAAGCTCCCCATGTTCAATCAAATAACGGCGATTATACAGCTTCGTCAACTGACAAGTAACTGATAATTCTTTCAGTAAGATAGTATCTGTTTTCACCTTAGCACTCATTTCGTTGAAGGACGAACAGAGCTCCTGAAATTCATGTGCATAAGGTGCCAGCTGTTGTTCATCTATTTGATAATCATAAAATCCTTGTTCTACTTTTCTAACGCCTGTAAGAAGCTGTTGGATTGGTTCTTCAATTTTTTTAGAAAGATGTAACATCATTTTAATCGTAAAAAACGAACCTACAACTAAACATAAGGTTATCAATAAAATTCTAATGATTAATGGCTGATACGCCTCAAACAGACCTATTTCTGAGATGATAAACCATTTTCCTTCATTTATAGGCTTACTTTTAGCAAGAACTCGCTTATTATTCGCATCTTTATAAAGCTCTAGGTCACTTATTGTATTTTTTTTAGCTGCGTTCAAGATATGCTCATCCACTAAATATTTGCTAGAAGTCCGGTGCTGTTTATTATTAAATTCGGTGAGCATAGTACCTTTCTGATCTATTATATAAGCTTTTCCTAAAAAGCCAACTCTTGATTCATGTAGCAGTTGATCGATTGTGTCTAAATTTACTGCACCAAAAACTACACCATTGAATTGTTGTTGTGCATTTAGAATCGGTGAAGCAAATACAAGAATAGGCTTCTTCGTAACTTTACTAATTAAAATATCTGTTATATATGGTTGTTTCGTTTTTGTAGCAACCTGAAAATACTTACGATTCTTTACATCCATTCCAACACCAACACCAGTTGTACTATATTTAGTAACTGTATCAAATTGTACGATGCCTTCTCTATTAACGAATATTAAGTCTGTAAAATCTGTTTTTTCTTTAAAATCTAGAAAAAAAGCTTGCGATTTTTCATAATTATAATTCTTTACAAAATCTAAATTAGCTATTGTATGTATATCACTGGATCGTTCTGATAACCAGCTTTCAAAAAAATATGTTTGAGCATCCAAATAATGCGTCATCTCTTCATTCTGATGCTGAATAGTTTGCCGATATTCAATGTAAAGCGTTGGAATAAAAATACATAGACCAATAATAAAAGTAATCCATAAAAGCGCTCGATGTAGCTGACCTTTTATCGCGTTTGGTCGTGGAAATTTTTTCAAAACCCTCAAAGCACCAACCTCCAAATTAATCTAAACATTTCCTAAAAATGGGCAATAAATAGTATTTTATTCATTAAAAATACCACAACCGAATGATTGTGGCAGTGAGAAATTTAACTTTTTTCAGCAAATGTTTTGGTAGTAAAAGTAAAACGTCAGCTACAGAAGTCTCCCACCTCTATAAGCGGTGAGATGAATGCGTGTTTCATTTACTTTTCAGCGGGTGTCCATACATCTAAATGAAAGAAGTTTGCCTCCGGCAGATGTCACGAAATCAGAAAGGAGTTCTTAGGGGATGTTAGCCTAAAATCATCGCATCCATGCGATAACGGCTAACTGACCTGCATCGGTAATTAACGCCACGTCCTGTGGCACTACCGAAATGACCGACATCGTGTCGGCCCTCGTGCAGGCCTAAGCACAAAGCCGATTCCGGACGCAATTATGCCAAGGCATAATTGATTAGTTGATAAAAATTATTGCAATAAAATTTGGAGAATTGTTATAAATACAGCCACAACAATGGGCACTATTTTTAAAGAGGTATAGCCGACTGAAGATGTACATATTGGCTCTAACGGATCCTTCGTTGGTGAAGCTAAATATTGAAGAAAACGTTGCCAGCGACTTTTCTTGTATGTCATTAGCTGCTTAGGTATCTCCACTTTATCTTGATCTAAGTTGTCTTTTAACCATTGTTCCTTTTGAAATTCATCCTTAAGCATCGAAATCCTCCTTTAGCTCTTCCTTTAAAGTCTTTATCGCATTATGTAGCCTTGATTTAACTGTACCAAGGGGAATGGACAAAATTTGTGCAATTTCCTCCTGCGGTAAATCATGATAATAGACAAGCAAAATAACAGCCCGTTGCTTTTCGGGTAATTGAAGAATCGCTTCTTGTATCGTTAATTTCTCGTCAGCAGACATTCGATGACTGGACGTCGGTACTAAAAACGGGAACAGCGTACGCCATTTTTTGCGCCGATTCAATTTATTAATCATTAAGCGATAGGCGATTTGAAATAAAAATGCTTTCACTGTACCCTTTTGCTCATCAAAATCTTCTTTTATATATTGTAAACGCTCAAAGGTATCTTGCACAATATCTATGCTTAGCTGATCTTCTCGAGTATAGCGAAATAAAAAGCAGTATAATGGCTCATACAAACGACTATAGAGCTGTTCAAAGCCCTCGACATCGCCGTTTTTATAGGCCTCCATCCACTCTTCATTACTCATCATCTTGCTCATCCCCCCAATGAGCCTTAATGGACTTTAATGTCATAGAAAGACGTGAAACTAAGTATCCAACTATTACAATGACCCATGTTGACGATTGATTTGCAAAAAACTGCAAATATGGATTTTCGATTGTTTGAGAGGAAGTCAAAAGTATGAAAACTGCCTGCACACAAAGTATTGTATAAATGGCTAAAACGAGCGTTAAAGTATCAAATACATTCCAACGTAAATAAATTGTTGTTTTTTTATAATTAATTTTTCTATTTTCGCGTACAACATATTTTTTATCCATCGGGATTGTAATTCCCAAAATAATAATAGTCAAAACTACATTTGCAATTAAAGATACAATAAATCCAATTCCCATAAAATCACCTACTTACTGGTATATACTTTCTTAGCGATAGCTGCTAGCACCAAGCTAAGAATTGTTAAAATCATAAAATACTGATATTGCGGAAGCCAAGTTTCGCCTATTAAATTTAAAGACACTTGCAAGCTATCAAATAAATATAGCATCGGATTCCAGATTAAGAAAATAAAATAATCCTGGGGGTTTTTTTTCGCTAATGTTAAAAACATCGTTGACATTTGTATTGAAAACATAAATATCAACATAATCGGTTGCAACATACTTGTTGCCACTTTTTCATTTTTAAATAGACCGGCCAATATAAAACTCAATGGATATAATGCCAGTAACACAAAGTTACTCATTAAAATAATTAGCAAAAATGAAGATAATGAAATATCAATAATAAAAGAGTAGCCAATGAGTAGCAACACTAAGAATAGATTTAATAAAGTAAAAACACCGATTCCCATCCCTATAAAGTAAGTGTGTGGCTTAATGCCTGTACGCTGCACCCATTGGAGGGTTTTATTGGCTTTCATATCTGTTAAATAGATTGTAGCACTGGAAAAACAAAAGAAGAAGATTAACATTATTATAGAAATCGGTAAAAACTGACCTTTAATCAAAAAATCAAATGATTCTTCAGTCATCGCGCTTTTAGCAAAAAATGATATTCCTAAAAAGATATAAGCTGGTAACAAATTCCCAATAGTCATTCCTAGGCTACGAATATTTTCTAACATATACATGCGTGCAATTTGCTTCATCATCCTGCTCTTCCTCCTAAAATTTGGCCTGTCACTTCATAGTAGAGACCTTCGATTCCCGGCAATTTCGCCTCTGCGTATTTTCTATAAAGTTCATCCTGTGTGCTATTTTCAATGAGTTTTCCGTCTTTTAAAATCACTACATAATCAAATAAAGATTCTAATCCTGCTACCTCATGGCTAATAATAATAATCATTTTGTTACGTTGACGAATTTCACCTTGTAAGTAAAACATCAATTGCTTTTTCTTCGTTAAATCTAAATCAGCAAATGGCTCATCTAAAATGATAATTGGTTTATTTAATAAAAATGAAAGGAAAATCGATACTGCTTTTCTCTGACCGCCTGACGCATTTTTCAATAAGATGTGGTCATAAGTCGGTAACCCTAATATTTCATATAGCTCTCCCAAATCAACTTTATTGTTCGTCAATTTAGTAAAAAGAGTGATCACTTCACGAATTTTCAGATGCTGATAACTCGAAAAAAATTGGTACTGTAGCGCAACTTGTTCTTGTACATGTTGAGACGCTTCATTGAATACAATAGTACCTGCATCAGGTTTTACATCTCCAGCTATACATTTTGATAATGTAGATTTACCCGCTCCATTTTGACCTAATAATAAATAACAATACCCCATTTCAAATGTGGCCGACACACCATCCAAAACGTTCACACCATTATATTTTTTCACAATATCCTTCACTATAAGCTCCAAAATAATCCCTCCTTATCTCTATGTTCAATGACTATACAAACGGCAAATGGAAAAGGTTCATTTTATTTTTTTTAAAAATGAAATAAAATTATATATTTCTATAAAATTATTTTTTTATGTAAAATACATAATTATTGGGAATTAAGTAAAGGAAAAGGAATATTATCTTAATATGGCTCTGACACAAGATGTTTGATGAGCGGTTAAGGCAAGAAATTTTTATCTTATTTTCCCTACAAGATTAATAATACTAACTTAAAAGGAGTTACCTAAGTGCGCGATTTTGAAGAACTTAAGTATTTTTTAGAACCTCATTTTGGTTTAAAAATAGGATGGGAGCTAATCGAATACGCTGTTATTGAACATCGACAATTAAGTAAAAAAGAACGATCAAAATTCAAAAAAGAACTGTTATATATGAAAGAACTGCTAGAACAAAAGCAATATGAAAAAATACAACAAATTATTAAGAGGAATAATTTAGAAGATACAAAGCTTTACAATATTGATACAATACAAAAATTTATTGATAAGGTTTTACCTATTATAGAGAAATATGAATATAAAAAAGGGATCCCTTATGTCCCCTTTAAAGCTTTAAACTATTTGTTTGATACAATTATTACTCCACCTAAAACAAAATTATCTTTCGACTTTATTGCTATAGATATAAAAAGAGAAGGAGATACATTTATTCATCATATCTTGCAAGATTTAAAATATGTAAAAAAAGCCTTTATGGAGAAAGATGAAGCTAATATTCAAAAGTTACTACAACTTTCTAGAGATAAAGGGATTACTATTTTTGAATCACATGATCGAGATAAATTTATCGAAGTAGTAACGTACGAATTAAGTTATTAAATAAGTGTGTAATTGGCAAGTGCTATTTCAGTTGGACACAATATGCCTTACCTTTCGGGTACAGCAAAAAGACCTCTCACGGTGGGAGGTCTTTTTGTTAGTTAGGATTTTATTATTTTCCAAAATTCCGTTCCATAGCTATTATTAGTAAATTCAACAGGTATTTGTGTTTTTGCCAAGTTGTCTCCGACTTCTATCTTGTTTACCTGATTTTGTAATGGTGAGCCAAATGAAAATTCCAGTTGTAAGTCAGTAAGGTTAAACATAATTGAATGCACGGTTCCAAAGCTTTCGTTGTAATTATGGACGGATAATCCTTTAGGGAACTCTGTAAAAAGAAGCTCTTGGATTTCATTAACAGATCTTTTGCCACTTTCCTTCAATTTTCCCTCTAAAATATCATATCTTAATTGAGAATGTTCGAGCTTACCAGGCTCCATTTTTTGTATTGAAGAAAATAGACCATGATTAGTGGCAATAAGATAATCTAGTTCTGCACGTTTCACTTCTTTTATTCCGTCATATGTTCCAATCAATGCTGCGTCGCCATTTGCATCAGCTATCAGTAAATTCATATTCGTTCCTACTGGCATATTGTTTACCATATAAATAGCTTCTTCTACATTTTTACAATTTTCTAATAGAGCTCTGACAATAACCATAAACTGAAACCCAGGTACTACTGGTGGTCTCATACCAGGATATTTGCCAATGGGCATACCACACGATGCATACGCAACACATAGCCCTTTCTCATTTAAGCCTTCGCTTCGACCGAATGTAGAAACAGAAAATCCTGTATGAGTATATTTCCCTTCGACGACTGTCGTACATAAACACATATCTGAAATAGAGGGCGATAAATCATAATTTCTTATGACATATGTTTTACCATCCGCCATTTTTCCAGGCAAAATAGCCCCTAAACTACATCCTCCAGGAATTAACCACGCATTTTGATAAAAATGTAGTTGCTCGGGCTTATAGCCAAAGCCTTCTGCAAAGCCTTCCAATTCTTTATTTAAACTTGGGCAATACTGCTCTATTTGTGCTTTCATTTGAAAATAAGCTTTGTCCGAAGCTAATTTTTCCGTAAAGAATAGAGATTTCGCAAAAGGGTTTTTTTGAAATTCTCGCGCTTGTTGATGTCCAATCTCATACGAACTACCTTTAAGAAATGCAAACTGTCCTGTATTTGTTGTCATTGATGTACTCCATTCTGTATGTTACTAGCAAGACGTTGTTACCTTGCTAATTACAGAATAAAGTCTCCATTTACTGGAGACTTTAGCTAGTTTCTTATTTTCACAAACACTGTTGTCAAAAAATCGTTTGGATGGATCTCAATATTTGGCCTAATATTAATTGGATTTACTACTTCAGATGGAATTAACCCCTTTATGTATTGCTCCATAAACACCCCTTCTGTCTCAAGAGATTGCTCCGTCAACCATTCCTGCAAGCGACTATAGCCAAAATTCAACTCTGAATACGGTCCCTTTACATTTATACAAGCATATCTGCCTGCTGGTATTAGTTTAATATAATTTGCCGGTTGAGTTACTTTTACTGGCAACAGTAGTTCAACATCTGCTACATTTTGCTTCCTATCCTGTTGATGAAAAATTGCAGTAAGCTCCCCAACTACCTCTAATTGATATGCATAAATTCGTTCAAATAATTTTTGTACTAGCCTGTCCATTTCAATAATATTGATTTTCCCCCGAATGAAAAGCACCTGTATTTCTGGTCGTTCTTCTATGTAACAACTTGATAATGTTGGCTTTGGATTAAATGTCTCAGCGTTCTTTATAGAATTTTTTACTTGGACAATATTTTGAATTTGTTCAGCGATTATTTCTTGTTGGTGCTCTAACTCCTGAACTTTATTATGTAATCTTAGCTCTAAATCTTGCTTATCATTTTCCCTTTTTATAACCTGTTCAATTTCTTTTAATGAAAAGTGACAATCTTTTAGAACCTGAATAGTATTCAGCTCTTTCATTTTATCGTAATCATAATAACGATAGCCGGTCACTTCATCTATAAAGGATGGTTCGAGTAATCCAATATCGCTATAGTAACGAATAGTCTTTACAGGAACATTACACAGATTCGAAAATTTCCCAATACTATACAAAAAAGCACCTTCTTTTCAATTTAGTTTTGATTCATCATGCTATTTCATTCACCTTGAATGAATGGAAGTACACCCTCTTTGCATAGTTATTGTACGATAAAATCGTAGTAATTGTTTCAAATTTAATGTATGTGAGGTGGTGAATGCCCCGCTTTAAGTCTCATTAATCAGCTTTCACTCTTATGTATACGTTTTAATAACTATAGCGATAACTTGCTCAAATACAAAAGGTGAAAGGATGCCTAAAAACGAAAAGAAGTGTGTTCATGATTTGAACATACTTCTTTTCGTTGTATACTAACTTGTTTCATATGCGCATTACCTTGTTCCCGTGGGAATTTACCTTGCTTCTGGGGTATTTATCCTACTTCCGCGGGTATTCACCCTGCTTCCGCGGGTATTTACCTTGCTTCCGCGGGTATTCACCTTGCTTCCGCGGGTATTCACCTTGTTTCCGCGGGTATTCACCTTGCTCCCGCGGGTATTCACCTTGCTCCCGCGGACTTACCTTGCTTCCGCATATTTCTCTTTCTCGCTGTCAGACATCATATTATAGCCTGCTAGTAAAAATGCGCCTTTTCCTTGTGATAAAACAATTGCAAAGATTAGGATCAGAATAGTTATGATCAACCAAACAACGGCATACATGATGATCAGTCTCTACTTTTCATTTAGAATAAATTGCTGGATGGCTGGCAACAATTCTTTATGAAGTGGTAATATTGGGTCTGAATACGTCGCAAAATTTTTCGCGCGATCTGCTGGAGCATTTTTTAACACATGATTCATTTCGTCCATATATACAAGCTCGGCATCTGATTTTGCTTTCTTTAACGCTTCTGCATCAGTTACACCTACTTGTAAGTCGGTTGTTCCTTGGATAATTAATACTCGGCTATTCACTTTTGCTAATTCACTTGCAGGGTTATATTTTAACCATGAAATCATATACGGTTGAATGGAAGGACGGAAGAGAGACTGTAATTCTTGTGAAACGTTCTTAACTTGCTCACCTTTTTTCAACGATGCAAGAGCATTTGTTGATTCTTTTAGAAGCGCTGGTGTTAACTGAACTTTTAATTGCTCTAACAGAACTTCATCTATTGGTCTTCCAGTACCTGCTATGGAAACAAAAGATTCTACATTTGCTTTTTGTGCTGCTAGCAAACCGATCAGTGAGCCTTCGCTATGTCCAATAATATGAACATTTGAATATGCTTTATCCGCTAAAAGGGTATTAATTACTTGAACTGCGTCATCTACGTATTGGTCAAAAGTGATATCCTCTTCTTTTGTTAAAAGGGACTTGTTATCGCCAAGTCCACGTTTATCATAGCGGACAGTTGCAATACCATCTTTCGCCAACCCTTCCGCAATCATTTTTAAGCTATCATTTTTACCAGCCACGGTCGAATTTCCATTCTTATCAGTTGGACCAGAGCCTGCAATAATAAGTGCAACTGGAGATGGCTCGTTGCTTGCCTTTTGAAGGGCCACTGTTAACTCACCATTTTGAACGGGAACCTTCAACGTTTCATACGTAACGGGTTGCTCTTTGAATGGTTTTAAGATAAGTGGGAATTTGCCACCATTTTGTTGGAATATTGCGTCAATTTTCCCATCTTTTAATGTTCCATTAATTTCAACAGCCGAGCCATTTAAGTTGATTGAAACATTCACTTGATCACCATTATATTTAATGCTTTTAAATGGATGATTGGTTAATCCTTGCGCTGGTACTGATAATTTCCCGCTATCTTTCTGCAAATCAACAATAATCGGAAGTGCTCCATTTGGTATCTCAATATTACCTTCCCATTTACCTACTAGCTGTTCATTCATTTTATTGTCCCCTTTCGTCTCTTTCTCTTTTACGTTATCTTCCTTCTGAGCACATGCTGCTAATAATAAGAGTGCGCAACATAAAAAGATTAGTTTTTTCATAAAATCTCTCCCTCTATTTGAAAATGACTAACAAGATTGGTAAAAATATGACAAGTATAATGATAAAGCTCCATTTATTTGCAAAATTCACAGTCCAACCAACACCGTATTTTTTTTGTACTAATAGTGAAGGATCATTTTTATTAAAATAAAAAATACCCCATTTCCAGTAGCGATCATCGGCTGAAGCTGTTTCGTTTGTATGTAAATCATCAAAGCGCTCATTACTTTTACTTAATTTCCAAATGAAGAGTATAAGTCCACCTAAAGAGACAATTATAAAAACAATAAAAAGAGGGAAGAAGTAAGGAGCTGTTTGATCTTCTAAAATTTCCCCTACTTCCATTGTTTTAAAATTCGATGAAACAAATTTGTCATCTGATCTTTTTCGAGGCCACGTGCAAATGCCTCTGCCATAATTGGCTTTAAAGCATTTTCTACTTTTTCAACTTCCGTCTCTTCCAGCTCTTTCTTTTGACCACCGATAATGAGAGCCTTTGCTTTCGGCTTTAATTCAATTAACCCTTTTTCTTCAAGTTCATGATAGCTTTTACTTACCGTACTAACATTAATCCCTAAATCTGCAGCCATTGAACGAACTGAAGGTAATGTATCACCATTTTTAAGCTCTCCCTTAGCAATCAACTCAATTAACTGATTTGCTAACTGTTTATAGAGCTGTAATTCACTGCTTGGATCTAAATGAATATTCATCTTACCCCTCCAATCTGTATCGCTTATCACCAAACAGAAATCTGTCATACTTAGAGTAAGACAGTTTTTCGAAAAAGTCAATTTTTTCTATAAAGTAAAAATTAATCTGTGGTTCTTCTTCATTACTCTGGCTTTATGACAATTATGCGAGATAAAAAAAGGACCCAGAAAAATTCTGGATCCAAGAACACTTATTTCTATTGATTTTATTTGTATCGGTTATTGCTTCTTCTTAAGATACAGCAAAACAGAATATCCTCTGCCTCACCTTTTCCTTAAGATTTTAGAAGCTCACCCTATACAGTTGTGGCGGACTTTCCTGAGATTCCTGGTCTTTGGGTGTTTGACTACTCATTCTACATCCTCCTAATCATATTAGATTAATAAGTGGTTCCGCTCTTAATATGAACCGTTTCACAGGAGTTTATTCATGTAATGCGTGCTTTTATTAAAGTGCCTTAAGATAGCATAAAACGCCAAGAAATCTAAGCTTCTTCTTTAAAGACCTGTTGAACTATAGTTAATGCATTTTGTACAAGCGGAAAACCTATGTAGGGCACTAATTGTAAAAGTGCTTCCACAATTTCTGTTTGAGTCAAACCTGCATGTAAACCTCGTTTAATATGTGTTTTCGTTTGTGGGGCAGCACCTTGAGTTACGACTGATGTAATGACAACAAGTGCACGTTTTTTTGCATCTAGCCCAGGGCGTGAATAAATATCCCCATAGGCAAATTCAATAATCATTTTTCGTAAATCTGGTGCGATGTCGGCTAGTGCATCCGCCTCAATCATTTTTACTGCTTCTTCCGTTGTCACATAATGCTTTATTGTTTCGAACCCCTTTGTAAAACGCTCATTCATTGAAAACACCTCCCATTATCATTTAATTACACAAAAACCCCAATTCCGCGTCTCCAGAATTGGGGATTGTCCTTCACCTATGTAAGGGGCTCTTTTACGTTTCACCCTCTGGCTCTAACGAAAAAGGAGAATGGTTTATCATAGTGCCTCACTGGACAGCTTTAATGAATATCTATGCAAAAGTCACAAGGACATGCACGCTAAAATAATTGTTAAATTAGACAAGCTTTTGCCTTTTCGATTTGGATGATTACTTGATCAAATCCTGTACCACCTAATGAATGACGACGACGAACGGCAGCTTCAGGTGCTAATACATCGTAAATATCCGCTTCGATAAGTTCACTTTCTTTTTTCATGTCTTCAAGCGGTAAATCTAATAAGTAGATGCCCTTTTGAATACATGTGAATACAAGTTTTCCAGTCACTTCATGTGCTTCACGGAAAGGCATACCTTTTGTTGCTAAATAATCTGCAAGCTCAGTAGCATTAGAGAAGTCAGAGTGTACTGCCTGCTGCAAACGCTCTGTATTGACAGTCATCGTGCGAATCATACCTTCAAAGATTTTTAGAGAACCAAGAATTGTATGGACTGTATCGAACATACCTTCTTTATCTTCCTGCATATCTTTGTTGTATGTTAACGGTGTTCCTTTAAGAACTGTTAATAAGCCCATTAAGTTCCCGTAAACACGCCCTGTTTTCCCACGAATTAACTCCGCCATATCAGGATTTTTCTTTTGTGGCATAATAGAAGAACCTGTTGAGAAGGCATCATCTAATTCGATAAATTTGAATTCATCTGTCGACCACAAAATAATTTCCTCTGCAAAACGAGATAAATGCGCCATTAATAATGATGAATTGCTTAAAAATTCAACGATAAAATCACGGTCACTTACTGCATCCATAGAATTCGCATATACCTCGCTAAAGCCTAAAAGTTCAGCGGATTTTAAGCGATCAATTGGGAAAGTTGTACCCGCCATGGCACCTGCACCTAATGGCAGAATATCAATACGTTTAAGTGACTCCGTAAAACGTTGTTTATCACGCTCTAACATCCAGAAATAGGCCATTAAGTGATGCGCAAATGAGATTGGTTGTGCACGTTGTAAATGTGTATAGCCTGGAGCAATTGTTTCCACATGCTCCTCTGCCTTTTCTAGCAATGTCTTTTGGAATGTCTCTATTAAACCGATTGCTTCCTCCACACGTTTTTTCAAGAAAATATGCATATCCGTTGCTACTTGGTCATTTCGGCTACGGCCTGTGTGAAGCTTACCACCTACAGGACCAATTAAATCAATGAGCATTTTTTCTAGGTTTAAGTGAATATCCTCATTAGCAACTGTAAATTCAAGCTCACCTGCGATTGCTTTCTCTTGTAATTGTGCAAGTCCACCGAGAATTGTCTCTACGTCAGCTGCTGATAAAATTCCTGTTGCACCAAGCATCGTAACATGTGCAACGCTGCCTTCAAGGTCTTCTAGAACAAGCTGTTGGTCAAAGCCAATCGATGCGCCGAACTCGTCCACCCATGCTTCTGCTGATTTTTGGAAACGTCCGCCCCAAAGTTTTGTCATAACAGCTCACCTTTTCCTTCATTTCTTTTTGAACAGGTGCAGCACAGCACAAGTCTATACTACACCTTGCTTGTCAAAATTAATTTTTATTTATTTACAGAAGAGTTGACCACTGTTGGCAGACCCCATAGTTCGATGAAGCCTACTGCTGAAGCATGGTTGAATTGGTCTTCTTTAGAATATGTTGCTAGCTTTTCACTATAAAGTGAATTTGGAGATTTACGTCCTTCCACAATTGCATGACCTTTGTATAGCTTCACACGCACAGTTCCGTTCACAAATTTTTGTGATTCAGCTAGGAATGATTCCAGTGCTACACGTAATGGAGAGAACCATAAACCATCATAAATTAATTCAGATAATTTTTTCTCAATAACTGGTTTGAAGTGTGCTAACTCTTTTACAAGTGTTAAGTCTTCAAGCTCTTTGTGTGCCGTTAATAGCACTTTTGCTCCTGGAATTTCATATACTTCACGAGATTTAATACCAACTAATCGGTTTTCTACGTGATCGATACGCCCAACACCGTGTGCTCCAGCTACAGCATTTAGCTCTTGGATTAAATCAGCAAGCTTCATTTCCTTACCGTTTAAAGCTACTGGCTTACCAGCAACGAATTCAAGTTCTACGTATTCCGCTTCATCTGGAGCGTTTTCAACAGAAACTGTTAAACCGTATGCTTCTTCTGGTGGAGATACCCATGGATCTTCCATTACACCCGCTTCATTTGCACGGCCCCATAAGTTTTGGTCGATAGAGAATGGTGAATCTAATGTTGCAGGAATCGGTACATTATGTTTCATGGCATATTCGATTTCCTCATCACGGCTCCAGCCCCACTCACGTACAGGAGCTAATACTTCTAAATCTGGATTTAACGCTTTGATGGAAACTTCGAAACGAACTTGGTCATTCCCTTTACCTGTGCAACCATGAGCTACTGCGTCCGCACCTACTTGATTCGCAATTTCCACTAATTTTTTTGAAATTAATGGACGAGAAAGTGCCGATACTAATGGATATTTTTGTTCGTACCAAGTATGCGCTTGTAATGAAATTAATGCATATTCTTCAGCGAATTCATCTTTCGCATCTACCATATATGATTCAATTGCTCCTACTTGAAGAGCTTTATTTTTTACGAATTCAAGATCCTTACCTTCACCAACGTCAAGACAAACTGCGATAACGTCCCAACCTTGTTCTTTTAACCACGGAATTGCTACAGAAGTATCAAGACCTCCTGAATATGCTAATACTACTTTTTTATTCGCCATAAGAAATGTGCCTCCATTTAATCTATAAGATATGTATGTTTATACATCCACTTAAAAGTTTATACACGAATAGTATCATGTTATAAAAATAAAAACAAGTGTATTTTTATAAATTAATAGACTTTTATGTTTATTGTAAAAAGTGTGTCATTCCAATACTTTAAGTGCTTGTACAAACGATGAATATTTTTACTCGGAAAAACGATTTTTTACTCGCAACATGAATGTATATAGTATTAATTTCCGTTTCGGATGTGCGCTTTCTTTGGGGTCGGAGCAACAAATGTTTTTTGCGCGATTGGACACCATTGCACTTAGCTAGTGGTTCGCATATCCTAACGCCCACATACAAAAAAGAGTTGTCTCAGCGCAAGAGACAACCCTTTTCTTAATGTCGAGCCGCAAAACAGAATCGCTAAAGCTCCTTTCGTTCGTTTTATAGGAATACTTTGAAGATTTATCGAAACTATTTGAGCTTTTATCGAAACAAAATCTCATTTTATCGAAACTTTTTGGGCTTTTATCGAAAAACAAGCTCTTTCTATCATGTAGAGCCATAAAGTATGTTTACAGTTTGATTAATATTATTTAATTGAGTTTTTCGTTACTTCTTATTAAAAAATGATTTACCTAAAAATTCAACGGTTGCAGGTGCCATTGCATATAGCTTACTTGTTAACCCCATGATCCGCGGTAAATTTACCTCTCGCACAGGGCGCCCGATTGTTTTTATCGTAGCTTGAGCCACTTCTTCAGCTGTTAATAAAAACCTCCCTAAAGACTCTCGATAACCACTTTCATCACTCGCCTTGTCTAAAAAAGGTGTATCGATTGGACCTGGATGTATCGCTGTGACTGTCACATTATACGGAGCTAGTTCCATGCGAAGCCCATTTGTAAAGCCAACAATCGCATGCTTAGTAGCAGCATAAACACTTGCCTTAGGTGTCGCTACCTTTCCTGCCTGCGAGCCGATGAAGATGAGCTGACCTTGCTGACGTTGTATCATAGGCGCTGCTAGACGTTTTGCTAAATACATCGGTACACTAACATTTAGCTCTACCATTTGTCTAATAGCTTCATCTGTTAATTCAGGTGCAATACCGAATTTACCTACCCCAGCAGATAAAATAGCTACATCGAGAGGCGGTAGCTGTGCACATACTTCGTCGATAGTAGCTAAATCAGTTAAATCTGCTTGGATCAAGTTTGCCCCTACGCGTTCTAATGCTTTCAATGCCACTGTATTGCGGCCTGTCGCATAAACGGAATGGCCTTGTGCTACTAATAATTCTGTTATTTTCAGTCCAACACCACTTGTTGCACCGGTCACGAAGATAGTCTTTTTATTCACGCTCATATTTACACCTACTTTCTATGAAATAAATAAATACCTTCTTCAGATTTTGTAGATGTAATCAAATTGTTGGCCTCTAAGTAATCTAAATAACCGAGCGTTTTAGACAGTGTCAGTCCAAGCTGTCGTTGAAAAACTGCTGGGTAAAAGCGCTTCGTTACTTGTACAGCAGTTAATGATTCATCACCAAATAATTCGCAAACCTTCAAAGCTTGCTGATGCTGACGTTCTAATCGTTTATCAATTAAATCAGGAATATTGTGCAACTCTGCGCCATGTCCTGTATACATTGTTTTAACTGGTAATCGTCGTAATATTTCTAGCGATTCATTATATTGTAGTAACGATTTCGTACGTCCTAATGTACGGTCTAGTGGTGGCTCAATTAACGGATTTGGTGTTATTTTTTCAAGCAATAAATCTCCACCAATTACATCGTGCGTTTTTTCATCCCAGAAGATTAAGTGACTTTGTGCGTGTCCTAAAGTTTCAATAGCCTTTAATCCAGGATGTCCTGGCACTTCATCCCCATCGTTAAGAATTTGTGTTAATGGTCGTTCACCTACAAGCTCTATTTCACGGCGGACATGTACACTCGGCTGGATATATTGTTGAGGAACACCGTGCTCAAATAAGCATTCACTGTAAAACTGCACATGGTAACGTAAAAAATCCTCGTCATGACGAAGCCATTTATCGTTATAGGCGTGCCCTAAAATTTCTGCGTTTGGAAAGGCATCCACCCAACCTGCATGATCTGGATGATGATGGGTTAACACAACCTGTTCAATATCTCGCATGTCAAAGCCCGCTGCGCGAATCCCCCATTTTAGCGCGTCATAGGCTTCCATTGTTTTTGGACCAACATCAAAAATTGTCAATGCATCGCCTTTGACAACAAATGCATTTACATCTCCTACATCATAGGGTGTTGGTATTTCTATTTTGTATGTAGACAAAAGCTGTTTCCCCCTTTATGCAACTAGTGAACACCGATTCATTCTATTTTACAAGTTTTTCTTCTTTTCGTCACCCTCCTGTTGACAGGTTGACGTCTTACCAATATAATTTTGAATAATCTAATTATTTTTATGCGTTGATGAAGCCAAGTACGTAATTGGTGAAGGTGTCTTAGAGAGTGTTACATTTGCTGAAAGTAACATCACCCACTCCCATTACCGAACCTACTTCTGAGCAGTTATGAAAACATAACCGTCTCCCTTGCGATAAAAGGGCTATGAGTTGTGCCAATTGGCAAACAAAGGTGGTACCGCGGAAACAACAGCGTTTTCGTCCTTCTTTATAAGGACGGGAGCGCTGTTTTTATCTTCATTCAGCAATTTTTTTAGTAGCGAAAGCGAAGCGACAGCTACAAATATCCAAACACCCGCTGAAATAGAGGAACTCAGTCTAAGAACGCCACGTCCTGTGGCAATTTATCTGTGCTAAAGCGAAGCGGCAGCAACACACGACTGAGTGACCAACATCTTGTTGGCCCAAAGCCTCCGGCGGATGTCACGGATTTTCAAAGGAATGAATATAAGGATGTTAGCCTAAAACCGTCGCTTCCTGCGACAATGGCTAACTGACCTGCGTCGTGCAGGCCTTAGCACAATTCAAAATCCTGACGCAGTTACGCCAAGGCGAAATTGAATTTGAACTGGAGGTTTTATCATGAAAAAAATACTATTTATAGGTGCAGGCTCTATGGCAGAGGCATTGATTCAGGGCTGGATAAAAGAAAAAGTATTTACAGCGCAAGAAATTTACGTCACCAATCGCTCAGACAAAGACCGCTTACATTTTTTACACGACACATATGGTGTAAATTGCAATATTGACCATGATATTTACCAGCAAGCTGATTTAATTATTTTAGCGATGAAGCCTAAAGATGCCATTGCAGCGATGCGTGAGCTAAAGCCTAAAATTACAGAACAGTCAGCCGTTCTTTCTATTTTAGCCGGTATCGGTATTGCAACTATTATAGAACATTTAGGGGCTCGCCCAGTCGCTCGCGTTATGCCTAACACTTCCGCTACTATTGGGATGTCTGCAAGTGGAATTGCATTTAATGACAAAGTGACTTCGGAACAGCGCTCCATGTTCTTACAGCTTTTAGAGGCGGTCGGTTCAGTTATTGAGGTGGAAGAGGATCAATTACACGCTGTAACGGCACTTTCAGGGAGTGGCCCAGCTTATATTTATTATT
The DNA here is from genome assembly GCF_050280125.1 of Lysinibacillus sp. NPDC093692. NCBI lineage: Bacteria > Bacillati > Bacillota > Bacilli > Caryophanales > Bacillaceae > Lysinibacillus > Lysinibacillus sp. NPDC093692. The sequence goes on from NZ_JBNNUW010000009.1 coordinate 67,724, forward strand.
TAATGGAGGCATTTGAACGAGTTGGTACAAAGGTCGGTCTCTCGAAGGATATAGTACGACTATTAATGACGCAAACGCTTGCCGGTACTGCAGAAATGCTGAAGCAATCCGTCGATGAACCTGATGTATTACGCCGTAAAGTAACAAGTCCAGGTGGTACAACAGAAGCTGGAATTAAGGCTCTTGAACAATATCAATTTAATGAAGCGATAGAAGCATGTATTAAAGAAGCAGAAGCTCGATCTCGTTTACTTGCAAATAGTAAATAATGGGTGCAAAATAAAAGTATATCACTAGGGATTAGGGGGGCTTTATTTTGTCTAAATTACTCGAACCTTACCAATTACAAAATATCTTATTAAAAAATCGTGTTGTAATGGCACCGATGTGTATGTACTCGGCGCAGGAGGATGGGCTTGTCACACCATTCCATCAAGTACATTATGCAACCCGGGCTGCTGGTCAAGTTGGTTTAATTATCGTCGAAGCTACGGGTGTTGTTCCAGAAGGTCGTATATCTAGTAACGATCTTGGAATTTGGGATGATGCTCATATCGAAGGTTTACGTCAATTAGTTCAAGGAATGAAGGCATACGGAGCAAAAACCGGCATCCAGCTCGCACACGCTGGACGTAAAGCAACTGTAGATGGTGAAATATTCGCACCGTCAGCCATTGCATTTAGCGATGCTTATAAAACGCCTACTGAGATGACATTAGAAGACATTGAATATGTAATAGAAGCTTTTAAACATGCAGCTGTCCGAGCAGCTAAAGCAGGCTTTGATGTTCTCGAAATCCATGGTGCACATGGCTATTTAATTAGTGAATTTTTATCACCAGCAACGAATAAACGTAATGACCAATACGGTGGTTCCCAAGAAAATCGTTATCGATTATTACGTCAAGTCATCGATGCTATTCGCAGTGTTTGGGAAGGTCCTTTGCTTGTGCGTGTTTCCGCAGAAGATTATGCTGAAGATGGTACAACAATGGATGACTTTATCGTCTTCAGTCGTTGGATGAAATCACAAAGTGTTGATTTAGTGGATGTTTCTACTGGTGGTGTCGTGCAAGCACATATAAACGTTTTTCCAGGCTACCAAGTGCCTCATGCAGAAGCGATTAAGCATGGAGCTGATATTCCAACTGGTGCGGTCGGATTTATTACAACAGCCATTCAAGCAGAGGAAATTTTACAAAACAATCGTGCTGACTTAATTTTCCTAGCACGCGTTCTCCTTCGCGATCCCTATTGGCCACTTCATGCTGCTAAGGAAATAGGAGAAGCTGTTACACCTCCAGTGCAATACGTACGTGGTTGGTAAAAATAACGGGAGATAACCGCTATTCATCATAAAGTAAAAAACAGCTTGTTGATTTATGTTAACAAGCTGTTTTCATTCAATAAAGAGGATTTTGTATAATTTCTTGATCAATTGCCTTCACTAACGTCTCTGCATCATCTGCAGTAACGATTTCTCCATTGACAATGGCGAAGATCCCTTGCTCACAGATTTCACAATGTGATGTACAGCCCGATTCTTCTATTTCAATATCAGATCTTTCAACTAATACATCATAGGCATCTGCCGCACCTAGTGATAAGTTTGTCATACAAAACTCTACTCTATTTTTCAATTGCTGCGGCTCTTTCTTTTTCTTAAAAAAAGAAAATACCATCTTTTGATCTCCCCTCCTCTCTCAAACAAAAGTTTTCGAACTTTCCTGAAAAATAGTCGCTATAATACTAAGGCTTATACACATCAGCTTCATTTGAGGGGACAAAGGTAATTCCCTTCAATTTAAGTTTTTCAGCCTCTTTTTTAAATTCTTCTGAACAAAACATCATACTGTATAGTCTAATATTATTAATTAGAAACACGTCAGGAAAAGTAATTGTACCTTTCAATTGTAAATCCCATATTTTTTAAAACGTCCATTTTGCCTATAAAATTCAATATTTGATTTCTCCATATCTATTACATCTTCTAACTTATCAAAAAAACGCACATAAAAGTATTCCTTTGAAGATATACTTTCTTTATGCTTGTTCACCATATATACTTTAGTGTATTGAAAATTGTTAATTCCAAATTTCTGCAATAGGTTTAGAAATTCTAACGATACAAAAAATCCACCAACCTCACATCTTAAATCAAAATCATATTTTATATCTTTTGAAACAAACCATATTTCCTCTGGCAACTCTGTCACAATATTTCTTGAGCTCCTCCATTCCCCATCATCGGAGTCTCTTGCTTCAAAAGGATCTTTTTCAAAGAATTCTGTATGCATAATCCCCTCTAGGTAAGTAGGACAAAAAATACCTTCTTTTTTAAAAATCGCATATGTATGTCCCATATATAAAACGTCATTCCTTTCATTTAAGATAATCTACCACTCTACTACATGATGAGCAACAGCATTAATAAAGCAAATTATTGTCGTACTTTGTAATTAAATAAAGAGTTCATCAGCATTTTCTTTAACGCCTTCTCTTATTTAGATGGCATCTTTTTTTCACACCTATTAAACCATTCGTTAAAGGTTTCTCTTTGCCAGCCTGTCTTAAAAAAGAATGGCCGATACTACAATTAGAAGGTTTCGGAAGAAATGATCGGACTTTAAAGTTACTAAACACTTAAAAAATCAACGATCATTTTCTTTTCTAGATCTGGCATCATATGCATGTGTCCGCATCCTTTTAACATATGAGCAGTGTTATTTGGTATAATTCTTTTGGCTCTTGATAATACTTTTTTCGCTGGAAATAAACAATCTTTTTCTGCTGCCATAATAAGCGTCGGTGCTTTACACCGTTGCATTAATTGTTCACTCACATTGGATGGCATCCCTACTTTTGTTTTTACATGATCAAAACTATCTCTCACCATATCCAAAGTATCTTTATCAAGAACTTCTTCTCTAATAGCCCTAAATAAAGCTGTTTTTTTTATATATTTTTCTTTCTTTGTTAGTTTATATTTGAGTAGTGGTATCATCATTTTTAGAGTACTGATTGGAAAGGCATTGTTAATACCTGATGGCACAATTAATACGGATTTTTTTATTTTCTCTGGTGCGGTACACATCAGTTTTGCCAGAACTCCGCCTCCAAACGAAACCCCAAAACAAGCTATTTTGTCAAATCCAAGCGCTGTTATCACATCATTTGCCCACTTTCCATAATCATCATTACGAGGAGAGAGATTAACCTCATCACTTTTTCCAGGGTGGCCAATAATATCAACCGCATAGATATGAAAATCCTTAAGCAGAAATCTGTACATTAATAAATTATAGGCAGTCGTACTATTCCCTCCATGAAATACTAACAATGGTTCACCCGATAGATTGCCAATTTCAATGATATGTGTTCTTCCAAAACGAGTATGAACGAAAACATCCTTATATGAATATTCCAATTTTTTCAATTGATTATCATAAAGCTTTAGTGACATTTCTCTTCCAAATTGTGTCTTGTATATACCCATATGACCCTCTCTTTTAAGTTATCTCATCCATTAATTTAATTACGATGCAGATGTTCCATTAAACGCTCCAACTACATCGGATGATTTTGAGACCACGTAATAGACTTCTCTATAATTTTTACATCCTTTGCTTGAATCCTATCACTTATAACAACTAGGAATATTGCCATCGCGCGTAATCATTCCCATCAACCTATTTTCATTTTTCGAAGGGCTGTTTATATAACGTTTCTATTTTTTTATGTAATCAAAGATCACGGCCCAACCGTCCCTAGGGCTACCATATCCCCATAGAGGTCCCGTCATTTCATCCAATTGATTGAGCTTTTCCTGATATTTTGTCACCATGGCTTGACGCTCTTCTTGCGTATACGCATTCAAACGTTCGTCACTTACCTTAAGTCGCATATTATGCAGGAAGTTGATCATGTCACAATAAAGTGAGTCATCCTCAAACGTAATGAAATCTGGGAAAATCGCAATAACTTCGTCAAAAGCATTCTGCAAATGCTGTAAACCAAATTTCGCTAAAACCTCGGAAATATACGGAACAAGATGCGGCTGATACGCGATGATACCGTCCCAGCCATCACACTGCCAGTTACCGATCGTATTGATGGCGATGTGAAGTTGAAATAACTCTGGCGACACCTTCTCTTGGATGGCATCCAGTTCGCCGATCTCTCATATTTTATCGGATAATTCTGCTAAATTCATTTCATCTGCTGGGATTTTTCCATCCCATATCTCATTCAATCCAATACTCATAGTTACACCTCTCTCGGAATTAGAATTCTGATTTCTCTTTCTTCGCTATTTCAATTGAGATTTTACATGTTTAGTTCTTCTAAAATCTCCTTGCATATCTTTGCAATTTCTCGCATATCATTTTCAGGGCAAAACTCCGCCAAATCATAACTTAAAGGGTAATGTATAAAATCTTCCAATACTCCCCTCAAAAAAGCCATTTCTTCTTTTTCTACTTTTAATGAAATAACAGCATTTTTGTCCATGATGCCGCCACCTAAATCCGTTAGAGGAACCTTACCGTTTTTTTGACATTCCAGAATAATAGCCGTAATATCGATCAACAAATTGATCACGCAGCCTATATCTTGAAAAAATTCTTTTTCTATAATACGGTAAATGTCTTTCGTTTGGCGTAAGTCTTTTATTTCCCTAGTATTATTCAGTTGAAAGTCTTGGAAAATATTTTTAACGTTTATTTCTGTTGGAATATCCGACTCAAATTCTCTGTCAACTAAATAGTCGATTAAAGTAAATGTATCATCGGTTCCTCCAATATAGTTACCCCACCATTTCTCAATGTACATCATCGCTTTTCTGGCCTCCTCAAAAATCTTGTTTGTTCAGCAAATTTGGAAAACTAGTTGTAATTGTTCCTCCATCCCCTTTATGTATCGCAGCAATATGATAAATTCTTCTTATTTATCTCGGCACTGTTCTCTAATGCCTTTAAAATATCTGTTATCTTCATCTTTTCCCTTTTTCCGAACCCAATGGGGCAAAACTGTAGCGCCTAAACTTTCAACAACTTTTACTTACTACTTTAAAAGATATATTAAGAATAAAATATTTCGAGATTTTCAAGCAAATAGAAATCTACTAGATTGGTACATTGTATCCGGTTTCCCCCAAGATCTGTCGTAGTTGCTGCAGAAGCTTAAGCCACTCTTTTATAAATAAATCTGTTTTCATCGTAATACTCCGATAGTCATCACGACTATTTTTTTTACCGATTAAATAGAAGTCGTTGGTCCAATAAAACATTATGTCTTTAGATTTATGTAGGTCATTGTACCATTCCGAAAGTGCTTGATTTAAAAGGGGAAGCTTACATTGTAATGTCACTTATGAACATCTCTTTTTCAAGCCCTTCAAAGTTGTGTTTTTCTAACGCCCTGTTTAGAAACTCTAAAAATAGATTCCCTAAATAATACCTTTGTCATGACACCTACCTCTTTCTAAACAGTGTATTTTATTGAAGTTACACACCCGGCTCACCAGACACTCAATTACTATGTTTCTACAACTATCCCGAGAAAGAACGAGCATCTCGTTTTCTATTGGTTTTCAGACACTTCATTTCCATATCCATAGATGAGGTGAACAAAATCCGGTTACAACATCTAATAATTCGAGTAGTAGATCTTCAGAAGAATCCTTCTTAAAGTCTCCTCTTAAACTTTCTAACACTACATATGCATCATTTTGCTTACCACCGGCATCTTTATATTCTTTAAGGATTTTATGTAAATCAAAAAATTTGAAATGATTGATTAAGCCATAGCGAATGCAGGTTTCCAATTTTTGATTATTACATTCTTTATTCACACTTTATCACTTTCCCTATTTACTTTGTATCTTAGATAAAGAATTTTGCTACTCACCTTAAATTACGTTCCAGCAGGAAATGTAGTGAGATATTATTTGTTTCTTTTAAATCTTTTTTCTAAACCAATTAATAATTATCTCTAATTTCAAGCGCAAAAAAAGCAGAAATTAACTCTGCTTTTCTATTGGAATACTAAAGACTTGGAATATATAATCTTTCTCTTGTTCTTTTGTAGAAATCCCAGTGGCTATACCACCTTCTTTTGTCCCTTGAATAAACCACATATCATTATGGTCTTTATCAACAGATTTAAAATCACCTTGTTTCCAACGATTTAATATATCTAAATATTTATTACTGTGTTCGTATCCATCTTTATTTTCCTCTACCATTTGTAGTAAAAGTTCAATTCTTTTCGGTGTAATCATAATGGATGATTCTTTCTCATCTGCAATAATCTTTTGATGTGACATTTCTTGAATAACTTCTTGCATTAGGTTATCAATAAAGGGTTCATCCCCACTTTTCCATTCATCAATCTTTTTGGAATACGTAGTATTTTCCCAACCAAAATTCGTATCCACTGTCGATACAAACTCTTCCTTAACATGTTCTTTTGAAATTGATTGACCGCTAGTTAAATCACTCTCGGCACTTTTAGAGTTTTCGCTTTCATCGTTCTTTTTCATAATCAAAAACGTCCCACTTACACTCAATAATGCGGTTAAAACAACCATACCTAAAACATGCATTCTCTTCATTTTTTTACCACCTTTATAAATAATTATCCCTAACATTATGTAAACATCAGCACAATAACAGACCAGATGGAGCCTTATCAGATGTCAACAAACGATACTTTTCTAAAACCCGTTGATACAAAAGGAATTCAAATCACATAAAAATTTTTCACCAATCTCGTTCTCTAAGAGCTTCTTCAATATCGATGTCAATCTCAAAATATTGTAAAATCTTTTCTACTGTTAATCCGATTGAATCTCGTGCAAACGTTTCAATTTCACTGTCATTTTCATAAAACTCATTTTGTAGCTCATTGATCGCTATAGTCATTTCGTCTAATTTTTCTTGAATCTCTTCTATTGTATAATTGTTCTCCTCAATAAAATGTACTACATTAACAATATGAGATTTAAGTTTATCGACTAAAAATGATGGAAAGAAAGAATCTTCATACATATCCTCTAGATAGTTGAATTCAGAATCAAGTTTCTTCACAATTTTTCCTCCTTTGAAATCTAAGCTATTTGTACCTATCCTATTATCTTTTCATACTATAAACCTTGCCTTTTCTGCATTTTGTAAATATAGAGACATATCTTAAACAAGAATTAAAATCGTTTATTTTTGCGGTTAAAGTCTTAAAAGCCCCAATCTGTTCAATTTGACCATCATTATTGATTGCCGTAATCATAACCACTACAACATATACTATAATTACCATAAATAGATATGGTTTTCCATAAGGATTATGTCATTGTTTTTTCCAGCTTTTCGATATAGACGTTTTAAGTAATATTAGTAGCCAAAATGCACTAAGCTTCTTGGCTACTAATATTACTTATTCTTTTTTAAGCACACTAAAAACTCAATCATGCCATCTTCTATATTGGCCGTTGCACTTCCACCTAATTTTTCTGCTAGCAGCCTGACTATAGATAGCCCTAAACCAGTGCTTTTACGTCTGGAACTGTCTGTTGTATAAAATCGATCAAAAAGCTGGTTAGGATTTAGTTGAATATTTTCGTCAATCGGATTTTGAAAACAGATATAGGCATGTTCTTCTTCTAACCATAGCTTGATAGTTACATCACCTTGCGCATGCATAATGTTATTTCGTACTAAGTTTTGCACAATACGTAAAAGCATTTCTTCATCAGAGTTTATAATGAGTGGCTCAAAATTAGGCAAATTGACGGCTATTCCTTTTTCTTCAAATTGTGCATAGGCACCGGCAATCTCTTCAAATACAATATTTGATATATTGATACGATTCTTTTTAGGTTGATCTTCATTACTATGCAAATAGGAATATTCAAAAAATGTTTCTACTAATTGCTCCAGTCTTCCAACATGTTTTTGTGCAACTTCAAGCTTTGCGAGCTGCTTTTCTGTTAAGGGTTCTTTTAAAAGCATTTGTTGATAGCCCTTGATTGCCGTTAGTGGGGTACGAAAATCATGAGAAATATTAGAAATCATTTCTTTATAGTATTTTTCTTCCCGTTTAATATACGACCTTGATTTTTGCGATTCTATTAATATACGATTTATATTTACCACAAGTTGATTTACTTCTTTGTTTAAAAGTTCGACACTAATTGGCTGCGTATATTGCTCATGTAGACGTTGTGACAATTGTACATTTATCAATCGTAGTTGCCTTTGTATATAAAAAATATAAAACAGTAATCCTACAATGACTACAATTGCCACAATCCACATTTCCTACATCCCCTTATCTGATTTCTGCTTTTCTAAATGTCATGTATGTTAAATACAACACTACTACTATAAACATGGCACAAACGGAAACGGCCGAAATTATATCCCCTTTACTCATGCTTAAATTAAGCGTAATATACTCCACTGAATAGGGTGTAAAGGATAATATTTTATTCATCATCTCAAATGAATTTTGGAAGCTTGCCACCTGCCCAAAGAACATGGACATCATATAATACGCAGCTACTACAAGCACCGATTTTCTTAAGGCAAACGCAAGTAAAATACAAATCGTTAACTGAGCAAGATAGACCATCATCATTGTGATCACTATTGTTACGTATTCACCAAAGATACCACTAGTAGTCAAAGTTAAAATGCTTAAAAAACCTGCTGCTTTCCCGCCCATACTAAACGTGCTGTCCATTGATAGCCCAATGATAGTCACGATGATATAAGGACTTACAAGAACAATAAGTAAGATCCAGAAAACAATCGCTTTACTTATGACAATTTGGATTCTTGCAAAGCCGCTTATAATAGGATGATGGATATTTTTTGTGTCAAAGTCTGAACAAATTAGTGTAGTGGCAAGTACCGCGCCTACTATGGACATCATATTCATATCAGATAATAAAAAACCAACGTTGCTGATGCTTTCATTTATTGTGTTATTGCCGATACCATAGGCAATACAAAACATTGCGATTGCAGAACATGTTGTAAGAGCCAGTAAGACCCAAAATATTTTAGATTTAGTTGTTTTATAGAGGTAAGCACGTACTAAATTAAACATGTCGCTCACCTCCAATTAGCGTAAGGAAGTAGTTCTCTAATGTATCTCCTTGTAGACTAAACTCCGTAAGTGTTATTCCATTTTCAAATAATGCTGTTGATACATCCCCAAGATCTTCTAAGAAATCATACAATTTAATCATTCTATTAGGCATGACTTGAAAGTTTTGTGTTTTAAGAATAGTTTCTAATACATGTGCACATTTTTCTGGAGCTGTACAACCAATGCGAATATAATGTCTACATTCTTCGTCGAGCTGTTGTTGAGTCATTTGTTTCATAATTTTCCCTTTATGAATAATGATATAATCAGTAGTTGTTTGATAAAGTTCCGGTAAATTATGACTCGAAATTAAAATCGTCATCTGTCGCTCTTCACAAAGACGTGTTAAAAGCTGACGAATTTCAACAACACCTATAGGATCTAACCCATTTACTGGCTCATCTAAAATCAATAGCTCTGGGTTCGTTAATAACGCAATGGCTATACCTAGACGTTGTTTCATTCCTAGCGAAAAATGCTTCGCTTTCTTTTTGTTTGTACTTGTCAATCCAACCAATTGCAGTATCTCATCCTCGAGCTCCTCATTCGGAATCCCCCGCATTAATCGATGATATTTAAGGTTACCTTTTGCAGTCATATCAGGGCTAATCGCTGGTTGTTCAATCATGCTGGCAATACGTTTTCGTTGCTGTTGGATCTCCTTGTCAGCTGATCTTCCAAATAACTCAAATGAACCTTCTGTTTGAAAACTAATCCCAGAAATAATCTTCATTAAAGTTGATTTTCCCGCACCATTTTCACCAATAAGCCCATAAATACGTCCTTCTTTTAATTCGATTGATACGTCGTGAAGTACTGTTTGCTTTTTATATATTTTAGTTAATTGATTCGTTTTTAATATGGTTTCCCCCATATTTAGCACCTCCCTTTCATATTCATAGATTACTCATGAAAGGTATAGATAAAGTAAAGATGGCGTATAGATTACGGATAATTTATAGACGCAAACGGTACCCAAGCCCTCGAAGCGTCTCGATATAATCCGCTTGTGGATTTATTGTCTTTAATTTTTGACGAAGATTACTAATATGAATTTTAATAATATGTTCATCCCCTAAGTATTCTTCTTGCCAAATGGATTCATATAAATTTGCTTTCGTAAATACTTTCTCTTGGTTCGTCATAAACAATTCGAGCAATAAATATTCCTTTGCAGTTAGCAAGACCTCTACACCATTTACTGTAACTCGCTTAGCGATATCATCCAATAAGATATTTTTATATTGGAGCTGCTTCATTGGTGTAGCCTGTTTTTTAACACGACGCAAAATAGATTCAACACGGGCAAGAACCTCGCCAAGGTCAAAAGGTTTCGTAATATAATCGTCCGCTCCTAAACGAAGCAAATCAATTTTTGTTGACACTAAATCTTTAGCTGAAATCATAACAACAGGTACATCCGAAATAGCGCGAATTTCTTTTAGTAATTCATCCCCGCTTTTATAGGGAAGCATGATGTCAAGAAGCACAAGATCAAACTCATTTTGCAGAAATGCCCGGTGACCTTCTACCCCATCCATCACACTGGTTACCTGATAATCTGCTTGCTCAAACAATTCGGTTAGCATTGCATTTACATCTTCATGATCCTCAACCATTAAAATTCTCAATACAATCACACCTTTGTTAAATTATTCCTGTTCTTATTATATAAAACTTTATGTTATCCAGCATTAAACAATTTTAATAGCTATCATCATATCGTAGTTGATTTCCGTTCCGACTGGGCGCTTTGTTGCTAACGCTTCGCTTTCGCGCAGAGCAAAGCTTCCTGGGGGCAACTCGCTGAGTCACCCTTAGTTGCTAAAAACTGAAATTATTCCGATAAAAGTTATAATTGTTCCGATAAATCTTCAAAGTATTCATCTAGGATGTGATGGTTTTAGCCTTCGCCTTCACTCCTCTATGGCTAATTCCAAGGAGTCGCCCAACCTCCACTCCAATCAACTTTACATAGCATATACAAAATGATTTCCCTACTTTTGATATGAACCATTAATAAAGATACGACCTAGACAAATAATTACGAAATTGTTGACGATACTCACAAATAATCCCTCGTCTGAAATAAACATAATAACTCTTCTGGAACTCGGATCAACTCCTTATAAAAAAGGTAAACAGGAACACTTGGTAAAGCTATCTCATCAAAGGGAATGATATTAAACCGACCCTCCATCCGCTCTCTTCTAACAATCATCCTTGGTAAAAATGACATACCCAGCCCATCTTTTATTAAGCGCTTTACCACATAGGATTGAGATATGGACACTTGCTTGGTAACTACATATTTTTCCTGTAGCTTATGTAATAATTCCTCCCAAATAGTTGGATGATGGTGTGTAAATAAAGTGTACGTTTGAAATAATTCCTCATAGTCAATATAAGCTCCCGTCTCATCATCAAAGGCATCTAGTGGAATAACCAATTCTAAAGGACTTTCTACAAGAAGTTCTTGGTTCCAATGCCGATAACGAGTTGGCAATAAAGAAATACCAATATGCGCCTGATCACGATTGATTAAATCCTCAATTTTTGCTGAATCCTCTACTAGAATCGATATTTCAATGGACGGGTGTTCATTGATAAACTGATAGATTACATGAGGTAATATCGTTTCCACCATTAAGGGAGTCATTGCAATAATTAGCTTTTCTTCAATTCCTTTTGTCGCTAACTGAAAACGTTCAATACTTTTATCCCATTGATGAATAATTTGCTGAGCTTCTACTAGAAAAAGGTGCCCTGCCTCCGTTAATTGCACACGGTTTTTTTCACGTTTAAATAATTTTACATTCAAAAATTGTTCTAATTGATGAATATGAACAGTGATACTTGGCTGCGATAAATGTAGTTCTTCTGCTGCCATTCGAAAATTACAGGATTTAGCTGCAACTACAAAAGACTGTATCCATTTATAATCCAATATCTCATCCCCTTCAATTAATGTTTTTAATCAACTTCATTATCTATATTTAATTTACTAAATTATCCAATAATAATAAACTTAAAAATAGATCGATTACTTTTACACAAAGGGGAGAATCGTATGTTAGCTAAATTAAGGAAACAATTCCGTACTTTTGCAAAAAATGAATGTGAAAACTCAAGTCCACTGTACGAACATTTAGCGAATAAGATTGCTGATGACGATGAACTATTAAAAGTTGCGGCGTCTATACCTCAAGGACAACCCGTACCTAATTTATTATTAGCTGGTGTTCAGTATTTACTGTCATCATCAAAGGACGATTTAGTTCATTTTTATCCATCTTTAACGACAGCACCCAAAGCAATAAGTGGAGTGTACCCAGTTTTTAAAGCATTCGTCTTGTCCCATTCAGACGAATTGAAGACTTTATTTCAAGAAAAACTTGTTCAGACAAATGAAATTCGCCGTTGTTCTTACCTTTATCCGATGATGACAGAAATTTATGAACACCACAAAAAACCATTAGCCTTCATAGAAATTGGTGCAAGTGCAGGGCTTCAACTTGGGATGGATCAATACAATTACTGCTACAATCAACAGCTTCACATAAACAATTCTAATAATGATTTCATTTTGTCATCAGAAAATCAAGGTCAGCCGCTTCCAACTTCTATTTCAAATGCTCCAGTTGTTTGTAAGCGAGTGGGCATCGATTTAAATCCTATTGATATTCATAATGAGGAAGAGCTACAATGGCTCCAAGCCTTAATTTGGCCAGAGCATCAAGAACGTAGACTTTTGTTAAATCATGCGCTCCCTATTTTAAAAGAGCTCGATTTACAACTGATAAAAGGAGATGCCATTAAACTTATTAAAGATATTAGTAGAGAAATTAAAGAAGAAGCGATGTTAGTTGTTTACCATACACATGTGGCCAATCAAATCCCAATGGAGTTACGCCTTGAATTAATGAAGCAATTAAAAGAGATTAGCATAGAACGACCTCTCTACCATTGCTATAACAATTTATTTGATATGCAACTGCATCAAGATTTCATTGAACAAGGAGAAATAGAATCTATACGGACAATGGAGCGCCCTGATGGCCATGCTCGATGGTTCAAGTGGTCCAACCAAAAATAAAAATATCACGAAAAAACGCTGTATAAGATTGCCCCCTTATACAGCGTCTAAAATTTATTAAATTAGTAATCTCTAAAAATCATATTCCGCATCTTTTTTAGCACGAATTTCTGCAAACGCATCACCTATCATCACTGTATCCTCAGCTAAACGTTCAAGGCGGAATAGGACGTCATCATTCACAATTTCCTTCCGTAAAAAATCCTTTTCCTCTATAAATACATACGTCGGAACGATATGAGCTTTCATATAAGCAAGAATTGGCTTTAACTGCTGCTCAATCATTAGATAGTGCTTCGATGTGCCAGCTGTAACAACCGTACTCACCACTTTATCGCGAAACGCATTGACAGGTAGTAAGTCAAAAATATTTTTCAACGTTGCAGGAATCGAAGCTTGAAATGTTGGCGTTCCAATGACAATTGCATCTGCAGCCATAATTGTTTCGGCCACATATTTCGTATCCCCATCATATTCAAAATAATTTCGTCCATCACTAAACTCCATTTTGTATTCAGCAAGATCTAGCAACACTACCTCATGCTCTGGATATTGATTTTGTATGATTTCAACCACCCTACTGATGGCTGTTTTTGTTTTTGAACCGACAATTGAACCAGCTAGTGCAACAATTTTCATGCTGAACACTCCCTATTTTACTGTATATTTTTTAATCGCAGGTAAAATATCGTTCCCTATAATTTCAATATTTTTCATTAATTTATCGAATGGCACACCGCCAAAATCAATTTGTGCCATAAATCGTTGCATGCCATAGAGCTCGTATTGATATAGTAATTTTTCAATAATCTGTTCCTTACTTCCGACCATTAAAGCGTCTCGTGTATCTGGCGCTTGTGCAAATTGTTGCTTTGGATAACCCGCGCCACGAATTGCTTGGAATCCACCATTTAAATGTGGATACATCCCTTGTAGTGCCTCTTTCGTCGTATCAGCAACATAAAATAGGCTTGTTGTAGCAATCGGTAAATCTTTCGGATCAAAGCCACTACGCTCTGCTGCTTCTCTGTAGGCATCTACTGATGGCTTAAAGTTCACAGCAGGACCACCTAATGTTGTTAACATCATTGGAATGCCCATATAGCCTGCTTTAATAGCACTGGCAGGAGGTCCACCGACAGCCCGCCAAATTGTCAAAGAGCCATTTTTAGGTTTTGGCATAATTTGCGCATTGTGAAGTGGCGCACGGAATTGCCCTTCCCAAGTGACAAGCTCATTGTCATTTATTTTTTTCAGTAGCTCTAGTTTTTCTTCAAAAATTTCTTCATAATCCTTTAAATCAATGCCTAGTAATTGATATGCACCTACTCGTGAGCCACGACCAGCAACTATTTCAGCGCGTCCATCTGAAATTAAATCAATCGTTGCAAAATCTTCATATACACGTACTGGATCAGAAACACTTAGTACCGTAGCGGAGCTTGTTAATTTAATGTTTGATGTAGCTTGTGCAATTGCTCCTAAAACAACCGTGTGTGCCTGTGTAGTAAAGTACGATTGATGGCTTTCGCCCACACCAAATACATCAATACCTGCTTGTTCTGCAAGCTGACTTGCTTCAACTAGCTCTTGGATTCGTTGCTGAGCTGAAACTCGTTCGCCTGTTAATGGATTTGGAATATGATCCCCTAAAGAATAGAGGCCAAATTCAATGCCTTTTGATTGATCAATGCGGTATTTTTCCATAATTAAACCTCTCCTTAATCTAGTGGTTCTAAATTAGCTTCGATTTCTGCACGTCTTTCTTCTAAAAATGGTGGAAGATCAAGTTCTTTACCAAGATCCTCTACTGCCGAATCAACTGTAAACCCTGGACCATCTGTCGCCATTTCAAATAAAATTCCATTTCGGTCTCTAAAATAGAGACTTTGGAAATAATAACGATCCACAACGCCAGTACTATCAAAGCCCCACTCTTTAATTTTGGCATCCCACTCTTGCAATTCATCCACTGTTCCAACACGTAGTGCAAGATGATGAATACTACCACGACCAGGTTTCTCACTTGGCCCTTCTAATTCTGTAACGACGATTTCTCCAAGTACTTCTCCAGGAATGGATTGCAATACTACCTCTTTTTCACTTTCTTTAACAGCTGTATAATTAAATAGCTCTTTTAATAAGCTTACTGTCCGTTGTAAGTAACGAACTGTCATTTCAACTGTACCCATTCCTAAAATACGATGTTCCGCCGGGATATCAGAGCCGTCCCATGGTTGCCAATGCGCAGGTGTTTCGTGACCATGAATATTTAAAAGCACCATTCGTAACCCTTCATGGTCCTCAAAAAATAATGCATCTTTACCTGCATAAGTTGTTATTTCACTATGTTCAACTTCTAATTCTTGAAAACGATCTTTCCAATATTGCAGACTGTCATAGCTTGGTACTAGTAGTCCGATACGTGTAATGGCATTTGTTCCTCGAACTGTCCGTCCTGCTACGGGCATTTCAAAAAATGTTAATTCTGTACCTGCAGCTCCTGTTAGGTCTCCATAAAACAAATGATACATAGAAGGCGAATCTTGGTTGACTGTTTTTTTCACACGACGCAAGCCGAGAATTTTTGTATAAAAATCATTATTACGTTTGCCGTTTTTAGTTAACATTGATATATGATGATGTCCACTTAATTTGTTCATGAATGTTTCCTCCTCATCTTCACTTGACTAAGCAAGTGATGTTGCAAAAAAAATCACGCTGGGGGTAATTTTTTTCCACGACTATGCTTCTCTAATTTTGACATTAGTATATTTAAATTTTTCATTTCTTCTTCTGTTAATACTTCTTCAAAAAATGAAGATTGAAACTGTAGCTGACTTGGTGTTGCCTCATCAATCATTTGCTCGCCTTTAGCTGTGAGCGAAATTGTTTTAGTCTTCCAATTTTGCTTGCGTTCAATAAGTCCATCTTTTTCTAGACGAGCAAGCATTCGAGACATTCCACCTTGCGTCACTGTCACTTTCTCTGCTAACTGCGATTGCGTTAACGGTGCATATGTCTTTATTTGTATTAGGACATCAAACTGTGCAGTCGTTAAGTCAAAGCGCTTTAAAAACTCATTAGATAGCTGGTTGCTTTGATTGGTAAAGCGCATCATCCGAATCCATGTCAGTGATCCGAGTGTGTGTTTTCGCATGCTTCCTCCCCCTCTCAATCATCACTTTACCACGCAAGTGATAAACAAGCAAGGAAAATATCTTGAATTCAAGATATTATATAGTGTGAAGCTTCACACTATATAATGCCATGCGTCGTAATCGGATATAAGTTTCCTTTAAAGGCAAAAGAAATTCTCCCTGTTTCTTCAGACACTACCATAACAAGCGCATCACTTACTTCACTTAATCCTAATGCTGCTCGATGTCTAGTGCCTAATTTCTTTTCCCCCGTATGTCTGTCTGAAAGTGGCAAAACATTTGCTGCTGAATCAATTAGATTTTGGCTTATTAAAACTGCGCCATCATGCAGTGGATTTCCAGGAAAAAAAATAGATTCTATTAGGGAATGCGTTACTTCTGCGCCAATATGAATACCCGGCCGGATTAGGGTTGCTAGAGAATCCTCCCGTTCAATCACAATTAGGCCACCATGTCTCCTTGTAGACATATTTTGTACGCAATGCGAAAGCTCAGGATATTTTTCAGTAAACGGAGAAAGATAGCAATTTAAATAAAATGTTGCAGCTTTCATTTCAATCGCTACAAATTTTTCTTTAATTTTTTCAAAGTTCCCAAGAAGACAATTTGTATCAGTATCCATCGCTTCTACGCTTTGCTGTAATGAATGAATGACATGCAGAAGCTCTTCCTTTAAAGTTTGTTTCATTGGTGACATATCGCAATTAGTTGGATCCACAAAAACACCTCGCTTTTCAAATTTTTTATGTATTTTTTTAGTTTCTCTAGATGGAATTATTTTATTCGTCTTGGATTTCATTATGTCAATTTTTCTAAAATAATTGTTTCCGAAAATGTGATGAGGAATCGTGTAAATAACTTTACTTTTCAATTTTTTTAAATCTATTCAATATTCCCATTTTTTTATTTTATAATTAATTTAAAATGATTACTTATTGGAGGTGCTTTTTGAAACGAATTACGTTGTTGTCGTTTTTATTTTTACTTATGATTTCTCCATCTGTGCAAGCACTATCTTGGGCTTATCCTTTCGTCGTTTGGAAAGGAAACGTTTATGAAGTTAAAAGAGAAGAATTAATTGAAGATAATAAAATCGGTAAAATTATAGGAGAAGTAAAGACCAAGCCAAATAATATGACAGGAAATTATTACGGAAATGTCTCAAACTATTACCCAAAAGGGACAAATTATTATGAAATAAAAGAGGTATCCACTTCCACCGCAATTGCAGTAAAAGAAGATCGTCACTGGGTGAAAGCTGTTTTTGTTTATAAAGCCCCTTTTCACATAATGAATGTAATTTCTAACATTTACTTCATATCAGTTGTTATTCTATTTGTAATTGGTGTTATATTATTCAGAATTAAAAAATCCTAAAAGTGTATCCATTAACTTATCTATTGAATACACTTTTTTACCTTACATTTGTCCAGCACGAATTTTCTTAATAATGCTAAATGTTGTGTAGGCAGCAGCCGGCGCAAGCACAAAAATAAAAATAAGCCAAACATTTAAGTTGTCCGTAGCTTTTAGCGTGTCATAATTAGAGATAACAAAAAAGATAAGTCCAAATAATAATAAATAGCTCAGCACATTTGGAAAAATAACAATTAAACGCAATAGTGCTGGAGGCATTTTTTGCTGATTCATATTAAACCACTCCCCTTTAGTCAATTATACGAAAATCTACTACTTACTGCATCATTTTTCTTCAATATTCTAAATCTTCATATTATATTTCCCTCTACATTATATTTGCTCTTTTTTCACTTGATAGGTTGAGATAATGTAAGTTAATTATAAAAATAGGCTGTTTTCGAAAAGATTGTTGCTATTCAACTAACGTAAGCAGGATAGTATAATAAGGTTAACAAATAATAGTATTATTAGAGGCTAAGCGGAAATATAGATTTAACGGAGTATTTAAATGCAATCTTTTTATGTGATTGAGCAAAATATTGTAACAAGAAATCAGTATTATAAAGTTTACGTAAAAGAAGATGAACTATGGTTTGGAAAAATTGGTGGATAATTATTCGGGGTGAAGCAGTTATATTCGAAGTCATTAATAATTGAAACATTGTTTCATTTGGTAAAGTTTTTTAGATTACACCAAGAGTTCGAAAAAAAAGAACTTAAATTAGATAAAATTACTGAACCTGAGCATTTTTTAGCAAAAAGAGGCTCCTTTATTGTTGCTTAGGACAGTTATCTGAAGTAGTAATAAATGAAATTGGAAATGGTTCATTTAAGTTGAAATTTTTTAATGGGCAAGTTAAGGGATTTGAGTTTGAAGAAGAAACAAATTTGGAACAAGTAGCATTAATTTTTTATCCAATACAAGTGAAACATATCGATTTTTAGGGTAGTAGTGTTTCAACTAATGTGAGCGTTGATCTAAGAAGGATTAACGCTCTTTTTTTAACTATTATTATACTAACCAAGCAGGTAGTTCAAGAATGAGACTTGAATATCGAAATTAAAGAGGTGAAATTGTGAAGGTTAAACATTCTATTTTCATTATATTTATATTTTCTATTCAGGTTATTGCAGGCTGTTCTTCAAGTGCTGACTGGAATTCATCATTTGTTATTTGGGATGGATATATTTACGAAATCAGTGAAGAATATGTAATTGAAATAAATGAAGAGATTGGTCAAGTTACCAAGCATTCGGATAAGGAAGGGACTTACCCAGGAAACTTTTCAAATAAGTACAAGAAGGGGACTAAGTATTATTCGATAGAAGGCATTAATACGGATGAAGCGATTGCTATTGAGGAGGATGGAAAGTATCGAAAAGCAATTAGAAATGGAAAATATAGAGAAAAGTAATTTTTCTTCTTAAACAAAACGGGTGCTTTTATTTTAGAAAATAACGATACAAGAAGCAACCATCTTTGAGAAAACAGCCTGAAAATAAGAGCCTTGCTACATAATTGTAGTAAGGCTCTTTATCATTAGTATGAAATTAAAATGCAACAAGCCTCACCAAGTTGACTTCTGAAGTAAAACAACTAAACTCCATTCGTTGAAATATATACAATCACAAACTATTGTTTACTCTTTTTTTAGATGGAACAAATAAAGTTAAAACAAATGCGAGTATCGCTAAGATTGTCATGAAATAATAAGCATCACTTGAACCTAAAATGGAAGCAAGCGTACGTATACCTTCAGCCGTGGCATTCGGTGTTCCTACTAGCAATGTTTTTGCATGGTTTGCCGTTTGTGCTGTAAAAATTGTAATGACGACAGCAGATCCAATAGCACCTGCAATTTGTCGTAATGTATTATTCACTGCTGTACCATGTGTGACAAGTGTTTTAGGTAAGGCATTCAAACCAGCTGTGTTCAACGGCATTGTGATAAAACTCAACCCTATACGTAGAAAAATGGTACGTATCATTAAAAAGCTAAATGTTGTTGTTTCTGTTAAATCTGTTACAACCCACATGGAGGGAATGACAAAAATCAAACCAATAATAAATAACGGTTTTGCACCAAAGCGGTCATACATTTTCCCTGTCACTGGAGACATAAAGGCATTTACAAGAGCACCCGGTAATAATAATAAACCTGCATCTAATGCCGTAAACCCTCTTCCATTTTGTAAATATATCGGTAATAAAATCATATCCGCATACATCATCATTGTGACAATAATGTTGATGATGGACGTTAGCGTAAATACTTTATTTTTAAAAACGGATAAGTTAAGAAGTGGATCAGAAGATTTCATTTGTCGAAGACAGAATAATGCAGTAGTCATTATCCCCACAAGTATAGTGACGATTACAATGTTATCATCCCAGCCATGGCTACCTGCATTACTAAAACCATACAAAATAAGACCAAAGCCAATTGTTGATAAAATAACACTCATTACATCTAACTTCGTATTTGCAGTTTCTGAAACATTAATTAAATATTTCATTGCCATGAATATAACGATCACGACAAATGGAATTATCCCGATAAATAACCAACGCCATGAATAATAATCTATAACGAAGCCTGCTAAAGTTGGTGCAATGGCTGGAGCGAAAATCATAGCAAGCCCAATTAACCCCATCATACTGCCTCTTTTTTCAGGAGGGAAAATAAACATGACGATGCTCATTAGCAATGGCATAATAATTCCTGCTCCAACTGCTTGAATCATACGACCTATTAGTAAGGTTGTGAAGTTCGGAGCTACCGCACAAAAAATAGAGCCTACTAATAAAAACAGCATTGAACTGATAAATAATTGGCGAGTTGAAAAACGTTTCATTAAGTATGCTGTAATAGGGACTAGCACCCCGTTTACTAACATAAAACCAGTAGCTAACCACTGTACGGTTGTAGCAGAAACGGAAAAAACGCCCATTAAATTACTCAATGCAACGTTTAACAGCGTTTGATTAAGAGTAGATAAAAAACACCCGAAAATTAATACTGTTAATAATACTTTTTTATTTATTGATTCCGACATTTCATTCTGCCTCTTTCTACTTGTTTTATTAACACAATGTCAATAAAATAGATAATAACACGTTTATTTTTTCATTCCTATTTACAATTTTTCAAGAAGTGTCAATTAAACAACAAAAATAAAAATACTATTAATTAAATTTGTATTTAATAGATAAAGGAGAATGAAATTGACCATACAAAAAAAGCAAGACCCACGAGCAATTCGCTCTAAACGAGTCTTTAAAGAAGCTGTCGTAGATATATTAATTGAAAACCCCGATATTTCGAAACTTACAGTACAAAAAATAGCCCAACGTGCAGAGTTAAATCGAGCAACTTTTTATTTACATTTTGTCGATATAAATGATTTATTAAAACAAGTTGTTTACGATATTTTCGACGACTTGTTGTCGAAAATGTCTCCGTCTTTACAAATTGATAATTTGAATAATCAAGAACAACTAATTACGTTTTTAGATTATTTTTATAAGCATAGGAAAATTTTAGCTGTGCTATTTGAGCACCCTGGTTTCATTAAAAAAATGCATATGACATTAAAGGACTTGATTGTCATACAACGTAAAAGTGAAGGTGCTGATAGTACACTATCAATGGATATTCTCGCCTCTTCAATACTTGGGATCCTTATGTGGTGGCTCAGAAATGGGGTTCATTTTAGCTCCGAGTATATAGCAAATCAAATCGTTGAATTATATCGATAAAAAGGTCTCATTTAAAGTACACCTATTCTGCCCATGCTTTTGCAGAAAAAACTTTGCTAAATAAACATAAAAGTAGCTTTTAAATGAAGTGTCATTTAAAAGCTACTTTACGTTTTTGGATGAAAGAAGTTAAATTAACTTATTGTTATTCCATGTAAATACTGTTTGATCGGATGTAAGGAAGGTTTGTGGGAAAATCTCCTGTGCATCTGCTAAAAATTCCGGTAAATCATGTGGTAAAAAGCGTGCACTTAAATGGTTCAGAAGTAAATAGTTTGCGCCTGCTTGTTGTGCCACCTTAGCCGCTTCAACATTCGTAGAGTGTCCATAGCTCGCTGCTAAATCTGTCGTAGTGCCATCAAAGGTCGCTTCATGAATAACGATATCTGCTCCATTAGCTAATGAAACAGCCTCTGGACAGTATTTTGTATCGCCTAATATCGTGAGCGTAAAGCCTTTTTTCGGCGGAGCAACGACATCTTTTGCATAAACAATTGTGCCATCTGCAAGCCCAATATCTTTCCCAGCTTTTAGTTGTCCTAACATCGGGCCTTTAGGAACACCTAGAACCTGTGCTTTTTCCATTAACAATTCACCAGGTAAATCTTTTTGTTCAATACGGTAGCCAAAGCATGGAACTACATGTCGCAATTCACTTGCACTTACTGTGAAGTGTGCATCCTCATAAATAACACCTTCATGGACTTCAACAAATTGTAATGGATATGTTAAATGTGTCTTTGATAAGGCTAAGGTTTGCTCAATCCATTGCTGTAAACCTTGAGGGCCAAATATTGTTAATGGTTCATCCCCACCTTGAAATGAACGAGAGCTTAAAAAGCCAGGTAGTCCAAAAATATGGTCACCATGTAAATGTGTAATGAATATTTTCGTTACTTTACGTGGCTTTAACGATGTGTGCAAAATTTGATGTTGAGTTGCCTCTCCACAATCAAAAAGCCACATTTCCCCCAATTCATCTAAAAGCTTTACCATTAGGGCACTTGTATTTCGTTCCTTTGAAGGCATTCCTGCGCCTGTTCCTAAAAAATGTAGTTGCACATATGCCACCTCACTTCTATATCTATATCGCTTTATTGTACCCTATCGCTCCCAATAAAAAAAACCTTTGGTCACTAGTTTTGTCCAAAGGTTTAATAATTATTTCGGCTCCCATGTTACGAGTGCAGCATGGAAATCATGTCGATAATAATAACGTCCATTCTTTTCTTCAATAAACGGCATAAGCGACTCCTCGATATGCGCTCTATTAAAATCAGTATTTAATATTTTTTTACTTTGTGTTGTTACAAGCTGCTCATAGCTGTCATATTCATATACTCGTTCTAATGGGATGATTTTGCATTCGGCATAAATATCCATTTCATACAGCAAATTTAAAAATTCTATATAATCTCTTCGCGGAAATTTAATATCGTAGCCATACTTTTCGTATAAAATTTCATAATGGGGTTGAATCGGCCCTGTCGTCATGCCAATAATTGCACGCTTTTTAGCTAGACGATTCATATGGTAAAGTGCTGATTTGATGTCATACATACGATAAAAGCAATTGACACCGATGACGATATCGTGCGCTTCTACTTCATCTTCAGCAAGGTTTTCCCATTTTGTATGAAGATAAGAAACATGTTGCCTATCTTCCATGCAATTTTCTAGATAGCTAAGGATACTTTCTGAGCTATCTACACAAGTTAGCTTTCGCACATGATCAGCAAGCGGAAATGTATAGTTACCCCAGCCTGGACCAATTTCCAATACTGATTGCTCGGGTTGAATACTTTTTTTAATTTCGTGAAAAATTTTTGCAGCATAAGGATCTGTTTGTCCAACCTTTTTACGGGCGATGGATTGCGCCCAAAACTGCTCCTCTAATTGATCATTGACCATTCTTTCAGGCATTTGGCCATGCCAGTCTTTCATACCTTCCTGCCATAACGCCTCATAATCAATGGCTAACGGACCTTTTCTTGTCATACAGGTACCTCTAAATTCATAATTTCGTATACTTTTTTCATATCAAGATTCGCTCGAACATGCTTTGCCAGCATATTGTATGCGTCTTCTCTACGTTCTGCGTCACTTCTTACATCACTTGGTAAAGCAGCGAGGCCTTTTTTCAAGCGAATGTCGTTGATGAGCTGTCGTGTAAAAGTGCGATTATGGAATAAGCCGTGGAAATATGTTCCGACCACTAATTCATCTGCACTTACTGCCCCATCTACGCGCCCATCTGCAAGCTGTAAAAATGGTGATACTTCATCGCGTAAAATTTTTGTACGCCCAAGATGAATTTCATAGCCAGTAAACGTATCCTGCCCTCTTGTTCCTGTCATTTGAACTGTCTTTTTATCGCCAACAAATACTGTTTCCATTGGCAATAATGCTAGGCCTTGCCCTGACTCGCCATTTCCTTCTACTGCATCAGGATCTAGCAACGTTTCACCAAGCATTTGGAAGCCACCACAAATGCCAATAATTTTTGTCCCTCGTGCACGTAAATTAGCGATCGCTTTATCGAAGCCCTGTGCCTTTAACCAAGCTAAATCATCCATTGTACTTTTTGTTCCAGGTAAAATAAGTAAATCGGGAGTACCAAGCTCATTGACATTGCCGATTAAACGTACACCAACCTCTGGCTCATCGAAAAATGGATCCACATCTGTAAAGTTTGAAATGCGCGGCAAGCGAATCATGGCCACATCCACTGCAAACTCTCCAGGCTTAGGCTTTTTAAAGCGTAATGAAGATAATGCTAGTGAGTCTTCAGCCTCTATATTGACCTCTACATACGGTACAACTCCAAGGACAGGAATCCCCGTTTCACGTTCTACCCATTCAATGCCATCATCAAGTAACTCACGCATTCCTCTGAATTTATTAATAATCAGACCTTTTACACGTACGCGTTCTGCATCGTCAAGTAATGCGAGCGTTCCAACAATCGATGCAAACACGCCACCTCGATCGATATCTGCCACTAGCACAACTGCAGCATCCGCTAGATGAGCCATGCGCATATTGGCTATATCACGGTCTTTCAAATTAATTTCTGCCGGGCTTCCCGCACCTTCCAGGACAATAACATCATATGTATTTTGTAAAGTTCGCACCGACTTTTCAACGATTGGCATCGCTTCTTGGACGAATTGATTGCGATAGCTCTTAGCGTCCATATTTAAAAAATGCTTACCATGAACAATCACTTCCGATACCATATCCTGCTTAGGTTTTAGCAATATCGGATTCATATCCGTAGTAGCGACAACACGTGCCGCCTCTGCTTGTACACCCTGTGCACGACCAATCTCCCCGCCATCTTGAGTTACAAACGAATTCAGGGCCATATTTTGCGATTTAAACGGTACTACCTTTAGCCCATCATCAGATAAAATACGGCAGAGCGCAGTACATATCATACTTTTCCCTACATCAGAAGCCGTTCCTTGAATCATGATAGATTTTGCTGGCATAATCTTCTCCCCTTCCTTATTTTTTGTTGAAGCGCGGGTATTTCGCTTCGTTCCGCGGGTATTTCACTTCAAATCGCGGGTATTCCGCCTCATTCCGCGGGTATTTCTCCAAAGCGCGGGTATTCTGCTCCGTTCCGCGGGTATTTCACCCCAAATCGCGGGTATTCCGCCTCGTTCCGCGGGTATTTCTCCAATACACAGGTAAGCCTCCGACGCGCTGCGCATCAATTAAAACTCTAAACCTTTAACTGCTGGTATGCCTTCGTCATAATAGTGCTTTGATGCATCAATTGTTGATACTAAATCGGCCATGTCCACAAGTGCTGGGTTGGCGCTACGTCCGGTTACTACTAAATGCATGGTAGATGGGCGCTGCTGAATGGCTTCGATGACTTCGGATAATGGGAGCACATCATCGATTGGGAATTTTGTTATAGCAAGTGCGTTGTTGAGTTCGTCTAATACGAGTAGATCAATGCTGTCGTCTTGCAGGGCGGCCTTTGTTTTTTCCCATGCCTTTGCTAAAGCGGCACGATGCTCCTCGGGGGTTTTTGTCCAAGTAAAGCCGATGCCCATTTGCTCCATTTCTACGCCAAGCTTTCGAAGAGCAATTTGCTCTCCGTATGTGCGCTCGGGTGATTTTATAAATTGCATATATCGGACATTTAGGCCTCGACCAACTGCGCGTAATGTGACACCTAGGGAAGCTGTTGTTTTGCCCTTTCCTTCACCTGTATAAACTAAAAACAAACCTTTTCTAGCCATTGTTTAAGCCTCCCTTAAAGCCATGTTGTTTTTTCTTCGATTGGGCTTCGTTTCTTGTCTTTAAGCTCTTGCTCTTCTGGATAGCCAATAAAGATTGTTCCTACTACTTTTTGTGATTCATTTGCACCTATAAAGGCATGCATACGTGGGTCATGAACTAGCCCTACACCGCGTGTACGCCATACAAAGCCAAGTCCTAGCTCCTCTGCGGCAAGCCACATAGACATGATGGCACTGCATACGGCAAAGACATTATCTGCTGTTGCATCAGCATCATTTTCTACAATATCTGCTGTAACAACAATAGCCACTGGCGTTGTTTGAACAACCTTTAGCGAGCTTTCTACTAAATTGGGCTTTGTAGGGAATCGCTCCTGTAAATAAGCATTTGCCATTTCCTCATAGCGTTTCATCGCATCGTCTTGAATAACATAAAAATGCCATGGTTCACGCATACGGTCATTTGGAGCATATGTGGCAGCTTGTAAAATTTGCTCGATTTTCTTTTTTTCAACAGGCTGCGTCGTGTAATTGCGAATCGCTCGACGATTTTTTAAAGCCTCTATTACTGTCATGATGTGTTTCCTCCTTATGCTCAAATAACTTTTTATGAAAGGGCTAGTCCCTGTTCTTCAAACCATTGAATTTTCTCGCGTACATTGACGACTTCCCCAACGACAATCATGGAAGGATTATGATAGCCTTCTCGTTCAATAATGCTTGCAATTTCATCAAGCTGTCCTGTAATGGTACGCTGTTGCTCTGTTGTTCCCCACTCAATAACGGCGACTGGAGTAGTTGCTTTGCGACCATTTTCGATGAGCTTTTTAGAAATATAAGCAATATTACCGACACTCATATAAAAGGCGACTGTATCGATCCCTGTTGCAAGTGCAGGCCAATTTAAAAAGTCTTGTCCTTTTTCCTCACGGCCATGTCCTGTTACAAGAGCGAAACTTGTCGCAAAATCACGGTGTGTTACAGGAATACCAGCATACGCTGGGGCAGCAATTCCTGCTGTAATACCAGGTACGATTTCATAAGCAATGCCATGATTTTTTAAAATTTCCGCTTCCTCTGCACCACGACCAAAGACGAATGGATCGCCACCCTTTAAACGTGTGACTATCTTGCCTTCCTGCGCTTTTTCGACGAGTAATGTATGAATCTCGTCTTGAATTAAGTGATGCTTACCAGGTAATTTACCGCAGTACACAAGCTCAGCATCTTTTTTCGCAAACTCTAACAATTTTGGGTTCACAAGACGGTCATATGCAATAACATCAGCCTTTTGAATACATTCTAGCCCGTACACTGTAATGAGCTTTGGATCTCCTGGTCCAGCTCCAACTAAATACACTATTCCGTCATTCATCGCGCTTCTCCAATCAGTATTTGTTGTAAAAATGCTTCACGTCTATCAATCTCTCCATTACGTGTCCATTCTAGTAGGCTCGGTTCAAGTAATGATTGTAAAGCTTTACGTCTTTGTGGGCCTTTTTCAAACTTAGCAGCAATCATTAAACGTGCCTGCTGTAGGAAGCATACGTAGTCATCATAAACCTCATCAAATTGCTCTTCGAGATCAGCCTTGATTTTACGTGCTAATGCTGGACTTGCACCTGACGTTGAAACTGTCAACACTAAAGGACCACGACGCACTGTTGCTGGCGTTATAAAGTCGCTTTCAGCCTGTGCATCTGCGCGGTTGATAAGCTGCCAATGCTGGGCTGCTTCTTGTACAGCCTCATTTACTGACGTATCATTTGTCGCTGCAATAATGAGTGATGCATCATCCAAATCACGCGGTTCAAATTCTTTTTCACGCCACGTGATTTGTCCTGATTCCGCAAGGGGTAGTAAGGATTCATCTAGAGTTGGACTAACAACGACAATACTAGCTTTAGCTGGAAGCAGTGATGCTACCTTCTGTGTTGCTACGTGTCCTCCACCAACAATTACTACGGTTTTATATTCAATATTGATGTGAATCGGAAAATAATTAGTCATGATTTTTCACCTTCTTACAAGCTGTTAACCAATTGTCAACTAGCTTTGGGTTCGATACAAAATGAAAATGGGTGTAGCCAGCTACTAAATTTCCTGCTTGGTAGCCCTCTTGTTTGTTACCAAAGCGTCCCTTCGTTTCATAAGCAGGCGTATTGTGTGAGCCGCTATATTTTGAATAGTGGAATTCATGCCCCTTCGCTTCTTCATCCGTACCTATTAAAAAATTTTGTTGTGTGCCAAAAATTTCACGGTAACCGAGAGCTGCTAGCTTTGTTTGCATCGCTACTTCTCCAGGAATAACACCAACCATGTCATAACGGTCACCATTACTATTCGTAATAGCCTCCGTCAAATACATGAAGCCTCCGCATTCAGCTAATGTCGGTAGACCTTTGGCAACCGCTTCACGAATAGACTTTTTGACATCCGAATTTTCCGCTAAAATATCTGCAAATTCCTCTGGGAAGCCCCCACCTATATACAAACCGTCTGCTTCTGCGGGAACAGGTTCATTCGCAAGTGGTGAGAAAAATTGAAGCTCTGCTCCTTTTGCACGCAGCAGATTCAAATTCTCTTCATAATAGAAGTTAAACGCGGCATCCTTTGCTACGGCAATGCAAATATTTTGAGATGGTTGTTCCGCAAATAGTTGCCCTGATTCTTGTAGAACAGGTGCCTTTGTTAATTCAAGCAATTGATCTAAATCAATGGTCTCTGCCATTAAAGAGCCTAGCTTATCAAAAAATGTATCGAGTTCTCCTCGTTCGATTGCAGGGACTAATCCTAAATGTCGACTAGGAATATCAATCCCTTGTTCACGCTTCAAATATCCAATCACAGGAATACCGCACTCCTGCTCAATAGCAGCCTTTGCAATTTCATAATGACCGACACTACCGACTTGGTTGGCAATGACACCAACGATATTCGGTTGATCTGACAACATTTGAAAACCTTTCACAACTGCTGCTACACTTCGCGCCATACTTGCACAATTGACAATTAAAATAACCGGACTTTCTGTTACAACACTAATGTCTGCTGCAGAGCCAGCATCCGATAACGGACTTTTGCCATCATAAAAGCCCATAACTCCTTCAATAATGGAAACATCAGCATCTTCACTTGCGCGCGCAACTATATCACGCACTGCTTCATGTGAAAACATCCAGCTATCGATATTGCGTGATACCCGTCCTGTAACAGCAGTATGGTAAGTAGGGTCAATATAATCTGGACCACATTTAAATCCCTGCACAATTTTGCCCTTTTCTTGTAATGCTTCCATGAGTCCGATAGTAAAGGTTGTTTTACCAACTCCACTGCCAGTACCTGCAAGTACAAAACGATTTGTTTGCATAGGCTTCCTCCTTAAAATGTTAATCTAGCAACAGAAATAGTAGCATTGCCTGATTTTTTCTTTTCTAGCACAAGCGACTCCACTTGCGCATAACGCATTGCAGCAGGCTCACTCACTCCGTATGCTCCGGTATATTTAAAAACGGTTTCCGAAGGTGATGGGAAATCAATTTCATTTAATTCCGTCGGCGAATATGTAACAAATTCCCAATCGTATTTCTTCGTTATTTCAAGGAAACATTGCTCGTCTTTCTTTAAATCAATCGTACATAACGCTTTGACACTTTTTTTCGAAAGCTTCAGCTCTGCAAGAGTTTCATCAATAACTTGCTCAATTTCTTCCACAGATGTCCCACGATTACAGCCCATGCCAAGCACCACCGATTTTGGTCGATAAATAACACCATTTTCAAGAAGCACTTCTTCCTCTTGTTCAATGATGCGGTCAGTAATGAGCAATGTCGCATGTGGTTTCACTTCAATCGCTGCATATGTTGATGGATAAATCTTAATTTGCTCTGGCATCGCTGTATCACGCATCCACCAGTCACGTTCCCCTGTTTCCTGAACGATTGCGACGTGCTCCTCGTTTACAACAGAGGCACTTACAGGTGTCAGTTTATCGGCACTATCCCATACCCATCCAAAACGTGCCCCAAATAAATCAACCGGAATCGTTTTTTGCACATCTGAAGCTGTCGTAATAATTGGATTTGCTCCAAGCGCTGCGGCAACTTCATGTGTCAGCTCATTTGCGCCACCAAGATGTCCCGATAAAACACTAATTACATTTTCACCACGATCATCAATAACAACTACGCCTGGATCTGTCTTTTTATCCTTTAAAATCGGTGCTATCATGCGGACAACTGCACCGAGTGAGATGATTAAAATTAAGCCTTTATATTGCTTAAAAAGAGTAGGGAGCAGTAAACGCACAGTACCTGTAAACATTTGAATATGCTTTTCTGCTTCATCCCCCTGCTCAAATTTGCTCATGTAATATAAGTCGCTCGCAGCAAAAGTATGCTGCAAGCGACGTCCAATTTGAACACCATGCTTTGTAATGGCGACAACTGCATAAGGATTTCGTTGGTCAACCTCTGGTAAGACGCCCTCTTGTAACTCAATCACTTGTCTTCACACCTTTTCTAAAGCCATGTGTGAAAGTAGCATCATATAATTTCGAACGATATTGATCTTTATCATGAATAGTCGGATCTAATGCCCAGCCAGCTAAAATCATCGCATGTTTACGAATACCGTTCACACGCATAGCTTCATCCAGTTCAATTAATGTTGTACGTACGATTTTTTGATCTGGCCAAGAAGCTCGTTGAATAACAGCTACTGGTGTATCATCAGCCCAACCAGCACTTTGTAGTTCTTTTACTATTTTCTTCGTTAGCGTTGCACTCAGGAACAATGCAATCGTACAGTGATGACTCGCTAAATCGCGTAGCTTTTCGAATTCCGGTACAGGGGTACGTCCTTCGGCACGCGTTAAAATAAGTGTTTGTGTTAAGTCAGGAATTGTTAATTCTGCCCCGATTGCCGCTGCAGAAGCAAAGACCGAGCTTACACCAGGAATAACCTCATAACCAATGCCTTCTTTTTTTAATAGGGCCACCTGCTCCATGATCGCGCCATACATAGCAGGGTCTCCCGTATGCATACGAGCTACTACTTTACCAGCGTTAACACGATCTACCATGACCGCTACCATTTCCTCTAAATGCATACCCGCTGTACGAATAACTTCTGCATCTGGTTTTGCCTTTGCAATCAGGTCTTCATTCACTAAAGAATCTGTATACATAACAACGTCTGCTGTTTGCAGCATATGTAAGCCTTTAACTGTAATTAAATCTGGATCACCAGGACCCGCACCAACAATATATATTTTCTTCATTATTTACGCACCACCATTAACGTTAAATATTCTAGATCGACACCGTCTAGTTCGCGTACATCCCAAATGATTTCCTCATCGGATGTTACCTTCGTTACGACTGACGCTTTATCAAGTAAATCTAAATCACGTAGTACTTCAAGCATTAAATCAATAACCTTCGCTACTTTTATGAACACTACTGCATCGTGACTTTCAATCGCTTCACGCATAGCCTCATAGTCGTCATGAGCAGGTACAATGGCAACACGGTCATCGCCATCTGCGAGCGCAATTCCAAGTCGTGATGCTGAACCGTTGAACGAAGAAATACCAGGAACTGTTCGAATTTCAACTTCAGGGTGCATGTCCTGCATTAGCTTCATCATATGGATGAACGTACTATATAATAATGGGTCTCCTTCTGTTACGAATGCGACGTCCTTACCTTCTTTTAATTTTTCATAAACAAGTTGAACTGATTTCGTCCATTCACGTTCTAATACAGCTTCATCCTTTGTCATTGGAAATACTAAGCCAAGCATATCCTTTTCTTCTGGGTTAATGTAGACATCTACGATACGATGTGCGTAGCTTTTACTGCCTTTTAATTTTTTCGGATACGCGATAACAGGCGATTCCTGAATGACACGGAATGCCTTAACTGTAATTAACTCTGGATCGCCAGGACCTACGCCCAAGCCATATAAAATACCAAGATTACTCATGATTTTCTTCCTTTCGATATGCAGAAATAATGTAAATCGGATTTAATGGGACAAAACGTGTCATATCTAATATTGGTTTGCTGCGTGCGAGTTGTGCCTGCAATATGTCAACAGCAAAGCCACAAGATTTAAACGCTTCGACTGCCTTATATAAATTTTCAATAGTTGCAGCATTCAATACAATACGACCGTTTGGCTTTAAGCGTGAACAGCATAATTGTAAGAGCTCCACCATTTCTCCTCCTGTACCGCCGATAAATATCGCATCCGGATCAGGGAAGTTTTCAAGTCCTGCTGGCGCTTTACTATGAATAGCTGTAATATCTACACGAAACTTTTGCTGATTTTGCAAACAATTATCCAAATCAGGTGCGTTTTTTTCTACGGCAAATATTTGACCTTCTGGGGCAAGCTTTCCGGCCTCAATAGCCATCGAACCAGTACATGTACCAACGTCCCAAATGATACTATCCTTTTGTAGCTGCATTGCTTGTAAACTTAAGACACGAATTTCTTTTTTCGTAATTAAACCTTTATCGGGCTTACGCTGCGAAAATTCTTCATCATCAATACCGAGTGCATAGCGTTTCGGTACTGATGTTTGCTGTAAAATGACTACATTTAAAGGAGAAAAATCAGCCATTTCTAATTCATCTAGCGAATACCAGCCGAATTTTTCATTTGTACCCTGTAAATTTTCTGCCACAAATGCACGGTATTCTGTCATGCCAAAATGCTTTAAATAACGTGCCAACTCATTCGGATTATTTTCTGCATCTGTTAGCAGTGCCACTTTCTTTTTACCATCAATACGTTGTGCTAATCCTTTCATGGAGCGTCCATGAATACTTGTGACATACGCATCCTGCCAGCTTTCTCCCATCTTAGAAAAAGCAAGTTGCACTGAGCTCATATATGGATAAACGTCAATGTCTAGCTTTTTCGCTAAATACCCACCGATTCCGTAAAATAATGGATCTCCTGACGCTAAAATAACTGTATTTCTCGTTTCCACAGACAATCTTTCAACTAACGCTGAAAGACCACCTTTAATCAACATTTTTTCACTGGTAAAGTTCGGGAAAAATTCTAAAACACGCTCTCCACCAACAAGCACCTCACAGTCTTCAATCCACTGCACGTATTGTGGTAGTAAGCTTTCTTGTCCGTTATCCCCGATCCCAATCAATTTCATCGATCGATGCAATGTCATCAGCCCTTCCTAATAATTGTCCCTGCATCGAATAGATCGATGTGGAAAGCGTTAAACCGCCTCTAATGTGATGTATGGATGAATAGCAGCAGGCCTCACATAAACGGTTGAAAAATGCATCATAACCTTTTTCCGCCATAATTTCACCAACTTGTGAAGCAGTGTTAGCCTCTCGTACCTCAGCTACGGTTTCTTCATCTGCCCCTATATCCACTGCTAATTGAGCTAAAAAATTAAAATCGATAGGAGCACTTTTGGAGTGCACCATCATGACACCTTGTGCCACTTTCGAGAATTTCCCCATCATCCCAACAAGCGATACTTTCTTCATACCAAGTCGCTTACAATGCTTTAACGTAAAGCCAACAAAATCGCCCATCTCAATGAACGCTTCCTCTGGCAAATCAGGATATTGTGCCATCGCATACTTTTCACTACGTCCACCAGTCGTAACAACTAAATGCTCACAACCAGCCTCTTTCGCAACACTAATCGCTTGAACAATACTAGCCATATAAGCGGAACTCGAAAAAGGCACGACGGTTCCCCTTGTGCCTAAAATGGAGATGCCTCCAATAATACCAAGGCGCCCATTTAACGTTTTTTTAGCAATTTCCTCACCTTTAGGGACGGAAATAACTACGTTAACGCCTCGTTTAATTTGAAATTCATCAAGTACGCCTTGTACAGTACTATGAATCATCTTTCGTGGTACTGGATTGATAGCTGCTTCTCCGACAGGTACTGGTAAGCCGGGCTTTGTTACGCGCCCGACACCAATTCCACCGTCTAGATGAATACCTGGACTATCCGCCCAGCTTACTGTGCCAACAATGAGTGCTTTATGGGTTGCATCTGGGTCATCACCAGCATCTTTAATCGTTTCACAGCTTACAGCTTCGTTCTGAAATGTACATTTTTCTATCGTAAAGGTTGCATCTCGCCCAATTGGCAAATGAATAGTACTTGTTTCTTGCTCTTCATTTGTAATTAAGGCAAGTAATGCAGCCTTTGTAACTGCAGTCGCACAGGATCCCGTTGTATAACCGTGACGCATGTCTTTTGGATCCTTTTTAGGCTTCCGCTCCATTATTTTTTCGCCTGTTCATCCGCTAAAAGTGAGACAGCATTCAATGCGGCAACCGTCACTGTACTACCGCCTTTACGACCAACATTTGTAATGTACGGAATACCTTCTATTTTTAATAGCTCTTCCTTCGATTCAGCAGCAGAAACGAAGCCAACTGGCATACCAATAATTAAATCTGGTTTCGCTAAACCTTCTTTAATTAAACGAATTAATTCAAGCAATGCTGTCGGCGCATTACCAATTGCGTAAATACCACCTTCATGTAATTTAGCAGCCTTTTGCATAGAGATAATCGCACGTGTTGTGTTTTGTTTTTTCGCTTCAATTGAAACGTCTTCATCTGCAATATAGCAGTGTAAATCGCCACCATGCTTTTGGAAACGTTTTTTCCCTGAACCACTTTCAATCATTTGCACATCTGCAATGACATGGCGACCTGCAAGAATTGATTTAATACCTGCTTCAATCGCTCCCGGTGTAATAATAACGCTACGTCCTAATTCAAAGTCAGCAGAAGCGTGAATAATGCGGCGTACAAT
This sequence comes from Lysinibacillus sp. NPDC093692, assembly GCF_050280125.1. Classification (NCBI taxonomy): domain Bacteria; kingdom Bacillati; phylum Bacillota; class Bacilli; order Caryophanales; family Bacillaceae; genus Lysinibacillus; species Lysinibacillus sp. NPDC093692. Next base: position 102,399 of record NZ_JBNNUW010000009.1, read on the forward strand.
TTTCCACTCGTCTTCTGAGAAATTATGCTCGCCCATTTCCTCTGCAATAATTGAGAAACTGTAATCGTAAATTTTATCCGGGTCTACTGTTAATGGTTTGAAATCTGTTTTAAAGTCCATCTAAAATGCCTCCTAATGTGTGTTTTGTACAGCTTGCAATACATCTTCAAATGTAGAATATTGCTGTCCGTATTTGATATTTGGTCTTGCAATTAAAATCGTTTCAATGCCACATGCAAGGGCAGCGTCCAGCTTTTCATCCACCGAGCCAACCTTGCCGCTTTCTTTCGTAATCATCAATGTCACATCATATTGACGAAACAGTGCTTCGTTTAATTCCTTTGAAAACGGACCTTGTATGGCAACAATATCTCTTTGTGCCACACCGAGTGCTTCGCATTTTTCCATATTATCGAGTCGAGGAAGCATGCGCGCGATCACTCGCGTATTTTCTAAGCCATGTAATACCTTTGTAAAGGTCGCTAGCGTTTTACTGCCCGTCGTTAGCATAATTACACCACGTTTTTCAGCTGCTAAGTGGGCAGCCTCCTCGTAATCTTTCACAATCGTAATAAGTGGATGTGCATAATGCTCGTGGGCACGTTCATAGCGAATATACGGTACATTTGCTTGCTCGGCTGCTGCCATCGCATTTTTTGAAGCTTCTTCAGCAAATGGATGAGAGGCATCTACAACTAAACGGTTTCCTTGCTCCGTAATAATCGTCGCCATTTCCTCAGCCGTTAATCGACCGACTAAATGTGGTAGGCCTACTTCTGCAAGGCTTGAGGCTGCTGAATCAGTAACGACCGTTGCTGTCACAGCGTAACCTGCTGACTGTAATTCAAGTGCTAGATTCCTTGCATCGCTTGTCCCCGCTAACATGAAGATCATTGCACTGGCTCCTCTTCATGGTGATGGTGCTCATGGTCATGGTGGTGATGATGATGCGCATGTCCATGTACTGCCGCATAAGCACGATAGTTCTCTAAATCTTGCATACCTGTTGATGTACCATTCACAGCTTGTTCAATTCGCTCTAATAACACATTTTGTAAACGCTCATGATAGCCAAAATAGTTGGCAATTTGAATATCACAGTCAGGATATTTTTCGTTAAATTGCTTACACATCCCATTCATTCGTTCCATTAAGATACCCGTGAATAAAAAGTACGGTAGCATAATGATTTTTTTAGCACCAAGCTTCACACAGCGCTCAATTCCTTCTTCAACACGAGGATCTGTAACCCCCATAAATGCGCTTTCTACATATTGAACCGGGAGTTTCTCCCATAACAGGCGTGTAATTTTATAAAAATCACCATTTGCATATGGGTCACTGCCGCCTCGTGCAATTAATAAAACCGCGGTATCTTTATGTTCTTCTTCAGCATTAAAGCCTATTTCTGCTAAACGATCTTCTAAAATCGCAAATATTTCTTCATGGATACCGATTGTTTGACCATATGTGAACGTAATATTTGGATAATGCTCACGCGCATGTTCGATTTCTGCTGGAATATGCATTTTTGAATGTCCAGCATGAAGAAGAATAATCGGAATAACATGCACCTCTGTAGCGCCCTTCTTCACACAGTTCGTAATACCTTCTTCAATGTTCGGCGAGGCAAACTCTAAAAAACATGTTTCTACTAAAAAATTCTCATCAATACGAGGTTTCATTTGCTCGATAAACGTGCGTACCTCTTCATTTCCTGCTTCTAAACGGCTCCCGTGGCCGACAAATAAAATTGCTTTCATCTCATTACCCCTCACTAGTCGCCGCATGGAGCTGGCTCAACTTTTATTTTTGAAGACATATCCTGATACGTAAAATGTAGGATCTTTTTCACACGCTTGAAGTATTTAAACAAACGTTCATTTGGATGTGCATTTGCTTTATATTCTTCGATAATGTCGGTAATAAGCGGTATTAGCTGTTCAGGCTCTAATCCTTCAACAACAGGCTGAGCCGCATGTGCTGTCCGACCAACCGGCTTGGCACCAATAAAAACATCGAATTTACTTTTACGATAAACAATGCCAATATCATCAAATACGGCTCGATAACACGCCATACCACAGCCATTAAAACCAATATTCAATGTTTTCGGTAACGATATACCACCAAGCTTTTCTTGAATCTCTTCCGCATATGGAATCGAATCAGTTTTTTCTCCATAACAGAAATCACAAGCCTTTAACGAAAGTACGTCACCAATTGGTGTTAGTAAAAAGCCTACTTCGCGAAGCTTTGCTGTAATCTCTCCTGGCTCGGACGTAGGAATTTTCAAATGAATTTGGTGGTCTGGTGTATACTCCATCGTTCCTTCCTCACCAACTACCTCAGCTAATGTCATCATTTGTTGAGGAGTAAAAAACTTATTGGCTACCCCAGGACTAACAGCTAATTCAAAAACCGATTCGATTTTTTGTTGAACGAGCTTAGGTGTTACTTTCACAGCGCTAGTTCCCTTCACCTTTGCCAGAGCTGCTGTTGCCATTTCAAGCGATGACTTTTTAGGCTTTGGTTGTGATGTTATAGCTAAACTGGGCTTTATACGATTGGCATTCGGATCTGTTGCAAAATCATTTCGCGCTGCCCCAGTTTCTTGATTCATTGCCCATGGTTCATTTTCTTCCTTCAGTCGTTGATGTGGTCGTAACGGCTGTTTTTCTTCTCCAAGTGTATATTTACGCTGATAACCACGTGGTGTAATCATTTTATTGTCATAGAAAAATGTTGATGAATTCCCGATAATAACGGTTGTTAACATGCCGATATCATGTTCAAGCATTTCTGCTAAAGTCGTCATCGTAATTTCCTGACGGTCACGATACGCGCTTTTCACAAGGCCAACCGGTGTATCGGGCGAACGATATTCTAATAAAATTCGTTGAGCCTCTACGATTTGTCTCGTACGACGTCCACTTTTTGGGTTATAAAGCGCAATAACAAAATCCGCCATTGCCGCTGCTTCTACCCGCTTAGCAATTAAATTCCAAGGTGTTAAGTGGTCACTCAAACTAATAGTACAAGCGTCGTGCATAATAGGAGCACCTAGTAAACTTGCACACGAATTAATAGCAGAAATACCTGGAACAATTTCTACTTCGATACCAGTGGCTTCCGTCCAGCCTAGCTCGATTAATACTTCATACACTAATCCTGCCATCCCATAAACACCGGCATCACCACTAGAAATAACCGATACGATACTTCCAGCCTCTGCTTGACGTACAGCTTCCTGTGCACGTGAAACTTCCTCTGTCATACCAGTACTAATAATCGACTTTGCACTAACTAAATCTTGAATAAGCTCAACATAGGTTTTATAACCAATAATCATATGACTTTGTTGTAGTGCCTCTACAGCACGAGTCGTAATATGTTTAAAGTCTCCAGGGCCAAAGCCAACTACGAAAATCTTACCTTTTTGCGCCATTTTGCTACCCCTCTTTCACCTTTTCAATACCTTTAATGGCTGTTGTTTGTGCTGTACGCTGTAAAGATCCTTCACGTAAAGTAAAGACATGCTCATTATGTAAAGATTCATGATTTAAATCTTGTACGAGTGCCTTCGCATGCTCTGTTGTCGGCACGCGGTACCAATTCCCTTGAGGATAAGCAATGACAACACAAGCATCTTTACACCTACCATTACAGCGAGTCCTTGTCGTATGTATTTCCTTATCAAGTTCCAGTACCTGTATTTCATCACGAATTGCCTGAGTAATGTCCTCAGCATCTTTTTTCATACAGCTACTACCATTGCATATAAAAAGATGTGTTTTCATCCCTTCTAAATTCCAAGTTGTCATAGTTTTTCTCCCCTCATTTGCTTTTAGGAAAAAGAAAAACCTTTACTCTAGACGAAGAGTAAAGGTTTAGTAGAAGCCAAATAAAAACGAATATATACAGGTACTCGCTCTCGCTTCAACTTCTCCCTCCGAAAAGTTTGCATGCATTATCACATAAGCAGGTTTCCTGACTTAAGCTTCCTTTTACTTTCGCGCCTTCCTAGTTCTCACTAGTGGCATCCGCGATTTCATCAGCTATTACAGTAGCGGGGGCTGTATCGGATTCTCACCGATTTCCCTATTATCTTGAAAATATTCAAGCACTTATGGATGTTTTATATGAATTTATTTTTTTTGTAAAATTAAAAACTGTTTCTATCATAGCTTATTTTTTTAAAATTTCAATATTTCTTTCTAAATTTGTGACATTTTCAGTAATTTTTTAATGAAAAATATGACATTCCTTTTCTATTTATCCGAATTTTCGACATAGACACTCAATTAAAAATTTTTTCTTAAAAAGTATAGCATATATATGGAAATTCATGTTACACTTTGTCGTGAAATCACAACTTCATCTTTTTTCGGTGCGAATTGTTCATCATTTCGCTTAAAAGGGAAGCCGGTTTAAGTCCGGCGCGGTCCCGCCACTGTACTAGGGAGTTTTATAGATAATGTCACTGTCCAAAGGATGGGAAGGCCTATAAAACGTTGAACTAAAGCCAGGAGACCTGCCGAAAAATATGTGATCGTTTGAACCTACGAGGATAGGTGTGCGGCTGAGCAAATTAGAATTTTATTTGCATTTTTAGCTATGCACTTTTCCACAATTGGAGAAGTGCTTTTTTGATTTCGTATCGCATACTATTCGAACTATTTTAATGTGAGGAGGAGAAATTTTTGAAATTCTCAGGTTGGAAGCTTAGTTATTTCTTATTGGCATTTTTATTCGTACCAGACCGTGCATTTGCGATGCACATTATGGAGGGCTTTTTGCCAATTGAATGGGCGATTTTTTGGTGGGTCTTATCGATTCCGTTTATTATTTTAGGATTACGTTCTATTCGTAAAACTATTGATGAAAATCCTGAAACAAAAATGATTTTAGGCCTATCTGGTGCCTTTGCCTTTGTACTATCAGCTTTAAAAATCCCTTCTGTAACAGGTAGTTGTTCACATCCGACAGGGGTTGGTCTTGGGACAGTTCTTTTTGGACCATTAGCGATGAGCGTTATCGGAACAATCGTATTATTATTCCAATCTTTACTTTTAGCACATGGTGGGCTGACAACTTTAGGTGCTAATGCCTTTTCTATGGCAATTGCTGGTCCTATTATTGCTTATTATGTTTTTAAGGGTTCTCAAAAAATGGGATTATCATTTTCAGTAGCCGTCTTTTTAGCAGCAATGCTTGGTGACTTAGGTACATATATTGTCACTTCTGTACAATTAGCGCTTGCCTTCCCTTCTGAGGTCGGAGGCTTTATGACTTCATTCACAAAGTTTGCTAGTATTTTTGCGTTCACGCAAATTCCTCTTGCTGTTAGTGAAGGCATTTTAACAGTGATCGTTATGAATTTCTTGAAAAAATACAATGTGAGTGAATTAAAAGCTTTACGCGTTTTCTCGGCAAAGGAGGCTCACTAACATGAAAAAAAATTTACTGCTCTTAGCAATTGTTGTGTTGTTAGCAATCATTCCCCTCTTCATTCAAAAAGGCGCAGATTTTGAAGGTGCTGATGGTGAAGCGGAGGCAGCAATTGGTGAAATAGATGCTAACTACGAGCCTTGGTTTGAAAGCTTATGGGAGCCACCAAGTGGTGAAATAGAAAGCTTATTATTCGCACTACAAGCTGCTATTGGAGCCGGATTTATTGGCTATTTCATCGGCTTAATGCGTGGTAAACATAAAGAGGGATAAGTGATGTTACTCATTGATAAGTATGCTTATATGAATAAACTAGCGTCTGTTCATCCGCTGGAAAAAATGACGTTATCCCTAGGTTTGCTTTTATTGTCGCTTATCATGAGAGATGAACGAATTTCACTCATTACATTTATTGTGATGAGTGCTTTTATCATTTTAGGTGCAAAAATCCCAGCTAAATATTACGCAAAATTACTATTGCTACCCGGATTTTTTTTACTTTCGAGTCTAGCATCCATTTTAATTTCTATAGCGCCAGCAACAAGCACACTACCTCCAACTATTTGGTCATTTTCTTTTCATCATTGGACAATATTTGTTGGCAGTACGAGCTTAGTGACAGCGCAACAGCTTTTTTTCATCGTCCTTGGCAGTATAAGCTGTTTGTATTTTTTAATTCTTACGACATCAGTCCAATCTATTTGTTATGTCCTGCGACAATGGCGACTGCCCACTCTATTCATAGAGCTAGTAGAACTAACGTATCGTTTTATTTTTATCTTTTTAGATAGTATGCAAAAAATTCATCTTGCTCAGCAGGCTCGTCTAGGGTACAGCTCCCCTATACAGTGGCTTCGCTCGGTCTCCATGCTGATTGCCGCTTTATTTGTCGAGATGTTCCAACGTAGTCGTGAACTAAACAATGCGATGGAAGCACGTGGTGGCGAGACGGTCTATTGGCAGGAGGAGATTACCTATAACATGAAAAATTGGCTAGGTATTGTTGCAATTATTATACTCCTCATCATTTATGGAGGTTTTTTCTCATGACAGATTTGTACTTTGAATTAACACATTTATCTTACGCTTATGTAGACGGAACTCATGCTTTAACAGACATTACACTCCAAATTCCAAAAGGGAAAAAAATAGCTTTACTTGGTCATAATGGAGCTGGAAAATCAACTTTATTCCAGCATTTAAATGGAATTTTGAAGCCTACAGCTGGAAGTATATCCTTTCAAGGCAAAGCACTTAACTATAGTAGAAAAGCATTAAAAGAATTACGTCAACAGGTTGGTATTGTTTTTCAGGATGCAGACAACCAGCTTTTTTCTGGCACTGTTAAACAAGATATTGCGTTTGGACCTAAGAATCTTGGCTGGACAACTGAAATAATTGAAGAAAAAATTGCGTGGGCTATCGCTCAAACCGAGGTTGAAGCATTGCTCGATAAACCGATTCATTTTTTAAGTGTTGGACAGAAAAAACGTGTCGCTATGGCAGGAGTACTTGCAATGGAGCCTTCTGTTTTATTATTAGATGAACCGACCGCTGGACTAGATAATTATTATAGTGGACAAGTTTTACAATATTTAGCTACGTTAGAAAACGGTGAACGAACCATTTTACTGGCAACTCATGATATCCCGTTAGCCTATGAATGGGCAGATCAAATAGTCGTCATGGAAGCTGGGAGAATTATTTATAATGGTGATCCCGTTGAACTGTTCTTTCAAGCAGATTTGCTTGAAAGAGCCCATCTTGAACGCCCATGGGTCTTCGAAATGGCCATTGCTTTACAAAACAAAAAACTATTTGAGAAAAACATCAAAATGCCTCGTTCTAAGGAAGATTTACACAAACTTATAGAGCAGCTTTAAAGTAATTTTTCCATAGTTTTATTTTTCTCACTATGGCTAATACACTCTTCTACTCCAATAAAACAGATCGGGTAGAAATGGTAGCCGTTATCTGGAAAGGATATGATTTTTCTTTAGTAATCCTAGGGAGATTCCATCAGCTTCCTACAAATCTTTACGATGAGTAAAATATAATGGTAAAATATAGATTGGTAACTTTGAAAAATATATCCTCAATTATGAAACTTTTCTATTACTTATTCGTAATAGTATAGATGTCACAAATAATTAACGACCCAAGGAGGGAAAACAGTTGAAAAACTGGACGAAAAAATCAGTTGCTCTAGTAGCATCTGCCGCACTAATGGTTCCTGCTGCTTCTGCCTTTGCTGAAGCTCCACAAAAAACAGCAAAGAACCAAGATGTAGTGAAAGTAGCTAGCAATAAGGACCAAGCATTCAAAAATCAAAAAGAATGGATTAGTAAGGATACGATTATTGTTAAACATTCTGGTCTTGATAAGAGTGTGCATAACAAAATTGGAACAAAAGTGATCCGCTCTATTCCTTCTTTAGGTTACGATGTTATCCAACTTAACAAAGGTACAAATTTAGAAAAAGCAGTTTCATATTACGCTCAGCAAAAAGGGGTTAAAAGTGTATCCCCAAGCTATGTGTATCATTCCTTTGGTACGAAAACAGATCCAAAGAAACAGGATATGTACCATTTAAATCTACTTCAAATTGATAAAGCTCTACAATTAGCAGGTAAAAATGATGTAAAAGTAGCAGTTATCGATTCTGGTGTGGACTTTAAACATCCAGATTTAAAATCTCAAGTACTACCTCCATATAATGCTGCAGCACCTGCCAATACTTCTTATCCTGGTGACCATGGTACACATGTAGCAGGAATTATTGGCGCTGCAAAAGATAATGGTATTGGAGGACACGGGATTAATCCTAAGGCCAAGCTGCTTCCGATCGATGTATTTAACGGAAAAGATGGTGCTAATGATTTCGTCATTGCACAAGGCATCCTTTATGCTATCGAGCAAGGCGCTGATGTTATCAATATGAGTCTTGGCGGCTATGGTGAATCTCCATTAATGGAGGAAGCCGTTCAGAAAGCGATTGAAAATGGAGTTACAATTGTAGCTGCTGCTGGGAATGAATCGACAGATAATTACTCCTTCCCTGCTTCTTACGAAGGCGTTATAAGCGTAGGTTCTACGAATGATCGAAACAAATTATCAAGCTATTCAAACTATGGTCCATCGGTTGACCTAGTAGCTCCAGGTGAAGATGTTTACAGTACAGTTCATGATGAGAAAAAAGGATCATCCTTTGTAAAATTTAGTGGAACATCGATGGCATCTCCTGTTGTTGCCGGTGTAGCATCACTTTTAAAATCAAAATATCCAGATTTAAAGCCTTTTGAAATAGAAGCTATTCTTGAAAAGACTGCAAAGGATTTAGGTGAGACAGGCTATGATCTTACATATGGACATGGTCTAGTAGATCCTGTGAATGCATTACAGTTTAATATAAAAGATTTACCAAAACAGTATTCAGAAACAAAAGAAGAGCGCTTGAAGAACGCTAAAGTCCTAAAAAAGGATACATTAAATACTGAAAAAGGTTCATTCAGCCAACCGGACGAAAAGAAATGGTACAAGGTTGATCTTAATGAAAATGACTATGCTCAACTGACATTAAAAGGTGCAGACAAATATGATTATGCATTTGATTTGTACTTCTACCCTGAAGGTTCTAATAAAAAAGTAGAACCAATTAACGTCAATGATGTTCGTGTAGGCAAACAAGAAGGATACCTATTTAATGCAGATCAAAAAGGAACCCTTCTAATTGGAGTTAAAGACCATAATGGCAACTATAGCTCAAAAGGTGCTTCTAACTATGTCTTCACAGCTCAAACGACTAAAGAATTACCAATTGATTCATTAGATATGGAGCATATGGAGAACATTGAAAAATTCCCATTCAGTACAGAAGGGAAAAACTATACCCTACTTTCTAAAGATCATCTAGGTGACAAAGATTATTTTACATTTTCAGTAAATGAACCAACGACACTGAAATTTGATTTAACTGGGATTCCAGGTGTTACTGCATCCATGGAGCTTTATTTAAAGGAAGACTTCCCAACAGAGATAGACGATGCTGAAGAATTAGATGGGGCATATCCAATCCGAGCGTCTTACGGCACGGATACAGGCGATGGAGTAAGCTTAGTTGTCGATGCTGAGCCTAATGAAAAGTATGTAATCGGCGTCTCTAATGAAAACAGTAACAATTCTACACTTGAAATGTTCTATAGCGGCGGTATTGATACTGAAACAACTGTTAGTGAATCCATCATTCCTTACACATTAAAAGGTGAAGTCGTTACCCTTCCTGAAGATGAAGACGGCCTTTCATTAGAAGGAATGCTAGAAAGCAGCGTAGAAGACGATGACGATCTTTTATCTTTTAATGAATATACAGCAAAAAAACGTAATCAAAAGAATGATTTTATGAATATGTTCATGAATCCAGATGCTATGGATCAGCCGGAAAACGTTGAGCAAATTATGGAACAAGCGATTGGTTTTAATATTGGTCAAGATCAAAAAGCATACTTCCAAACTGAAGATGATGAAGATTACTTCAAATTTACAGCTAAAGAAAATGCCGTTTATGGTTTCAACATTCAAAAAGGTATAAACCAATCACCAGCTGGTACTATATTTGAATACGATGAGGAAACAAAAGAATTAATCCCAGTTTCTTCATTAACTAACGATATGGGGTTACTTAGTCTACTTCTTGGGTCATCAATTGATGAAAACGAAGCGAAGACAATTGCATTGAAAAAGGATAAAACCTATATTGTAAAAGTAATGAATCTTGGTGACCGTTCTTCTGAACCGTATACACTTAAAACAAGTAAAATGGCAGCTATTCCAAAAGAGGATAATATCAATAATAATACACCAAAGACTGCTATTAAGATTCAACCTGGTACAACTTACAAAGATCATCTCATTTATCAAGATAATACAGATTTCTACTATTATAAACAATATGGCAAAGATGAAATCATAAGCCTTCTTATTTCTTCTGTACCATATACAAAAGAACAGCTAGATAAATTACCAAAAGAACTTCAAAATGACTTGAAGTTTTCAGGCTCCATTATAGAAGATACGAATGGCAATAAAAAAATTGATCCAAAAGAAATGGCAACAGAAATTCAATTTGGACAAGGTGAAGATCTCATCCAAATGCTACTCGGTCTTGGCGGGACAACAGATGTAAATACTTCTTTTAAAGCAAAACAGGCTCACGGGTATTTTATTGTTCTTAACGGAAGCAATAATGGACAATTATCAATCCAACCGTATAATTTAACTTTGTTTGATCATAAAAAAGCTGATGAAGATGCAGATTCCAAGATAGTTAACGGTGTACCGACAAAACCGACTGTACTTACGAAAAAAGACGGTAAATGGGTAGCTAATCAATATTTAAATGCCGGTGTTCAATTTGGTGATAAAGACTATTTCGAATTTAAAAACGACAGCAAACGCGATGTGTCCTTCTCTCTTAAAACAGAAAAAGCACTAGATGGCGTCATCCGTATTATTGATGCAAAAGGAAAAACAGTAGAAACTTTTGATTATTACGGAGCTGGAGATGCTGAAGTAGGTACAATCACACTGGATAAAGGAACTTACTTTATTGAAGTAAGTGAATATTACGGCAAAGCTAGTTCTCAACCATATACACTTGAAATCAAATAAAATACACCATTGAACTGAGAAAAATAGAATTTTCAGTTGAAGAAAGTGTAAAAGAATTATCCCCTAGATGATGAAAAATCTAGGGGATTTTCTATGAAGCATTCGTGTTTTATTCACAATAACATGGGTTTATTTCCGCTCCAACTAAACACTCTTTTCAAGGGGTTCTTATTAAAAGGTGTTGGTCACGAAGAAGCGTGCTTTATTCCCCTTCTAGCGACGAATGGTCGCACTGTTCTCGTTATATACTCCTCTTATTCGATTGGCTTTTCCTCTAAATATTCGGCTACTTTTTGCACAATATGTTTCCAATTTAATTCCGCTCTTGCGAAAGTCTGGAGGTGTTCACATGCATCTGCCAATAACCCTTCCTGTTTCGTTACTTGCTGTAATGTCCGCCCAACACTTTGCCAATCATGAGTCGGATGAATTGTCCCGAAGCGCTGATTATGGGTAATATCTGCAGCCCCATCAACATCAGTTGTAACGATATAACAACCATTCTTTGCGGCCTCAGCAAATACATGAGCGTAGCATTCTACTAAAGAGGTAAGGCAAAAAATTTTAGCCTTTCTATACTCCTCTTCCAATTGCATCTTATCATAAATCGGTCCCAACAGTATGACCTGTGCTGCAAATGGATTTCCATCCTGCACGTTCAATAGCTCCTGTTTAAACGCCTCTGACATTGGACCTATTAACCGAAACTCCCAATCTGCAAGCTGTGCTTCTAAAAATGCTTTGACTGCTAAAAGAATTTGTTTTTCAGGAGCATCTAAACGACCTACCGTTACTATTCTATTTTTTTTCTCTTGAAATGGAACAGGCTCTGTTTGAAACAGTTCATAAAAGCCATTAGGAATACGTTTAATATCCAAATTGGTAAATTCATGAATAGAGCTTTGAATGGATTCACATTCAGAGGAAAGCACATCACAAAGCTGGAGTAACTCCGAAAAATATGGATAGGTTTTTAATCGACTTAACCAAAACCGATTAACATCTAATTTCATATAAATTTTTCCGTTTGGATTAAACTTTTTATAAGTTTTTAAGATCGATAAATACGATGGATAAGGCCCTATCGCAAATGCAATATCTATGTCCTTCGCATGCTCTATTAAATAACTATTCATATTAGCAACATAGTCATCCTCAAACGGAATATGTTGAAAAGTGACAGAAGGAAAGGTTTGTTTCAATAATGCTTCATTCATTTCAGTCGTTAAAATTGTGACATCATAGCCTAAGTATTCACCTAACAAAATAGGAACAAGGCATAAATCTTTGAAAATATGTGCGTCGGAGAGCTTATACGATTCCACACTACATATGAAGGCTATCTTTTTTGACATAACATCCCCCTTTTTTAAATGAAGCGTTTCATTAAATTATGATTTCTTGTTCAATAATGTGAAAAGATTAGTATAAGTACTGTTATCACACTAGTAAAATCACCTTATTTTAAAGTGCTTTTCTCTCTTTTAAATAACTAACGAATGTAAGCAATTGCCTACAGAACCACTCTTGCAACGCATATTGTAATAAAGAATCCTTTATGTCAATCAAAGTAAAAAGTATAGACTTTATAAAACTTCTACTTACGCCTATTGAACATTTCTACTAACAATAAAAGAATCGAGGTTTTATATGAAAATCAGTTTTTTATCACCAGCCTACAATAGTGACGAATGGATATTGACATTGTTAGAAAGTATTCCTAAAGAATACGCCTATGAAATTATCGTTTGTGATGACGGCTCAACCGACAATACTTTAGCCCTATTAGAGGACTATCAAAAAAACTGTCCTGCCTTAAAAATAATTACTCATCCAACTAATTTGGGTGCTAGTGTAGCCTATAATCGATGTATCGCAGAAGCTACTGGTGACTATGTAGCTATCATAGATAGTGATGATCACTACTTACCCGCTATTCGAAACGTCTTAGCCCAAGTAGATGGTCAGTTTGATATTTACTACTACAACATGCTTACAAAGGCAGGCTATGTATTTATAAAAGATGAATCAAACCGATACACATTACCTGGACAATTTAAAATTATTCGAAGAAGTTTTATTGGTGATGCAACCTTTACCATAAGAAAAGATATTGCCGGGGATTGGGATTTTAATTGTGCTTTAATGGATAAGAACCCGACAAGTAAATATACAAATGAATTGGCATACTGGTATAACTTCCCAAGGGAGAATTCTGAATATGATTTACATCGAAGAGGATTAAAATAACGCCCTTATTTCCATGCATGCAGGAGGTGTAATTAACTATACAATGTTTAAAGATAAAGTTCTTCTCATTACTGGCGGCACCGGCTCTTTTGGTAATGCAGTATTAAAGAGGTTTTTAAATACCGACATTAAGGAAATACGCATCTTTTCAAGAGATGAGAAAAAGCAGGATGATATGCGGAAACTCTATCAACATCCGAAAATTAAATTTTTTATAGGCGATGTACGTGACATCCAAAGCATTCATAATGCGATGTATGATGTCGATTTTGTTTTTCATGCGGCCGCTCTTAAGCAGGTCCCCTCTTGCGAATTTTTTCCACTAGAAGCAGTTAAGACGAACATTCTAGGCACTGATAATGTTTTAACCGCGGGTATTCGAGCTGGTGTTAAAAAAATTATTTGCCTGTCTACAGATAAGGCTGCTTATCCAGTAAACGCAATGGGAATTTCGAAGGCTATGATGGAAAAAACGTTTATTGCTAAGTCTAGAATGGTTCATCCAGATAAAACATTGATTTGTGGAACACGATACGGAAATGTCATGGCTTCAAGGGGCTCTGTAATTCCTTTATTTATCGAACAAATTAAAGCTGGCAAGCCCTTAACGATTACCGATCCTAAAATGACACGCTTTATGATGAGCCTTGATGAGGCAGTAGAATTAGTTTTATACGCCTTCTCACACGCTGACAACGGGGACATTATGGTGCAAAAATCACCAGCTGCTTATATTGAGGATTTAGCACAGGCATTACTAGAGATTTTTCAAGCTCAAAATAAAATACAAACTATCGGAACACGGCATGGCGAAAAGATTTACGAAGTGTTATTAACAAAGGAAGAAGCTGCGAAGGCCATTGATATGGGGAATTTTTATAGAATCCCTGCAGATAACCGTGATTTAAATTATGGAAAATATCTTGATGAGGGCTCTCCTAAAATTACGTTAACCGACGAATACAACTCTACTAATACGAAAATACTATCCGTCGCTGAAATAAAAGAAAAATTATTAAAGCTTCCGCTCATTCAAGAAGAATTACAAAATTGGATGGGAGGAAAACCTTGAAATTTTTAGTACTTGGAGCTACTGGAATGGCTGGCCACACGATTTCACTCTATTTGTACGCCCAAGGGCATGACGTAACAACCTATTCGCGATCAGCCTTTTCTTGCGGAAATAATATTACGGGAGATATTACAGATACAAATTTTTTAAAAGCACTAGTTTTAGATCACGACTATGATGTTGCGGTCAATTGTATCGGTGTATTAAATGACGCCTGTGAAACAGACCGCGAGAAAAGTGTATATCTCAATAGTTATTTGCCTCATGCCATTGAATCTTTATTAACAAACAGTAACACTAAGCTTATTCATTTAAGTACAGATTGTGTATTCTCAGGAAAAGCCGCTCCCTATCATGAAAAAAGCCTTCGTGATGGGGAAACCTTTTACGACCGTACGAAGGGGCTAGGAGAAATTGAAAGCACTCAACATCTAACGTTTCGTAATTCTATCATCGGTCCTGATTTGAAGGAGGATGGTATTGGCCTTTTTAATTGGTTTATGAAACACCATAATACTATTCGCGGCTATACGGGTGCAATATGGACCGGAGTTACGACCCTAACATTAGCAAAAGCAATTGAACGTGCAGCACTTGAAGGTACAACAGGCCTCTACCACCTCGTCAACAATAGCAGTATTTCAAAATTTGAGTTACTGCAATTATTCAATACGCATTTCAAGGAAAATAAAGTAACGATCCAGCCATATCCCCCCGTAAACATTGATAAAACACTAGTCAACACAAGAAAAGATTTTTCATTTACCGTACCGAGCTATGAAGAAATGATCCTTGAGATGAAAAACTGGATATGGCAGCATAAAGATTTGTATCCCCATTATTTAAAATGAGTTTGGAGGTTCAGTATGCTTAAAAGAAAGTTCGGTGACCGTTCGGAATGGTCGCGGGTTATCGAAAGAAAGTATAGTCAGTCATACCTTGACACTAGAGAATTCAAGGGTTTTATAACTTTATTGAAAACAGTCCTAGTTACTGAACCTTTATTCGTGAATTATGGAGAGAAAAAACTATGTATTGTTGATAACGGTTATATATGGTTACAACAATTTCCCCTCGAAAAAAACCATTCTGTAACAACTATGTTTAATGCTAACGGAGAAATAATTCAATGGTATATCGATATTTGCCATAGAAACGCAATAGAAGATAATGTTCCTTATATGGATGATCTATTTTTAGATCTTATTTTGTTACCATCAGGAGAGTTGATTGAGAAAGATGCTGATGAATTAGAAGAAGCTTATTTGAATGGCATCATTGATAAATCTTTGTATGATTTGGCTTGGAACGAGCTAAACAGCATCAAAGGTGATATACGCAAAGCTGAATTTAAGTTAGTTAACCTTGCTATACAACATAAAAATATTTTAATAAATGAATCATACGCGAACAAGATGCTTAAATAAGCACAACATCCGGAACGACCAAAGGCTGTATTGTAAAAGGTATCTACATTTCAACATTGTATGAAGCTAACATCTTAAAGGTTAAAAAGATGGTATCCCTCCCCTCACTTACAATTGGAAATGGGATTATGAAGCAAAAAAGACACCTGCTACGGTGTCTTTTGGTCATGAAACTAGTATTTGATTTTGAGAGTATCCCCATCGACATAAACTGCCTCGGAACGGGAAATCGGTAGCTTTTGCTCTGCTGAGAAGCCGATCGTTTCTCCATCCCTTAACGTGACATTCTCTTCTACAATATATCCGGAAATCGTAATCAAAAAATCGCGCAGTTCGGCAGGAGATGCTTGACTGTCCAAAATTTCAATTTCATCCTTTCCAAAGGCTTTTAACCCATAAGTATATCCATCTACCCCGGTCTCCGTTCCGACAAGGCCGAAATAAACAAGATTCAGTAAAGGAAACATGTCGTCATTTTTCATGACTTCAGCCATATCCTGAAAAAGTTCAGGCTGGAATACGGTGCCAGATGTATAGATCCCTATTGCGTTAGGAAGCTTTAAACAACTTGCCGCCAGCTTAGTGTATAACCTGCCACTGTCCAGTGGGGAGCTGGAGCGGGTAAATGCAGCTAGGATGATTTGAGCTACATGCGTTTGAGTAACCTCCACGGCTTCCTTCCACATGTAATTTCCCTGTGCATAATATTCAGCCTCACCATCTGGTACGGGAGCTTCGACAAAGCTAACCGCTAACATGCAGTCGTCTACTTCAAAGACCAAGGTTCCTTCCTCTGTTTCTTCGGCGTTTTCCTCATCATCTACTGACGAGCAAGTGATGTTCCAATCATTCAAAAGGTTGGTCTTTATCTGATCAATATCACATTCTGCAGAGTTAAGCAGAACGAACCCGTTAAAAATACCAGAACCATTATCTTGCGTTTCCGTCTCATCCTCCATGGATTGAGCAGCTTCATATGCTGCAGCCTGCTGCATCCAGTATTCTCGGATTAATTCTACCATCTTTACAGCTTCTTGCTCTGCAGTCGCAGGGTCATAAGGTTGCATCTCGCTGAATACATGGCCGCAATGCTCAGTGTCAGACGGATCCTCATAGCCTCCGCATACGCCAAGGAGCCATTTTCCTAGAATAGTTTTTTTATACTTGAATATATAGTAGTGGATATCATATAAATCAAATTCTGCTGCAATTTCTATTTTCTTGGGCTCTTGCCCAAGTTCGTGTTCATCTGCTAGCCAGTCGATCATGGATTGCATTGCTGCTTGTTGTTGAGCTGTCATCAATTTCTCTCCTTTATGAATGTATGATTCTACAATTATACTACCAACTTTAGGAAGATGAATAATGAATCGAAAATTATCCCAAAAATTAGTATTTTACTTCTATTTCTGCTTCTATTCCCCATGGGCTTTAGGCCAACAAATGTCTTACATGCGAAAGCGAAGCGGCAACAACAACAATAACAGTACGATGTTAAGTTCTTAGCCTGAGATTCCTCTATTTCAGCGAGTGTTTAAACACCCGCTGAGAAGAAGCTTAAATCCGCATTCATCTACAGCTCTTAACAAAGAAATAAAACCCTAATTTGTTGATATAGAAGTATTATTCAATGCTTTCATTTGGTTCCGTTTTTGTGAAAATACCTGCAATGATTACGATCATTCCACCTAACAATATAAGAAGATGAAAAACAATTAAAGAAGCGGTTCCTTCTAAACCATGAATCACCTTCGTTTCGTGTAACAAAGGTAAAGTAAGTGGATACGTCAAAACCGATAACAACAAAACGATTCCCGTTATTATTCTTTTTTTCTTTTTCCTTGTAGTTAGGCTTAAAGAAAACGTAACAATTGCAAGTGCTACAACGATAAAAATGATTAATATCATTTTAGGAAGCCTCCCTTTACTTTAATACGTTCCAGACTAAATTTTATTCCCATTATAAATAAATTTACCATTTCGAATCAAACTTCATCTGCCTATCACTTCGGTAGCTGGACCTTAAACTCTTGCCTTGGCTTGCATGAGGGACGACACAATTTCGGTTTATTCGGTTTGCCTTAGGTCGGAGGATTTTAAAAATGCAGGTCAGATTGCCGTTATCGCATGGATGCGAAGGTTTTAGACTAACATCCTCTTAGAACTTTTTTACGAACATTTGCTAAAAGAAGTTTAAGGAAGTTTTTCATCAAGTATTAAGTGCTAAGATGAGTAGTAATATAATCCCGACTTTTTTGTAATAAAAAAATCCTCCATTCAATTGAAGTGGAAGATAATTTCGACGTAATGTTCAGGGTATTAAAAAGGGATTCTACGTCAGTGACCGAATCCCTAATTTTTTAATGATTTGCATTTGTAGTTAAAACTGCGAAATTTTGTAGATGTTCAGAACTAATACTATATGAAACAACCTTCTCCTTGTACTTCTTGACTACATCAACATGATTGTCGTAACTAAAAACAAAGAAATTAACATCTTTTTTGCCTCTTTTTACGTTCATGATAAATGGGGTAACATTAGTCTCTGGTTGTAAAAATAATTTTTCATTACCTGGAAATATATAATGTTTTTTCAAAAAGGAAGCTTTATTAAAATAGTCTGTAAATCTATTTTTTTCTTCCTCATCTAAATTATTTCCATTAAATGTTACCGTAACATCTTTTGAATCAAGTTTTTTATGAAGTTCAAATTTACTTACCCCCCATCCCACAGCTATACTGGGAGGGCTCATTATCAATTTAAGAATAGATCCAATCACTAGCGTAATAATCATACCTGTTGTCATATCATATCAACTCTTTCAATAATTTAAACATTTTAGTAGCAATTACTATATTATTATCTTAATTGCACATTGTTTCATAAAGAATAATTAGTAATTAAGCTATATCGATGCTTTAACATCCACCTCTTCATGATAAGGGATTACTATTTTTTATAACCATCCAATTCGATGTTTTTTTGACCATCCATTTACCGTAGGGATAAAAATATCTGGTGTGTTGATTTGCCATTTTTATACACCCGAAGAGACTGATTTCCGCTACGGGCTACTCGCTTTCCTACGGGAGTCGAGTAGCCCTACGCTACAATCAGTTAAAATGAAAATATATTAGCAAATAGGTAACAAAAAATCCTTTTACCGCTCAATAATAAACCTATTTTTTCCAAACCAACACACCTGTAAATATTTTAGCCATCCAATCTAACACATTTTTAGTCATCAAATTGTCTATATACTATTAAGGACTTCTGCAAACCTTTTGATTCCTTCATCGATTGAATCTTCATCTTCCTTCGCGAAAGTAAAACGAACAAAACCATCTTTGGATCCCAGTGTAGAACCAGGAACATAAATGACGCCTCTTTTAATGGATTCTTCAAGCAATTGGGTTTCATTATAATTTTTAAGTATTTTGCACCATATATGAATACCACCTTGAGGAATAGAATATTCCACCTGATTTTTTAAATAAGTATCGAGGCTTTCTATAATTTTATCTCTCCTTTTCTCTAATTCCTTAATTAAACTTTTTATATGAATTTGAAAATTTTCTGATTCTAAAAAATCATTCGCTACCCATTGTGTATAGCTAGAATGACCGAAGTCGATTTGTTGTTTCGCATCGGATAACCTTTCAATCACCGATGTTGGGCCAATAATCCACCCTATTCTTAATCCTGAGGCAACAATTTTGGACAAAGAACTAATGTATAATACGTTGCCATTCCTATCCATTGATTTTAGGGTAGAGATTTTATCTCCTGAAAAAGCTGTTAAACTATAAGGATCATCTTCTACTACTGGAATTCCAAGCTTTGAGGATATGTCTAAAATCGCTTCTTTTTTCTTTTTATTCAATAAGGAGCCCGTTGGATTTTGAAAATATGGATTTAAAAAAATCATTTTGATTCGGTGTTTTTTATATAATAACTCCAAATCTTCTGGGTTTATTCCATCCTTATCGACAGGTAGATAATGTATTTGTATACCTACTGATTTGAAAATTGGAAGATTATAATTGTAGGAAGGATCTTCTATTGCTATTGCATCTCCAGGCTTTAACAAACATTGCACAATTAAATGTAATGCTTGTTGCGCTCCTGATGTTATAAGTATTGAAGAAGGTTTAGTTTCGATCCCTCGACTTTTTTTCACGTGTTTTGCAATAGTAGTTCTAAGGATTTCATTCCCCTGTGGATGATCGTATCCAAGGCTTCCAATAAAAGAACGTGTTGACGTTATCTCGCTTAAAATTTTTTTGGGGAAAAGCTCTTCTGACAATTCACCGGAAGCTAAATTTATTATTTTATGTTCAACAGCTTCTTTTCTTATTTTTTGCGTGACAGGTTGACTCGGCAGAAAAGAACCCGCCTCAATATACCTATTCCAACTAGGAATCCGCTTTTTTGTTATACCCCATATATCTTTACTAATGGTAGTACCGCTTCCTCTAGTCCGTTCAATTAGCCCCATCGATTCTAATTCGTCATATGCATGAACGACAGTACTTCTATTTAAATTTAAAGCACTCGCTAAATATCTCTCTGATGGTAATGGTTTATCAGGTGGAAATGTACCATCTGCAATGCCCTTTTCAATATATTCTGCGAGTTGTTTATAGATCGCCTTTTTCGCTTTTCTATCAGGTTTCCAATCCATATATATACACCTCATTAGTTCCTTAAAACTTGCATTTTCTTCTTATAACAGTGTTACTCCTGATAAAAAATTATATATTAATATTATTTCAATTGTAATGTACCATCCACTTTTTTGTTATTTTAGCCATCCACTAAAGAAATCAATCCTCATTTTCGTTTATGTTGATATTTGAATAAAACGAACCTTCGTTCTATAATGGTTATATAAAAAAGGACAAAAGTGCCAAGTTATCCTAATCGAATACCCTTTGTACAGATACTTAGCGGGCTTTCAAAACCTATGCAAAAGATAAAGGGTTAGAGCATTATCCCTCCAAGTCGGATGGAAAGGAACGAGTAAAAGGACTTTACCATTTCCAAAATGCCAATAACTATCATAGCCGTCTGAAAGGCTGGATGAACCGTTTTAATGGTGTGGCAACAAACTACCTCAACCATTATTTGAGTTGGTTTCAATTCCTAGATGTAATCAGATTCCGTAATGATTCTATTTCGGTAAGCAAAAAGGGTGATTGATAGTTGCCTATTCTCAACAGATGCAACTTATAAAAAGCTCAGATTATTGAGATTTACTGTTTAAAGGGGTGATAAAATGATTGAAATAACTTATGATTTAAGTACCTTGGAAGACAATTGTTATATAGAGATTCTTCCTGATAAGTATAAAGTAAAATGTTGGAATACATCTTCAATTTTCTTTACAGAAGAAAACTTTGGCTATATTATGCCTGCCTTCGAAAAGTGCTATAAGAAATTCGATTATTATGATGCCAATGAAATAGATATAGAAACTTGGAAGTTAATTATTTGGGAATTAGAAAAAATGAAACAATATCTATCTGATAATCCTAATCCACATTCACTGAAGGATGTTATAGGGTTTCTGTTCCTCAATTCCGAGGAAGAATTTTTGAAAAACTATGATACAAACTTGAAGCAGCTTATCTCGATGATTACCGAATTTCATTCGTGGATAAATGAAAAAAGTGTCTCAACTAAGTTCATTACCGTTTTAGGAATGTAATTTATTGAGTACAAAGGACTTCTAAATACTGAAGTCCTTTGTAAATATTAAAAATCAACAATATTATTTAACAGAGCCTTATAAAAAAAATCAAAGCTGATGGAATTTTACTCGTCGTAAAACTTCACCAGCTTTTTAGATTTCAGAAATTGGTTTTGTCCCATCCCCTTGACGCTTACTATAAATAGACGTCCTCGATCATTCCTTAAAGTATGCTCAAACTTGTTTCCTTTATATCAGTGATTAGCATATGACCCGGTGCATGGGTAATTATAATAGAAGGTTTACTTTCCATTGCTACTGCCTGAGGGGTTACGCCACAAGCCCAAAATACTGGTACTTCCCCTGAATTAATGGACACGGCATCGCCGAAATCTGGTTTTGAAATATCCGTAATACCTATCTGTTCTGGACTACCAATATGAATTGGTGCACCGTGTACATTTGGAAAGCGCGAAGTAATTTGGATTGCACGAATGGCATCCTCTGGAGTCATAGGGCGCATACTGACAACAGTCGGTCCTTCAAACACACCTGCTTTTTCACACGCGATATTTGTTTTATACATTGGCACATTACAACTTTCTTGAATATGTCTTATTGGAATACCAGCTTCAAGAAGAGGTGTTTCAAATGTAAAGCTACACCCTATTAAAAAACCTACCATATCTTCCTCCCAATAATCTGTAATATCTAATACTTCTTCAGTTAAAATACCATCCCGATAAATACGATATTTCGGAATGTCCTTGCGAATATCTGCATTTTTTGCAATTTTTGAAGGTATAAATGATCCAGGTTCTGTCACGTCTAATAATGGACATGGCTTTGGATTTCGCTGACAAAATAGTAGAAAGTCAAAGGCATGTTCCTTCTTCAAAATCACTAAATTTGCTTGGGTAAACCCAATCGACATGCCAGAAGTTGGTCCAGAAATTTCTTGATTGCGAATTAGTTTTCGGATTTCATTCGGCTCTAAAGCACTATATGTTGTCATCATCAATTCACTCCTTATCAATTATGCCTTGGCGTAATTGCGTCCGGATTTTGAATTGTGCCAGCACAATTCATTCCTTTGAAAATCCGTGACATCCGCCGGAGGCTTTTATTTTTATTCAGTAGGTGTTTGGATACCCACTGAAAAGGTACAAAAATCGCATTCATCTCACCAACTATAGAGGTGGGAGTCTTCTGCTGAATAAAGATAAATTAACCATCCATGAAAAGATGCTCATGGATGGTTGTTTGGTTGTTAGATTAACTAAAAATTTTTGGAATTTCTTCAAATAATGTAACAATGCTGAGATATCCCATAAGAACAACTACCATTGCTCCAGTGACAGTTAACCAACGTGGATGCCTATATGTACCAACAATTTCTTTTTTGTGTGCAGCAACTAATATAATACCAAGTGATAATGGTAAAACTAGTGCATTTAATGCACCTACCAAAATTAACACATTAACAGGCTTTCCAACCAAGGCAAAAGTTGTTGTTGAAATGACGATAAATGCTATAATCACCCAATTATGATATTTTTCAATGTTAGGGTGGAATGAACGAATAAATGAAACGGATGTATAAGCTGCACCTACAACAGAAGTAATCGCTGCAGCCCACATAATCATACCAAACATACGATAACCGATATTACCCGCAGCTAATTGGAATACAGATGCAGGTGGATTGGCAGGATCAATAACTAAACCTTTTGAAACAACACCAAGAACAGCTAAAAATAAAGCAATACGCATTACGCCAGTAATCAATATCCCTGTCACAGAGCTTTTTGTTACTTCTGGCAAGGATTCTTGTCCTTTGATGCCAGCGTCCAAAAGGCGGTGACCACCAGCAAAAGTAATGTAACCCCCAACTGATCCACCAACCAAAGTTACAATCGCAAACCAGCTAATTTCTTTAGGCCAAACGGTGTTTACAATCGCATCTCCTACAGGTGGTGAAGTTTTAAAAGCAACGAATAGCATGAGGAGAATCATGACACCGCCAGCAATTTGCGCAACCTTGTCCATTGCCTTTCCTGCTTCTTTATAGATAAATATAAAAATAGCAAAAAGTGCACTTACAATGGCACCCATAATTGGATTTACGCCAAGCATTGCATTTAACCCTAATCCAGCTCCAGCAACGTTCCCAATATTAAATGCTAAACCACCTGTAACAATCATAATTGCAAGGATAACACCTAATCCAGGTAACACCTTATTGGCAATTTCTTGCCCACGCAAGCCAGAAACAGCAATGATTCGCCAAACGTTTACCTGTGCGACAATATCTAGAATTAATGAGATTAAAATTACAAATCCAAAGCTAGCCGCTAATTGCTGTGTAAATACTGTCGTTTGTGTTAAAAAACCTGGTCCAATAGATGAGGTAGCCATTAAAAAGGCAGCTCCTATTAACACACTTTTACTTGCTGTTTTCTTAACAAATTTACCTTTTTTCTCTTGCTCGATTCCCGCTTCACTAACTTCCGATTTTTTTGCTACCATTGGCTTACCCCTCCTTGATTGCACGTACTGATATTTGATGATCTGCTAATCTTGAATGAATATATTCTGCAAATTCTACAGCATGTTCCCCATCCCCATGAATACAAATAGTATTTGCCTGTAATGGGACATCGATTTTCTGTTGTGACAGCACAATTCCCTCTTTCACCATTCTCACAACTTGATTCACAGCTTGTTCTTTATCGGTAATCAATGCATCAGGTTGTTTACGAGATGTTAAAGAACCATCCTTCTGATAGGTACGATCTGCAAACACTTCATGGGCTGTTTGAAGCCCTACTTTTTCTCCGGCTTTTGTTAATTCACTACCTGAGAGACCGAATAACACAAGTGAAGGTGAAATATCATAAATGGCTTGTGCGATTGCCTCAGCAATCGCTGGATTTTTAGCAGCCATATTATAAAGTGCTCCATGTGGTTTAACATGTTGCATCGTTTCATTGTAAGTCGTTAGAAAACCTTGCAATGCTCCAACTTGATAAATGACCATATCATAGGCTTCCTGTGGTGTGATGTTCATCTCACGTCGTCCAAAGCCATTTAAATCCGGTAATCCTGGATGTGCCCCGATTTTCACACCATTAGCAATGGCTAGCTTAACTGTCTCTCGCATGACTGTTGGATCTCCAGCATGGAATCCACAAGCAATATTAGCAGAAGTTACATATTTTAAGATTTCTTCTTGCTCTCCAAGTCGATAACGACCAAAACTTTCCCCTAAATCACAGTTTAAATCAACTCGAAACATCTTCTTCCCCCATTTTCTTCCCACTAAAATAGTTACACTGAATACGTTTACAAACATTCTGTACCGATATTCGGAACTTAAGTTTTGAAATTTAAAAAAATCTTATCATATTTTATTATTACTGAAAAGTATAAATTTAAAATTTTGAGAAAGAATTTTTTTTTTGAAATTTTCATTTAAATTAAACTTGTTTTCGTTTATTGTTTAAATATAATATTAATAATCCGTTATTTAAAACTTACATACCGAATTACGAAACTTCAGGAGATGGTTTTTATGATGAATTTAAAAGAGAATGTACAGATAAGACCTTTGAGTGATTCTGCACTAGTTATACATGTAGGTGAAGGAATCAGTGAGGCAAATCACAACAAAGTTAAAAATATATTGAACTTATTAGAGAGAAATCCGTTTAAAGGATTCATCGAAGTTGTACCTGCCTATAATAATGTGACGGTTTATTACAATCCGATTGAAGTATACTTTTCAAATATAGGAAAAGAAGGCGAAATGCCTTACGAAAAGGTGAAAGCAACAATTCTTTCTTTAATGAATCAATCTCACATAGTTGAAACAACGAAGGCACGTGTCGTAAAAATCCCTGTAGTATATGGTGGTGAAATGGGACCAGATTTAGAATTTGTAGCCTCTTATCATGGTTTAACACCTAATGAAGTGATTAACATTCATTCTTCTGTGGAATATCTTGTTTACATGATAGGCTTTGCTCCAGGTTTTCCGTTTATGGGAGGAATGGACAAACGAATAGCAACACCTCGTAAAGAAACACCACGGTTATCGATTACTCCGGGGTCTGTTGGAATTGCGGGAAATCAAACAGGTATTTATCCATTAGAAACTCCAGGGGGATGGCAAATTATCGGACGAACACCTTCTCGTTTGTTTCTACCTGAACAATCTCCTCCAACCTTATTACAACCTGGTGATCGAATTCAGTTTGTACCAATTTCGTTGGAAGAATATAAGAGCGACTGGGAGATGAAAACATGGGCATAAAAGTATTACAGCCAGGTATGCTGGCAACCATTCAAGACCTAGGAAGATATGGGCTACAAAA
The DNA here is from genome assembly GCF_050280125.1 of Lysinibacillus sp. NPDC093692. Lineage (NCBI taxonomy): Bacteria > Bacillati > Bacillota > Bacilli > Caryophanales > Bacillaceae > Lysinibacillus > Lysinibacillus sp. NPDC093692. The sequence continues at coordinate 128,335 of NZ_JBNNUW010000009.1, forward strand.
GTTTGGTATTATCGTCGGAGGAGCAATGGATTCAAATTCCTTACGAATTGCGAATTTACTTGTTGGTAATTCGGAAGGAGAAGGCGCTCTTGAGGTGACACTTTATGGAACATCCCTTTTATTCGAAACGGATGAACTGATCGCTATTACAGGTGGTAATTTGCAACCTACAATAGACGGCAAAGAAGCACCAATGTGGCGACCACTTTTAATTCAAAAAGGATCTGTTTTGAAATTTAATACTGCGATTAGTGGTTGCCGAGCTTACGTATCGATTAGTGGCGGAATTCAAGTGCCCGAAGTGATGAACAGTAAAAGCACCTACATACGTGCTGGAATTGGAGGATTTCAAGGAAGAAAATTACTGAAGAATGATGTCTTTGAATTAGATAGACGATCAGAGTTAGGAGAGGCTCTTTTTGAACAATTAAAAAAAGAACCAACGTACCTTCCTTGGTCCGCTGATTACACATCCTTTGTTTCATTAAAAAAAACACAAACAATCCGCTTTATAAGAGGCTCTGAATATGAGCATTTCGATGAGGAGAGTTTAAAAAAATTTCTTTCAACACCTTACACCATCACAACACACGCAGATCGAATGGGCTATCGATTAGAAGGAGAAGCTATTCAATTAAAAGAGCCATTTGAATTATTATCGGAAGGAGTTACATTTGGAACGATTCAAGTGCCCTCCAATGGGCAACCAATTATTTTAATGGCAGATCGTCAAACAACTGGTGGATATCCTAAAATAGCTCAAGTGATTGCTGCCGATTTACCATCATTAGCACAAATGCAAACAAATGGTCGAATCTATTTTAAAGAGGTCACTCTTGAAGAAGCTCAATTGGCATTAATTCATCAAGAAAGAAAACGAAATGAATTAGCATTTGGGCTCCGTTTAAAAAGGTTATAGCATATTTAGATAATAATATTTTCTAAAAATCAGCAACTCCAACACAAAATGGGTAATCTCAAACAACTTTTGAGACTACCCATTTTTTAAAGCTGTTCATACCCTAATTGTTTAGAAATTTGTGCGGTAGCCTTTTTAAGTTTATCGACGAAAATTTCAACGTTTTCCCCTTGATAATTGGTTTCTAGTCCCGCAATACTCATTGCCGCAACGACTTCCCCTTTATGATCGTAAATCGGTGCTGCAACAGCAGATGTATAATTTTCTAATTCTGAATGGCTGATTGTATAACCAAGTTCTCTAGCCTGCACAATCGTTTCAAAAAGCCTTTCCTTTCCCGTGATCGTCCCCATTGCAAATGATTTAAGTTCTACCGATTCGAGATATTCCTTTATGTCTGCATCCGGTAAAAAGGATAATACAGCACGAGGGCATGCTCCTGCATAAAGAGGACTTTTTCTACCAATAGCTGTGTAGAGTCGAACTTTTTGCTTCGTATCTATTTTCTCGATATAAACAGCATCGTCACCATCACGAACGATTAAATTAATCGCTTCTTTTACATCATTATGTAACTCATTCATAATTGGTTCTGCAATTTTCCGCACATCTAGGCGCATAGATACTAGATGTCCAAATTTAAGGAAGAGAACACCTAACCTATATTTTGCATCAGTTCCCTTCTCTAAAAATTCCATTTCCTCAAAAGATTTCAACATGCGGAAAGCAGAGGTTTTAGGAATTCCTGATAGCTCAATTACTTCTTGAAATGACAGTTCAGTATGATCGATAAATAAATTTAATATATCCATAGAACGAATAACCGTTTTATTATTATTTGTCAATTTAAGTTTTCTCCCCCTTCTATACTAGATTTAATCTAATCATAATTTTTCTTTTCTTAAATAATAATTATACCTAATATCTTACTGTTTTTATATACCCTGGCTCTTCATCAAAACGTGTGGTTGATTTCTTTGATAGAAAGAGCTTGTTTTTGATAAAAGCCCAAATAGTTTCGATAAAATGAGATTTTGTTTCGATAAAAGCTCAAATAGTTTCGATAAAGATCGATTTTGTTTCGATAAATCTTCAAAGTATTCCTATAAAACGAACGAAAGGAGCTTTAGTGATTCTATTTTGGGGCTCGACACGAAAACATTCACAAAGATTACCTTGATCATTTTGTTTTTCAATACTAAGAAAAGAGTTGTCTCTTGCGTCTGAGACAAACTCCTTTTTTGGCTCTTCCGACTGGGCGCTTTGTAGCTAACGCTACAGAAAACATTTGTTGTTGCTGTCGCTACGCTTTCGCACAGAGAAAGATTCCTGGGGGCGCCCAGCCGGAACGAAGAGCAAGTAATACAGGGCATATATTTTAAAAAATGTCATCCACAACTTTGGTGATAAGCCTCTACCCTATAAATCAGGTTGATAAAGGAATAAAAAACAAGAGCAAAAGAATGGTTGCTTTGCTTCATGCTCTTTACCCCTGTTTATTATTCTTATTAAAGCTCTGACGTTTTTCCTTAAATAAAATCACGCCAATCAAACCAACGATGGAGAAGATAACCGGCGTGATGAAACCATAGTAATATCCATCAAATAGATTTCCTGAAGTTGATTGAAAATGATCCAATATATAGCCAAAAATGATGGGTAGCAATACAGCACTTAGAAAGCCACCCGTATTCGCAATCCCTGAAACAATTCCTGATTCTTCAAGTTTAAAAGATTGACGTACAGCTGCAAAGGTTAATGCACTTGCCCCATATCCAAAGCAAATGATAAAGAAAATAATAATTAAAAAGCACCTCCTTTAATTGTTACGTCTATCGTACCGGAGGTGCCTGGTTGTTTATATTCGTTATTTGATTACGGTCTTACGCATAATCTAGCTCTTTCATGTGTTTTGAAAATTATCGAAATTTAAAAATAGAAAAGAAGGTGAAAGCTTGGTAGATTACGTACGTTCCCTACCAATTTTCACCTTCTGTTCATATCAAATAACATTATTTCTCTTATTCTATTTAACTGCTAACGCCGAAGTTGAATCTGCTGCTAATTCTACTTGTAGATCCGTATATGGTAATCCATGTGCATCAGCTACCGCTTTATATACTATTTTTCCATTTACTACGTTTATCCCCTTCGCTAAAACAGGATTATCTAAAGCAGCTTGGCGATAGCCTTTATTAGCTATTTGCAAACCGTATGGAACAGTTACATTTGACAAGCCCATTGTTGAGGTACGCGCGCAAGCACCTGGCATATTCGCAACTGCGTAATGCACAACCCCGTATACTTCATAAGTAGGATTACTATGAGTAGTAATTCGATCAATTGTTTCAATAGAACCCCCTTGATCTACCGCTACATCCACTACAACAGACCCCTTTTGCATCGTTTGAATCATTTCTTTTGAAACTAATTGTGGTGCACGTGAACCTGGAATTAGCACAGCACCAATTAACAAATCTGCTGTTTTCACTGCTTCAGCGATATTGTAGGTATTTGATGCAAGTGTACGAACACGTCCTTGGAACATATCATCTATTTGACTTAAGCGTGTAATATTAACGTCTAAAATTGTTACGTTTGCACCTAATCCTACTGCCATTTTCGCAGCATTCGTCCCGACAACTCCAGCACCTATAATCACTACATTTCCAGGTGCAACACCAGGTATACCACCTAAGAGAACCCCTTTTCCTCCTTTGGAATTTTCTAAAAACTGTGCACCAATTTGTACAGACATTCGGCCTGCAACTTCACTCATTGGCGTTAATAACGGTAAGGCACCTGAATCTAATTGAATTGTTTCATAAGCAATTCCAGTAACTTTACTTTCAAGCAAAGCTTTCGTTAATTCTGGCTCTGGAGCTAAATGTAGGTATGTGTAGAGAATTAGATTCTCTTTAAAATATTTGTACTCCTCCTGAATCGGCTCCTTCACTTTAATCACCATATCAACATCCCAAGCTTCCTTAGTCGATTTAGTAATTTGAGCGCCTACATCTAAATAATCTTGGTCTGTAAATCCACTACCTAGCCCTGCACTCGATTCAATTATTACTTCATGACCACCTTTTTTGTAAGCCACAACACCTGCTGGAGTAATTCCTACTCGATTTTCATTATTTTTTATTTCTTTAGGTACACCAATTATCATTATATTTCCTCCTACCTATTTTTTTATTAGTTTTGGTTTATAACTACAAGTTTCATTTCTGTCATTTCCTCAATTGCATACTTCAGCCCTTCTCTTCCCATACCACTTTCCTTTACGCCACCATATGGTAGATGATCTAAACGGAATGTAGGAATATCATTTATAATGACACCACCTACATGGAGTTTTTGCGTTGCCTGTAAAGCAACATGGATATTATTTGAATAAACACCAGCTTGCAAACCATATTTGGAGTCATTTACTTGTTCAAATGCCTCTTGAATAGATGAAAACTTCATAATAGATACGATTGGTGCGAATACCTCCTGACAGGAAACCTTCTGCTCCGGTTTTACATTTAATAGTACGGTAGGTTGTAAGATATTCCCTTCAGATTCTCCACCAGTTGCAATAATTGCCCCTTGCCCCTTTGCTTCTTCAATCCAACTTAATGTTCGTTTTACATCTTGTGGACTAATTAAGGCTGAAACATCCGTTGTAGGATCTAGGGGATCACCAAGTTTCAACTCTTTTGTAGCTGTTACAAATTTATCTACAAACAAATCATACATTTTTTCGTGAACATAGATTCGTTGAACTGAAATACATACCTGCCCTTGGAATGCAAATGCACCGGAAACGACACGTGGAATTAATTTATCAATATCAACATTTTCATCGATAATAACAGCCGCATTAGAACCCAATTCAAGCGTTACTTTCTTAAGACCTGCTTGATTGCGTATGCCAATACCTACAGCGGGGCTACCTGTAAAAGAAATCTTTTTCACGCGATTATCCGTGACTAATTTGTTACCAATTAAAGAACCTGCACCAGTAACGATATTTAACGCACCCTTCGGTAATCCTGCCTCTTCTAATAATTCACCAATAAAATAGGAAGTTAATGGTGTTTGACTTGCAGGTTTTAATACAACCGTGTTACCTGATGCTATTGCTGGCCCTACTTTATGAGCTACTAGATTCATTGGGAAATTAAAAGGTGTAATAGCTGCCACGATGCCTAATGGTTCACGAACCGTATAGGCAATGCGCCCGTCTCCACCGGGGGCAGCATCCACAGGAATTGTTTCTCCGTGTATTCGCTTTGCTTCTTCAGCAGCAAATTTATACGTTTGAATTGTACGCTGAACTTCAGCTTTGGCGGTTGAAATAGGCTTGGCTGCTTCTAGTGCTATTAGCTCTGCTGCTTCTTCAGCACGTGCTTCTAATAAAGAAGCTAATTTTTCAAGAATAATCGCACGCTTATACAAAGGCATATTCGCCATCGTTTTACGTGCAGCATCGGCAGCTACTAAAGCTGCTTCTACTTCCTCGACATTTGCCTTCGGTATTTCTGCAATGACTTCGCTACTATATGGAGAGCATAATTCTGTATACTCTGCTGCTTCCACCCAATCCCCATTGATAAATAAATTTTTCCTCATTATAATTACCTCACCTTTCGTATTACAACTTATTTGCCAATACCTGATTCTCTACTTCTTGAATCGCCTTTTCTAGAATATCTAATAAATCTCTTAACTCCTTTTGGCTTATTGATAATGGTGGTGAAAATACAACAATATCTTGAGCATCTAGTACAACAGAGCGACATATTAATCCCAACTTTGCTGCCTCTGACACTATTTGCGGAGCGAGGAGCCTTCCTTCATAAGAGATTTCTATACCTGCCATTAAACCTAAACCTCTTGCATCTACAATAAATGGATACTTCGCTTGTAATACTTTTAACCCTGCTAATAGCTCTTTACCACGAATTTCTGCATTTGCTACTAAATTATCTTTCTCTATAATTTCAATGTTTTTCAACCCAACTGCACAAGCCATTGGATGACCACTATAAGTGTATCCATGCAATATAGTTCCTTCTGATAACTCAGAAAATTCTTGGTGTATTTTCTCTGAGATCATTACACCACCTAATTGTGCATATCCACTAGTAACACCTTTTGCAAAGCACATCATATCCGGTACCACATTAAAATGTTCCATCGCAAAGAACTTACCCGTCCTACCAAATCCTGTGATAACTTCATCAGTTATCATCAAAATACCGTACTCATTGCAAATTTCACGAATTTCTTTGAAATAATTATCCGGTGCAACATGCACGCCCCCTGCACCTTGTACTGGCTCGGTGATGAAAGCAGCTATTGTTTCTGGACCTTCAGTTTCAATCAAATCACGTAAAGCCTGTATGGAAAAATGATCTACGAATAGAAAATCCGGTGCATTCGAATTTGTAAAATCACGAAATCCTTTTAAACCCGTCGCACTTGTAGCACCGATTGCCACCCCGTGATAAGATCTCGATCTTGAGATAATTTTTTTTCGAGAAATTTCCCCTTTTAATATCCAATAATGACGAGCCAATTTATAGGCGCTATCATTGGATTCGGAACCACCGGACGTAAAAAATGTAGTATTTAAATCACCAGGTGCTAATTCTGCTAACTTTTTTGCTAATAGAATAGCAGGCTCATTACTAAACGTTGCAAAACAAGAACTGAAGGCTAATTTATCCATTTGTTCCTTCGCTACTTCACCGAGTTCTGTTCTACCATGTCCGATATTCACATTCCAAAGTGAAGACATACCATCAATAACTTTTTTACCTGTAATATCATACAGATAAACACCTTTTCCTTCTGTAAAAATAAATCCCGGTCCATTTTCCGTCTTTACTGGTGAAGTAGGGTGTAGAAAATGCTTTTGGTCTAACACTTTAAGTTCTTCAACAGAATAATTTCTTTTCATAAAAATACATCCTCTCTTTTAAATGTTTTTAAACAATACACTCACAATTAATAAACAATAAGCTAGCCAACTACTAAAATGTGATTTACTTACATCTCGAAAATGAATTAATTTAATTTTCAATTAATTTTGAATACAGGAATTGTTTCGTCGATTTAATTGTTAAGAGAGATTTGTTTTATCAAATCATTTTCCACACTAATCCCGATTAAAAGTTTTTTTAGTGTAATTGCATTAAACCCCTTTTTCCACAATATTCCTAATCATTCAGCTACCCAAGTTAGAAGCATTATGAGAGATACTATATTAGTTTGAAATGGATATTCCCAAAAGTTAACGATGATTAACTCTCGCTCCACTTAATAATATAATTTGCCAAAACATTAGCTACTTCTACTACGCTATCTAAATGAACACATTCATCTGGTCCATGCATATTTTCTCCAATTGGCCCAAAGCACAATCCTTGTTTTCCGTAATACTGAGTAAATCGTGCATCATTTCCTCCAGCTCTCCCAACCATTATTACTTTATGCCCCATAACATCTTCTGCATTTTCGATGAATAATTTTACAAAAGGGTTCTCAGGATCTTGGTACCATGGCTCCGTTGACCATCCAAACCACTCTATAACAGGTGGATTTTTATCCATCCACTCATCGCCTAAGACAGATTTCATAATCGTGTCTTGTACTAGTTGCTTAATTTCTTCGCGAGTTTCCCCTGGGATAAAACCAATTCTTCCTTCGAGGATCGCTTCCCCTGGAACTGTCGATACCCAGTCCCCAGCTTTTAGTACACCTAAGTTTAAGTGAACGGACTGTCCAGACCCCTTTTCAAATAAATCAAACTTAACATTTTTAGCACGCCATTCACTTAATTCATCCAGCGCACTAAGGATTTTCATCATTTTTGAAATAGCATTTATGCCTTCATGCGCTAAACCAGCATGCGCTGTTCTTCCCTTTACGTACACTCGGAAATACATAATCCCCCCATGACTTATTGTCATATTCAAATTATGTGGCTCTGTCGAAATGTACCCATCTGTTACGAAGCCTTCCTCCAAGCATGCTAAAGCTCCGCCTCCACCACCAGCTTCTTCTTCTATTACTGAATGTAGCTGAACCTCTCCAGCAATTGGATAACCTAAATCAATTAATGTTTTCAATGCGAACCAATTTGAAATAAGTCCTGCTTTCATATCGGCAGAGCCTCGACCGTATAACTTGTTTCCAATAATATCTCCACTCCATGGGTCCATCGTCCAGTTTGAATATGGTTCTGGAGAAACAACATCTACATGCCCATGAATCGTTAATGACTTACCATTGGAGACACCTTTATGTATTCCAATAATATTTTTTCGGTCTTCAAACGGAATACCTGAATCAATAAACGCTTCATGAGCTGAAACCTTCTCATATTTTGGTTCAATCTCATGCAAAATCAAGTTAAGTTCTTCATATTTTTTTTTCATGTATACTTGCATCTCTTGTTCATTACCAACAACGCTTTTTATACGTACGACATCTTGAATTGTTTTAAATAATTCTTCTTTATTTTCTTCTATATACAGTCGGATTTTTTCTTTCAAAGCAATCACTCCTTTATTTACTTCTTGTGTCATTAAAAAGAGGAAGATTATCTAAGAGATTCTCATCCTCTAAATAGTTAATTCAAGACTTTAATCTTATCTTCATTAAAAATCTCTTTATCTAATGACTCCAAGTCATCAATAGAGTCCATGCTTCCAAGTTCTTTTTTAAAGAATCTTGTTATAAACAGCATGTAAATGATTCCGATTATAAGCCAAACGATTCCACCTATAAATGCATCAGCGTGTAAATGATACCAAAGAACTCCAGTAGCTAATGCTCCGAAAGAAGGCATAATTAAGTACTTAAAGGTTTCACTGCCTGATCTCCTTTTCTGACGAATATAGAAATGAACAATAACAGATAGGTTAACGAATGTGAATGCAATTAATGCCCCAAAGTTAATGACTGAAGCAATTAATTCTAAATTTGGTCCTATTGCAAATAATGATACGATTCCCGTCAAAACAATCGTAAAAACAGGCGTTCTAAATTTAGGGTGTAAGTATCCGAAAGTTTTTTTAGGAAGTACACCATTTCTGCCCATAACAAACAGCAAACGAGATGCACTTGCGTGAGATGCAAGCCCTGAAGCTACAGTAGCAGCGAAAGCTCCTGCAATGAAAAGCAGTTGGAATAACTTCCCTCCTACATATAAACCAATTTCCGGCAATGTATCATCTACATTTTCGAACACAGAAACATCCGGGAATAATGCTTGTGTAAAATAAGAAGCAATAAAGAAAATACCCCCACCGATTAAAACAGTTAGAAGGATTGCTCTAGGAACTGTTGATGTATCCTTTGCTTCTTCCGTATACATTGTTATTGCGTCGAAACCGATAAACGAGAAAGCTACTACTGTTGCCCCAGTTAAAACGGCTATTAATTTCACATTTTCATGTGATAGTGGATGAATCGTGAATAAAGTACCATTTCCCATACCTTGATAAAGTTGTACAGAAGCAAGTATTATGAAGATACCTATTAAACAAATCGTGAAAACAACGAGTATAAAGTTTAAGCTGGATGTTGATTCCATACTATAAGCATTAATTGCAGTAACTACAATGACATAAGTAAAAACCCAAATCCAAACAGGTACATTCGGAAACAGAGATTCCATATATATTCGAATAATTAATGCATTAACTAACGGTAATAATAAATAATCTAATAACGATGCCCATCCTACGAGGAATCCTAGGTGAGACCCCATTGTTTCCCGGGTGTATGTATATGCTGAACCAGCAGCCGGGAATACCTGTACCATCTTTCCATAACTAATCGCTGTCAATACCATCACTAACAAGGCGACTAAATACGCCATTGGTACTACACCATTTGTTAATTTTGATACAATTCCAAACGTATCAAAGACCACTGTAGGCGTCATATATCCTAATCCCAGTGCAACAATTGACCAAACACCTAATGACCTTTTGAGCGTAGTGTTATCTGTCATTCATCCATCCCCTTTACATATTTTTAGCTGCTTCATTAATGTTTTAAATTGCGACTAATTAATTTGATCTGTATTGAGCACTGGTGGTTTATGCTTAAGACCTTTTGTCATAAATAATAAATAAATAACACCAATTCCTAACCAAACACTACCAAGAGCAATCGAATAAACATCTAGGTTGAAAAGCAAACAAGTTGTAAGTACTGCTCCGATTAATGGAAAAATCAAATAGAAGATAATCCCCTTTAAGGAGCGTTCTTTTCGCTTACCGTAATATAAAAAAACAACGGATAGATTCACAGCAGTAAATGCAAGTAGGGCGCCAAAGTTAATGAAAGACGCGACAATGGTTAGACTTAAAAACAATGAAGATAATGATAAAAGACCAATTAATAAAATGTTGTTAACCGGGGTTCTCGTTCTTTTATTTAGTTTTCCAAAAAATTTTTCAGGTAATTGTCCATCTCTTCCCATTGCGTATAATACACGTGCGGCACTTGCTTGAGATGCGGACGCGGAACCAAATACAACCACTGCAGTTTTTGCTAGGAATGCTGCTTGTAGGGCATTCCCGCCTACTAGGAAAATAATTTCATAGGAAGCAGAATCTGCATCTTTAAAACTCGTATAATCTGGCCAAACATTATGTGCAAAATAAGATACGACTACAAAACATAATCCACCAATTATTGTTACTAAAGATATTGCACGCGGTATGTTTTTCTCCGGATTTTTTACTTCTTCTGAAAAAGTAGAAACTGCATCAAAACCGAGGAAAGAGAAACATAATAGTGCAGCACCAGCAACTATATACTTAAATGACTCCTCAGTATTAATAAAGGGATCAAGGTTAAATAAAATGCCAGTCCCGGTTCCAGTTACTATTGATTTAACTGATAAGATGCAAAAGACAATTAGAAATAATACCGATAAGCCTACTACAATCATGTTGATATTTGCGCTTAACTTTACACCTCTAACATTTACAAACGTCACAAGAACTACTAATGTAAGTATCCAAACATACTGTGGAACTTCAGGTATAGCAGCTGAGAAGAAAATACCAAATAGTAAAAAGTTAACCATTGGGATCAAGAGATAATCCATTAAAATTGCCCATCCCACTAAGAAACCAACATGAGAATTAATAGCTTTTTGCGCATAGGTATAGGCAGATCCCGCAATGGGGTACGCTTTTGCCATTTGACCATAACTATGAGCCGTAAACATCATCACAATTAATGCAATTACATACGATCCAGCGACCATACCATGAGATATTTTAGAGGCTATGCCGTATGTGCTAAACACTGTAGTTAAAGCCATAAAGGCCATCCCAGTAACAACAACAGACGTTAAAGAAAGCGATCTAGACAAATTAACTGGATGTTTTATTTTTTTCACTCCTCGAATAGTAATCAATTACGCCTTGGCGGAATTGTGTCCGGATTTTGAATTGTGCCACCACAATTCATTCCTTAAAAAAATCCGTGACATCCGCCGGAGGCTTTGGGCCAACAAGATGTTGGTCACTCAGTCGTTGCCACAGGACGTGGCGTTCTTAGACTGAGTTCCTCTATTTCAGTAGGTGTTTGGACACCCACTGAAAAGGTACCAAAATCGTATTCATCTCACCACCTATAGAGGTGGGAGTTTTCTGTTGAATAAAGATAAAAAAATCTTCCCGGTAAAATGATCAATTAACTAAAATAGTAGGATAGTAGACTGATTCACTATAAACTACTTCACCATCCATAATTGTTAACAAAACTTTCGTTTGAAGAATTTCTTTATTTTCTACTTCAAAGAGGTTTTTATCTAGTACAATAATATCTGCTAATTTTCCAACTTCTAATGTACCCAAATCTTTTTCTCTGAATGTGCTGTATGCTGAGCCTTTTGTATACGCTTTCAACGCTTCTGCGAGTGTTATCTGCTCTTGACTATTCCACTCATAATCACCAGTAAAGTCTAGTCTCGTAATCGCATGAAAAATTTCTTTAAAAGGATCTAATGTTGCTATTGGATAGTCTGTACCAAGAGCAATATACTCGACTGCATCGTATAACGTTTTACATAAATACGTATAAGGGTCTTTCTCTTTACCGACACGCAAAGTATGACTTTCTTTTGGCATCAACGCTAGATGAGAAGGCTGTACAGATGGAACAACCCCCAATTCTTTAAATCTCTTAATATCTGTCGGATGAATCACTTCAATATGCTCTAGCGCATGTCGTGAATCTCTCACACCATTATCCATCCTTGCTGCTTCAAAAATATCTAGAGCAAGCCTAACTGCACCATCACCAATTGTATGGAAGCGAATTTGAAATCCTTCTTTGTCCGCTTTTGTCACCCAGTTTTTGATCGTTTCTACAGGAAAAGCAGTACTCCCTCGTGTTATAGGTTTGTCTAAGTAAGGATCTAACATGTATGCGGTATGTCCAGTTACAACGCCATCAATAAACTGCTTAAGTCCTGCAAGCTGTAATTTTTCGGAATTGTACTTTTCACGCAAGCTTATCGCTCTATCTATATCATCATTTAACTCAGGGTAAAGATGAATTCGAGTCGTAAGTTTTCCAGCTTCATCATATGCCTTATACATATCGAAACTATTTAACTTATCAAAACTACTTGCAAACAAATCATTTACTGATGTAATGCCTAATTGAGCTGATTTTTTTAAGAACTCTTCAAACAATTCTTCTTTCCGTTTATCCGGAAATGCGAGAGCAATATCCACAACTAAATTCATTGCTGTTTCAAGAAGAATTCCTGTGATTTCATTATTTTCATCTTTTTGAATCGTACCATTAGGAGGGTCTTCAGTTTCATTTGTAACCCTAGCATTTTCAAGTGCTAAACTATTAACCCACGAATAATGACCTTCAGCGTGGAAAAGAATAATCGGGCGATTAGGAACTACTTTGTCTAAAGAAAAACGTGTCGGCAGGCATTTTTCTGCCCAATTTGTATGATCCCATCCATAGCCTATAATCCACTCATCAGCATGCACGTTTTCCGAGAATTGCTTTACTAAACTAGCAACTTCTTCTTCCGAATGAGCATCCGATAAATTGATACTTGCATGCGAGAAAAGACTACCAAACATGAGATGAAGGTGCGCATCATGAAATCCTGGCATAATGAGTTGGTTGCCATAATGATATTCCTTCGTGTCTAAACCTATAAATGGTTTTATTTTCTCCATCGAACCTACCGCAATGATTTTGTTACCTTTAATCGCAATAGCAGCTGGCTTTGCTTCATTTTCTAAACCTGTAAATACTGCTTCACTCGAAATAACTTTATCAGCGATAACCATTTATAACTCCTCTCTTTACCTAAGATTTACTTCTAATGGAACTCTTACAACAATCTTTTGAAAGCGCTTACACAACTAAAGAAGTTAAATAATCTCAAAAAACAATGGGCATCCACTGTTCGCCTATTAAAATAGGCGAACATAACGGACAAAAGACTCATACTAATTTAAGCTTGTAAACTGGATTTTTCCATTCCAAAAGTGTTGCATATTCTAACGACTCAACATCCCCAGGTAAATAGCCTGGCATTACTTTATTTAATACGTATCCGTTTTTCATTTGGAATGTTAATACAGGATCATATATTTTCCCTTTCATTACCTCTAGTGCATACTCATCTGCACTCATCTGCTCAGCATATTTATAGTAAAAAGGTATACGACCACCTACTAAGATACTTTCTAAGTTAAGTTTCTCACATATGCTTTTTCGGCCATCATACAAATGACGCCCCAATTGTAACCCTCTAAAATCTTCGTGTACTCCAATTTCAATACCATATAGGTTTCTACCATTAGGGTTATGATTTCGAATAAATCCTAAATCACAGATTTGAAAATATGAGTGACTATCTCCGTAATCTTCAAAATTTACAATTAGACTTAAAGCGGTTCCTACAATTTTACCGTTATATTCTAGACAAATTTGACCTTCTGGAAACAACTCAATCTGACTTTCAAAATGCTCATATTTTAATGCCATATCAGGTCCAAAACACTTCATAGAAAGTGAGGCAACTTCAGCAAGATCCTCTTTTAAAATATTGCGGACAACTATTTCTTGTCCATTATTTTTTAAATTTACTTGAGACATAATAAATTCACCCTCTTATTTTATTGGAATTAAATTAAAGTTTATTACTTTATTAATTGTGTAGATTGTCTCCCATACATTCTTTAGAAACTATGTATGGGAGACATGGAGAATGTAGATAAGTCTACTACAATATAATTAGTTACCTAGATTAGTAACATTTTTTATTATTTTAAATAAATCGATACAAACTTCTTCTCCAAGTACTCCTCAAGTCCGTACCAACCGCCTTCTTTCCCCATTCCACTTTCCTTCATACCACCAAACGGAGCTTGTACAACCACTGGAGCTGGATCATTAATACCAACAATTCCGAACTCTAAAGCACGCATCATTCGTAAGCCTCGCCCAATGTCTCGCGTATAACAATAAGCTGCAAGACCATATTCAGGATGGTTTGCTCTTTCAACTACCTCTTCTTCCGTCTTAAATGTATAAATTGGTGCAACTGGTCCAAATGTTTCTTCTGTTGTAATCTTCATATTATCGCTTGCATATTGAATAACTGTGGGCTCAAAGAAGTAACCGCTACCATTATTTAATGTAAATACATTACCACCTGCAATTACTTTACCATCATGTTTCACAGCGTCTTCTACTTGACTTTTCACTTTTTCAAGAGCCACTTTATTAATTACTGGACCGACATTTACGCCATCTTCTAATCCATTTCCTACAACTAATTTAGATACCTTTTCAGCTAACTTTCCCGAGAATTCATCAGCTATAGTTTCTGCTACGTAAATCCGGTTGGTGCTGATGCAAGTTTGACCTGAGTTAATAAACTTAGACACTAAGATACCATTAACTGCTGCGTCAATATCAGCATCCTCAAACACAATATACGGTGCGTGTCCACCAAGCTCCATTGATATTTTCTTCACTGTATCAGACGAATCACGGATAAGTTTTTTCCCCACACGCGTCGAGCCAGTAAATGTGATTTTACGAACGTCTGGGTTACTCGTCATCTCGTTTCCAATTTCTTCAGCTGGGCCAATTACCAGGTTTGCAACTCCAGCAGGTAGTCCAACTTCATGAAAGCATTCGAATACTTTTATCGCCGAAAGAGGAGTTAAGTCAGCCGGTTTTAAAACAATCGTACAACCTGCAGCAAGTGCAGGTGCAATTTTTCTTGTAATCATCGATAACGGGAAATTCCATGGTGTAATAGCTGCACATACCCCAACAGGTTCGCGAATGACCATTAAGTGTTTATCAGCTGCAGATGCAGGAATTGTTTCCCCATAAATTCTCTTAGCTTCCTCTGCATACCATTCTAGATAGCCGATCGCACCTGCTACTTCACGAGTAGCATCTGGTAAAGGCTTACCATTTTCAAGTGTAATTGTTTCAGCTAATTCTTTTGTTTTTTCTTTCATCAATTGAACCACTTGAAACAGGTAGTTGCTGCGCTCATTTCCAGTTGTCTTACCCCAGAATTCAAATGCTCTCTTCGCACTTTCGATTGCTTCTGTAGTTTCAGTTTTACCACCTGTAGCAACAGTTCTTATTATTTCTCCTGTCGCAGGATTTGTTACATCTAATTTATTTCCTGTATCTCGCCATTCACCATTTATATAAAGCACTAGAGAACCTCCCCTTTTTTAACTATAACCACCACTACTCAACTTACTTTATAGGAATAGTTTAGTTGCGTGTATTTTTAAAAGCAGTAATCGAATCGTCTATAATTTGAATCATTTTTTCAATTTCTTCTTTGTTAATAATAAGCGGTGGTGCAATTGCCACAATTTGGTTATACGCTCCGAGCGCTCTTACTATTAATTGGCGATTGAAACATGCGTCAACTACCGCATTTGCTGGGAAAACAGTTGGATCAAACAATTTTCCACTTGTTGGATCTTCATAAAGTTCAAATGCAGCCAACAGACCAATTACTCTGCAATTTGTTACAATACTATGTTTTTCAGCTAAGTAATCTAAACCTTTTTTAAGTTCTTTCTCCATTTCGTTTACGTGGTCAATAATATTATCACGCTCTAGTATTTCAATGTTTTTCAGTCCAATTGCACAAGCAGTCGGATGGCCACTATATGTGAAACCATGTGGGATAACAGCATCGAAGTTAGCAATTGTTTCTCTAATTTCATCATTCATCATGACCCCGCCAAGTTGCGAATAACCACTCGTAATTCCTTTTGCAATTGACATCATATCAGGGACAACATTCCAGTTGTTTACACCAAACATTTTCCCCGTACGACCAAATCCACAAATAACTTCATCTGCCATGAAAAGGATATTGTGCTCGTCACAGATTTTACGAACTGCTTCTAAGTAACCTTCTGGTGGAATATTAACTCCGCCCGCACCTTGCACAGGTTCAATAATAATTCCGGCAATCGTCTCCGCACCTTCTCTTTCAATTGTTCCACGGATAGATTCTGCATAGTTTGGATCACTTTTATCACCTAACTCGCTGTTTAATAGGTGGGCTGTTGCACGAACAACTCCGTCTATATTTGATGATGCGAACTTGTGGTATGCCGCAAGACCAGTAGCTGTTTGCGCTCCTATCGTTACACCGTGATAAGCATTCGTTAGCGCAATAATCTTTCTTTTTTCTGATTTCCCTTTAAGCTCCCAGTAGAAACGAGCTAATTTAATTGCTGTATCATTTGATTCTGACCCACCAGAAGTGTAGAATACACTATTTAAATCTCCTGGTGCTAACTCAGCTAATTTTTCAGCAAGTAGAATGGATGGTTCATTTGAGAATCCTTTAAATGATGATGCATACGCGAGGGTAGATAATTGACTATTACCAGCATCTGCAAGTTCTTGATTCCCATGTCCTAAGTTCACGTTCCAAAGCATTGACATCCCGTCGATGTATTCCACATCATCCGTACTTGTAACTGTAACGCCTTTACCTTTAACAAAGATGATAGGCGGTCCATTGTCAATTAAAGCCTTCGGATTTGTAGCTGGATGTAGAAAGTGCTTTTTGTCCAGTTTAGCTAACTCTACAGTTTTTGATTGTTGAGTAATTTTAGTTGTCATTGATAAAACCTCCATTTATAAATTAATAATTTGCGATTGGATGGACACACTCTGGTATCAACTAACTTAAAACTAAAATACAGTTTAAAACCAATTTTTGAACTATTCTTAATTATGGAAATATTATATCTTTACATTTTTATAATGTAAATTATAATATTTATATGACTTCCATATATTTTATGAATACTAAAAGGAGGAGTTATCACAATGAACCTTCATCGTTTACATTGTTTTATTACAGTAGTTGAGGAAGGTAGCATTACAAAAGCTGCTACTGCACTGCAAATGACTCAACCCCCCTTAAGTATTTTAATTAGAAAATTTGAACAAGAATTAAATGTCACTTTGTTTAATCGTTTAGGTAGATCTCTTGAATTAACACCAAGTGGAGTATTTTTATATGAAAAAGGAAAAGAATTACTTGATTTATCTGAGAATACGGAGAAGCAATTAGTCGAGTTTCATGAAGGAATTAGAGGTACTGTGAAATTGGGTTGTACTACTTCAGCAAATCTATTTATTTTGCCAAATGTCTTAAAAAAAATTCAAAAGGAAACTCCTAACATAGTTACACATGTTCGCGAGGGTAATACATCATATATTTTAGAAGAACTAAGAAGTCATAAAATAGATATTGGAATTGTCCGAACTTCAGTGAGAGCGGAGGACATCCATACTTCAACACTACTAACAGAACCTTTACTTTTAGCTCTTCCCCCCAACCATCATCTATGTGAAAAAGATTCTATTGATATTGCAGACTTGAAAAACGAGCGATTTCTTTTAAATACAACATCTTATGGATCAGGTGTTGCTGATGATGTGATCGAGGCATGCCAAAAAAGTGGATTTACGCCTAATGTCGTTTACTGGGGAACAGAAACATTACCAACACTAATGATGGTAATGAAAGGCGCAGGAGTTTGTTTTGTACCTAGCTGTTTCAAGCTACTTAATTCTCCTGATTTACCGGTACTTAGACCACTAGCAAATCCAGTGTTACAAACAAAACTTAATATAATTACACTTAAGGATCGTTACATGACATCAATTTCCAAACGATTTCTTGCGATTACCGAAGAGGTTGCAGAGAAAATGACAAGCATTTTTAATGATTAATCTGACTACTCCCACAGCTAAAGCAGTGGGGTTCTTATATACTTAAGAGAATCCTTACAAAGCTCTCCATAGATGGTGTTGCCATGCCCTGTGTACAACATCTTTGATTTATTTTCTGTTCTATAAGACTTTCTTATTTACACAACCGATGTTGTGTTAGCAATAAGTTTTAACGAAGGCAGGTAGCTCTATCTACGGAGGAATACTCCTCACTTGATTTGTTTGATATCCATGCTAAGAGATTGCGTCCGGAATCGGCCGAATGCTTTAACTTCTTTCAGTTGGTATTTGAACATCCGCTGAAAAATAGTTTAAATCTGCACTCATCTCACCACTTAAAGAGGTAGGAGACTTATATAGCTGACGCTTTGCTTTCACTACAATAAACATTTGCTGAAAGAAGTTAAACTCCTATTTCATAAACTACATTCCTCTACTATTCTATCGATGTACCACCATCAAGGAAATTCTAGGGTGAATAGACAAAAAAACGAGGTGCTCAGTGTTCGGATTAGGATTTTTTATATGCCCATTGTGCTTAATGTTTTGTACATGGCGGATCAGGTCATTATGTGTTACTTAATAGGTATGGCCAGACCAATACATGGAACATGGAGCCCAGAAAGAAAAAAAGCACCTCCACATACAATCCATTAGTACAGAACTTCGACTGACCGAGTACTGTAAAATTGAATCATAAGCGAAAGTGCTTATTTCTCTAAGTATAACGTTATACGTCCCAATGAAAACATCAGGATTTCCTTCACCATGGTTGCTTTGCTTCCATGCTCTTTACCCCTGCTTGTTATTTTTATTTACGTTCTGGCGTTTTTCCTTAAATAAAATCACTCCACTCAAACCAACGATGGAGAAGATAACCGGCGTGATGAAACCATAGGAATAGCCATCCAATAGATTTCCTGAAGTTGATTGAAAATGATCCAATATATATCCAAAAATGATGGGTAGCAATACAGCACTTAGAAAGCCGCCCGTATTCGCAATCCCTGAAACAATTCCTGATTCCTCCAGTTTAAAAGATTGACGTACAGTTGCAAAAGTTAATGCACTTGCCCCATATCCAAAGCCAATGATAAAGAAAATAATAATTAGAAAGAAAAAGGAAGGATGCCCATTACATAAAAGGAAAGATAACCACCCTAATAAAACAACAATATGAACGATAATATACGGTTTTTTAATTGTTTCTAACCGACTTGAAATCCAACTAGCTAGAGGTGCCCCAATAAGAGCCCCAATAAGACCGATCATAATCAGCTGGCTCGCATCTGAACGAGTCATTTCATATATATTCATCCCATATGGTACTGCCCACGAACTGATAAATCCTACATAACCGCCGACTACCCCAAAATGGCAAAAGAATAGAGCCCACGCTTGCGGATTTGAAAATATTCTTCGCAGTAAAACTGACGTTTTTTCACGTTGCACTTCTGCTGTAGCTACTTCTTGCTCATCTCCAAAAACTTGTTTTGTTTTTTTTACAAGTACAAAATAAAGGAGAATGCCACATAAACATAATAGTAGTCCTACTGAGAAAAATGTTACCCTCCAACCAAATAAAAGTATCCATGTAGAAAAAGGTACTGTCGCCAATAAGAAACCAAGACTTCCTGTCATACCCGCCAGGCCAATTAATCGAACAAATTCCTTTGTATGAAACCATTGAGCCAAAATTAGCACCATGTTCACCCATATGGTCGCATCCCCTACCCCAGTTAGTATTCTGGCAAAAAACAGGACAAATTCATGTGTACCCATACTATAAATAATCGTCCCTAAACCTGTAAGGGTAGCACCAATAATTAGAAAAAAATTCGGCCCAAATCGATCAGCTAAAATCCCCATCGGAATTTGCAAACTCGTGTAGACAAAAAATTGTATACTCGTCAATAACCCAATCGTTGATGCTGTTACATTAAAATCATGCATCAATTGGTCTGTAATCAGTCCTGGGGCGGTGCGTTGACTCGCCATTAACAAATAAGTAAATAATACAGAAACAAATACAACCCATCTATATCTGCTATTTTGTTTGTCCAATGATTTCTACCCCTATTAGCTTTTACTCTATATATATGAATTATAGGTAACGTTAAAAACCTGTTTTCTAAAGTAGTATTATGAATTGAATTTGGTTGAAAATACTATTTGTAAATGTAGTATACCAGAATAAAACGACTGATTATTCAGTCATTAAAGTGACGTAGCATTTTAGTATAAGAAAAATGATTTAGCTTGTTCAACTATTGGGCAAAATTATGTAGTTTTAACCTCTACAAGGAGAAAAAGCTTCGCTTTTTATGGGCTTTAATTTTATCGAAGCATCCGGAAGCTCAAAACTGCTTAATTTCACAAATAATAAAGCAGACTTGACGATGTTTTTATTACTTGGAGCGGTAAATTATACATACGGACTTATTATGTGCTGTGCGATGATTTTATGAGCTTTTACAGGCTCTAAAATTGCACTAAGCAAAAGGGCGGACGTTGTACGCATTTTATTTATCGTCGTGACCATCGTTCTAATTTAAAAAACGGTACCGATTATTCCTAAACTAAAAGCCTCCCACTAATAGTAAGAGACTTCTTCTGAATCAATATGAGAAATAATAGCCTATGCCATTTTTCGTTTTAATCCATTTTGGAGTACTTGGCTGCTTCTCAATTTTTTCACGCAACCGGCGAATGATTACATCAACCGTACGTCGGTCACCTTTTGAGGATTCCAGTACCTCTATAATTTGTTCGCGCGTCTGAACATTGCCTGGTTGTTGCATTAAATGCAACAGTACCTTGAACTCTCGTTGTGTTAGTGGTATCTCTAAATTATTTTTATAAACTTTAAAAGTAACTAAATCAATATGGAATGGTCCGATTGAAAACTTTGACACTTTTTCTTTGTATTTTCGTTCATTTTCAAAGCGTTTCATATGCATACGCATGCGTGTTAGAAGTTCACGGAAACCAAATGGCTTTGTTAAGTAATCTGTCGCGCCTAACTCTAAGGCAAGGACGATATCTAGTTCTTCCGTTCTCCCGCTAATCATAATAATCGGAAAAACATGTTGATAGCGTACTTGTCTACATACTTCAATACCTTCCATCTTCGGTAACATCCAATCAAGAAGCATACAATCTGGTGGGCAACGTTCCACAACTCGCAACGCCTCTAACCCATCATGCACGCACTCTACTTCATAGCCTTCTTTTTTCAAACTTACTTGAATCAAGTCTGCCATATGACGATCATCTTCTACGACTAATATTCTTTTTTTCATAAATTAGTCCTCTTTCACGTATCAAAGATTCCGTTAATTTAAATCAAATAATTCCCCTTTAATGAAGTAAGCCGTTGACTCTGCCATATTCGTAATATGATCTGCTGTACGTTCGACGTAACGATTAATAAACAGTAGCTGTACAATTTCTTCTGCCTGCTCTGGATGTTGTTGAATCGAATCGATTAACCCTTTATAGTTTTGATGTTTTTTTTCATCAACACGATCATCTAAATCGCCTACTTCTTTCGCTAGTACAATATCCTCTTCCACAAAAGATTTCAGTGCCTTTTTCAGCATATCCATCGAAATATCTTTCATTTGTACTAACGACGTTAGTGGAAGTAATGATTCCGTCTTGCCAATTTTAATCGTTGATTTTGATATATTTACAGCGAAATCTGCAATACGCTCGATTTCTGCAGACATCTTAATCATACTTAGTATGCGGCGTAAATCACGCGAAACTGGCTGTTCTTTTGCCAGCAGCCAAGTTGCCATTTGATTCATTTCATTTTCAAGTGCATCAATAAACGTATCTTCCTCAATAACCGTCAAAGCAAGTGTCATATCTTGCGTTTCGAGTGCGATGAAGGCTTTTTCCATCGCTGCCACTGTCGCCTCTACCATCTCACCCATTTTATTTTGAAGCTCAAGCATATTTTTTTCGAAGCTTTCACGAATCATTTCTATTTCCCCCTATTAACCGAAACGACCTGTTACATAATCTTCTGTTTGTTGATCTTTTGGTGTAGAGAAAATCACATTTGTATCATCGTACTCTACAACCTCTCCATTTAAGAAGAAAGCTGTCTTATCACTAATGCGCGCAGCCTGTTGCATGTTGTGCGTTACAATGACGATTGTATAGTCTTTTTTCATTTGCGTAATCAGTTCTTCTACTTTTAATGTCGAAATTGGATCTAGTGCACTCGTTGGCTCGTCCATTAAAATAACATCTGGCTTCATCGCAATGGTACGTGCAATACAAATACGCTG
This sequence comes from Lysinibacillus sp. NPDC093692, assembly GCF_050280125.1. NCBI lineage: Bacteria > Bacillati > Bacillota > Bacilli > Caryophanales > Bacillaceae > Lysinibacillus > Lysinibacillus sp. NPDC093692. The sequence goes on from NZ_JBNNUW010000009.1 coordinate 150,865, forward strand.
TTGCTGACCGCCTGAAAGACCTAATGCTGATGTTTTTAAACGGTCCTTTACTTCATCCCAAATCGCCGCGCCACGTAAAGATTCCTCTACTAAAGCATCCAACACTTTACGATTTTTAATCCCTTGCATACGTGGACCATAAGCTACATTGTCATAAATACTCATCGGGAACAGGTTCGATTTTTGGAATACCATCCCTACTTTTGTACGTAATTTTATAACATCATTTGAAGTGTAAATATCTTCACCATCAATATTAATGTTACCGATAACACGCACACCGTCAATTAAATCATTCATACGATTTAACGTACGTAGAAAAGTCGATTTACCACATCCCGAAGGACCTATTAAAGCCGTTACTTCCTTTTCCTTAATATCTAATGAGACATTAAATAATGCTTGCTTTTCCCCGTAGAATAAATTTAAATCCTCGACAAGAATTTTTGATTGCGCTGATGCTGTATTAACTTGTTGTTCGTTCACTGTTGCTACCTCCGTTACCATCATTACCATGCCCATTCTCCTTTGTTAATATTCTGCTTTACTGAACTTCTTCGAAATATATGTTGCCGATAAATTAAGTGCTAAAATAATGACAATCAATACGATACCGATTGCTGCTGCTAAACCAATATCCCCAGATTCCTGTGTTACTAAGTACGCGTGTACTGTTAATGTACGAGCCGACGAGAAAATACTATCTGGCATCGCAGCTACTGTACCTGCAGTTAAGAAAATCGCTGCCGACTCCCCTACAATACGACCGATTGATAAAATAATACCCGATAAAATACCTGGCATTGCGCTCGGTAAAATGACTTTATAAAGTGTTTGAAGCTTTGTCGTTCCTAATGCTAATGAACCTTCACGGTATGATGCTGGTACCGTTTTTAACGCTTCCTCTGTCGTACGAATAATAACCGGTAAAACGATGATTGTTAAAGTTAATGAAGCAGCTATGATCGACATACCTAACTTCAAAATCGCTACGAAGAATACGGCACCGAATAAACCATAAATAATTGATGGAATACCTGTTAAGCTTTCCGTTGCATAGCGGATGATGCGGACTAAGCGACCTTGCTTCGCATACTCCTGTAAGTAAACCGCTGCTAAAATACCAATTGGTGTTGCAATGATTAATGAAATGATAATTGTGTAAATCGTTGTGACAATCATTGGGAAAATCCCGCCGCCACCTATTGGTGAATAGTCACCAAAAATAAAATCAAAGCTAATGTATGAAAAACCTTTGTAGAATAAATATCCAACAATCGTTAATAAAATCGCTACTGATATAAATGCTGAGCCCCAAAGCATTGCGCGTAGTAGATTATCTTTTGCTTGACGCACCTTAGTGACCACCTTTCGCTGTTAATCGAGCTAATACAAAGTTTAAAATTAAGATGAATGAGAATAATACGATACCTGTCGCAAATAACATTTCCTGATGTGTACCTGCCGCATAACCCATTTCAAGTGCAATATTTGTAGTTAATGGACGTATACTGTCTGTCAGGCTTGTTGGGATAATTAATGAGTTACCCGCAACTAAAATAACAGCCATTGTCTCACCTAATGCACGACCAAGACCTAAAACGATTGCAGCCATAATACCTGATTTTGCTGCTGGTACTACAACTTTAAAGATTGTCCCAATTTCAGAAACCCCAAGTGCTAGTGAACCTTCACGATATGATTTTGGTACCGCACGAATAGCTGTTTCTGCTACTGTTACTATTGTCGGAAGCATCATAATCGCTAATACTAAAATAACCGCGATTAAGCTTTGCCCACGAACAAGCCCTAAATTGTCCTGTAAAAATGGCACGATAATTGCTAAACCAAATACCCCATACAATACAGATGGAATACCGGCTAATAATTGAATTGCTGGTGACACAATTTTCGCCACGCGCTTCGGAGCAATCTCAGCTAAAAAAATCGCTGTAAATAAACCAACCGGAACCCCGATTACTAAAGCACCAATTGTCGCATAAATCGATGCAACAATCATCGGGAAAATCCCAAATTTATCTTCACTTGGCACCCATTCTGATCCGAAGATAAAGCTTAGGAAGCTATAATCGCCTGTTACGAATGGGTTAGCCCCTTTATAAAAAACAAACCCTACGATAAGTAATAAACTAATTACGGATAGCAATGCACAGGCTAAGAAAATTTTCGATGATAGTTTTTCAAAAAAGTACTTTCGTGCATTTCCTTTACTAATCTGTTGTTCTACTTCTTTTGTATGTTGTGTTGCCACTTTTTCATCCTCCACGACTAATTATTTCGTTAACGGAATTGCACCAGCCGATTCAACAATCTTTTGCCCTTCAGGCGTTAAAATAAACTCCATAAATTGCTTTGCTGACTCCGGTACATCTTCTTTATGCACAAATAAAAATGGTCGAGATAGTTCATATTGTCCTGCTAAAACATTTTCAGCCTTTGCTTGCACACCATTGATATCCATTGTCGAAACTGATTCATCAACATATTCAAAGGATATAAATCCGATTGCATGCTTGTTCATTGCAACTGTCGTTTTAATATTCCCGTTCCCACTTGCTACAATTGCATTTTTAATAAGCTGACCTGATTCATAGCCTACGATTTCTTGGAACGCATCGCGTGATCCTGAACCGTCTTCACGTGAAACAACAACAATTTCCATGTCCTTGCCACCAACCTCTTTCCAGTTCGTAACCTCACCTGTGAAAATTTGCTTTACCTGCTCCATCGTTAAATTTTTTACAGGATTCGATGGGTGTGCTACAACAACAATGCCATCATAAGCAATAATCAGTTCTTGTAAATTACTGTCCTTCTCTTCTTGCTTTAAGTCACGTGATGACATCCCGATTTGAGAAACACCTCTGATTGCATTTGTAATACCTGCCGAAGAACCTATTTGGTTTACTTCAATTTTCACGTCGTTTTCTTCTTCATATTTCACAGCTAGCTTCTCTGCAAGAGGTCCTACTGATGTTGAACCTGATATCGTTACTCGCGAGCCACCAGTTTGTGTATCTGCTGTATCTTCTTCATTACTACAAGCTACAAGAATAGTTAATAGTACTGTAAAGCAAACAAAGTAAAGTGATTTTTTCCACATGTTTGATTAATCCCCCAAGTAGTTTCTTTCGTTATCTTAACAATAAAGGAATAAAATTAACCCCATTTATAAATAATGTAAACCTTATGTAAATTTCATAAATCAGCTGTTGATAGACTGTAAAATACATTAAGAATCCCCTTTATTTTCCGATAAATGTATCTGTTATTAAATAAAATTTACGTTTATGCATTAGTTTAACTAATGAGTTCCTTATTTATTTTTACTTCAATTCGTGCGTTTCGTTCGATTTTTTCACTACTAATAGCAGTGAAATGAATTAATTTTTTCTTACCTACATTACATTTCTTTCATCATACTTCTGCCTACAAATTTGTCTAAAATTTGCCGATGTACAGTTTAATTTCTTTATATTGGAAATATATCTTCTTTAAAAGAAAATTTTTATTACTTTCCGAAAATAAATTTACATAGCTTTTACAAAAGGATTAACTATTTTAAGTGTGTGTAGCTATTACAGTTTTATAAGCTGGGGAAGTTTACATATTATTTTACTTTTAGACGTGATTGGCGAAAATGATGTTATGTTTGAAGAAATGAAAAATGCAATATTTATTGCTCTTACATGTGTGAATTCATTTTCGGATTCGAGAAGTTTCAGTTGCATTAATAGCAGCGCTGAATTTAATTATTAATCGGATTTTTTCTAAGTGAGGGGTTTAGATAGATAACATTAGGCTTATATAGAATAATAAAAAATTCGATTACGTTTCTTTCAACGTAATCGAATTTTTCAAGTGTGAATAAACAAATATCACAGAATTTTTATTTATTTATATCAACTCCACTTACAATATTCCTATCACAATAATAACGTGTATCACAGTTCCCACAATGCTTTTAGGGCGCTCTTTAATTGTGTAATCATGATTTTCGAAGCGCGCTACTATATTATCAAATGATTTAATCGTATGATCAATTACTGAATTCATTACTGTTACTCGAATTATTTTTCTTAATTAAAGTACTACCATCCTCACATCTAAAAAATTTGGGGAGTTCGATTCGAAACAGACAAGTAGCATCTTCATGCCACTTTTGCTTGTTAGAAAATGTGTAGAAACTTTTCATTTTCTATCCTTTTCTAACGCATTCTCAAACAAAGAAAAGCGACACACTCCCTTGATATTAAAGGCTTTGAAGCGCTTTTCAGTTGGTTCAAACTTATTCTATCTGAACCTTGATACGTCCCAGGAGGACATACCAAAACACTGATATATCAATGGTTAACAACTATAATGTTTACCTTTTGTTTACCTTGATTTTTAGACCACCCATCACAGAGTGGTCTTTTTCCTATTAAGTGTACATAAACTACATGTTTCTTGCCCACCTAGGTGCATCAATGTTTCACCTCTAAACAATGGGCATACTGCTTTCAGACACAAAAAAACACTCTTTCGAGTGCTGTGATTTACTTCATAATTCGCATTGGATGAATTTACTTATCTTATTGTTCCTCTATTCTATTTTGTTAATACTTAACAAAAACATTTGCATATATTTACATAGTATTGAGAGATTCTATATCTGCTATTTTGTTTGTCCAATGATTTCTACCCCTATTAGCTTTTACTCTATATATATGAATTATAGGTAACGTTAAAAACCTGTTTTCTAAAGTAGTTTTATGATTCGAGTTTGGTTGAAAGTGAAGTTCTCAATGTTATAAGGCTTAAATTCTTTTTGAGTTTCAACATGTCTCCCTACACTTTTATGAACATACTTTTTTGGAGCTACAATGCGTTTTTTACTTAAACAAACAATCCATAAACCCTACTACTTTTTCTAAATCAATTAGAGCAGGTGCTTCTTCTTCAATTGTTTTATGAAAATTTAATTTTTCTAAGATAAGTTTATAATTTACTATATACTGAAAATGCATCCTCTATATTAAATTGCACAGTCTGAGAACTCCCTTCAGCTCCTACTGTCACAAGGATATATTCTTGTCCATTTATCTTAGCCAAACTCGCTAAACATAAAGCGGCTTCTTCTGTATAGCCAGTTTTACCGCCCAAGATTTCTCCTCGAGGCAATGCACTTGAGTTCATATTATGAAACATTTTATTCGTCAATACGATACCTTCTGGATGAAGATTTGTTGGCCTTATAAAATATCTTTCTGCTGTATAAACATTTCGAAACTCATTATCTTTTAACGCATATTGTAAGAGTAAAGAAAGGTCTTTGACAGTCGTAAAATGATCTGGGTGATGCAGTCCAGTTGTATTCATAAAGTGAGTATTTTCCATTCCTAGCTTTTTAGCCTTATCGTTCATAAGTTTTACAAATTCCCGTTCTGAACCAGCAACATATTTAGCTAAGCCGATTGTTGCCTCTGCACCTGATGGTAACATGGAACCGTACAATAAATCCTTTAAAGTAAGCTTCTCATTAGGGAGAAAACCTGCCACTGAAGCATTTTCTTTGTATAAATCATTAAATATTTCTCTTGGTAAAACTACATCGTCTTGCAAATTTTTAATATGTTCAATGGCAACTAATACCGTCATCATTTTTGTCAAAGATGCAGGATAAATAATTTCCTCGCTATTTTTATCCAATAGAACTTTGTTTTCATCCAAATTAACTAAAATCGCGTTGGAACTGCGTAAGTCGACATCGATCATCCCATCACTATTTGTTGGTACGACTAATTTTGAAGAGGTAACGATCTCCTGGCGTAAAGACATAGGGGTTTCTTTGGACAGTATAAAATAAACAAATAACAAGATTAATATGGACAATATACTATAAATACTTTTTCTAGTGAAAATAAATAACAACTCCTTTTCTGTATGCTTCTATTCAAACATAAAAAAAGGAGCTTTATTTTAATTAACTATTAGTAAAATCTTAAGGTTTCTTAAGATTTGGTTGGAATCATGACAGTGAACACTGTTTTATCATTACTGGAAGTGGCTGAAATCGTCCCTCCGTGGGCTTGTACAATTTCATTTGAAATGGCTAAACCGAGTCCCGCACCACCTGTTTGTGTTGACCTTGCACTATCTAGACGGTAAAATTTACCAAATATCATATCCAATTTTTCAGCGGGTATCGTTTTCCCCGTATTACTAAACGAAATAAACGTCTGATTATTTTCGCTTTTAGCACTAATTTTAATTGTACTATTTGGGTCACTATATGCAATTGCATTTTTCAAAATATTATTAAATACTCTTGCCAATTTATTTCCATCTGCATAAATATTGATTTCTCCATCTATATGGACAATTGCTTTTTGACCCTTTGGCACTAACAATGGGTAAAATTCATCGGCTACTTGCAATAGCATATAGTTTAGAGGGATAAGCTCTTTCTCTAAAATAATGGATTGTAAATTAAATCTTGTTATTTCAAAGAACTCATTAATTAATTGTTCAAGTCTATATGATTTTTCCAATGTAATCGTTACATATTTATCTTTTTGATCAGCAGGCATATCCTTTGCCTCATCTAAAAGGCTTAAGTAACCAATAATTGATGTTAACGGGGTTTTAATATCATGGGCTAAATAAACAACAAGATCATTCTTTCTTTGCTCAGCTTCTTGTGCATCCCTCGCTCGTTTTTCTAATTTATTTTTCACATTATTTAAATGCTTCTCCAAAAAGTCTAGCTCAGCAGGAAGGTGAATTTCCTTATCTGACTCATCTGAAAGCATACTAATACTTGTACTAATAAGATTAAAATAACGAGTAAAACGAGATAGGGCAATATAAAAAATGATAAGAAGTAATAGAATGAATCCTACAGCTAGCCAAAGAGATTTATTCTGTTGAAATATTATCAAATAAATTTTTTGTGCTGTGTACCAATCTAATTGCAGGACATTTTCACAAAAGGCAACGAAGGCATCCGCAAAAGGAGCTTGTAATATACCATCAAGTAAAGCAATACTAATTAAATAACCAATAACTATTGCTATCACTAAAATAAAAATAATTTGTACAATCATTTTCCTCTTCAGTCTGCCAAACTCATTTTTCAATTGTATACCCCACTCCCCAAACCGTTTTAATAAACTTTGGGTTTTCCGCAGAATCTTTCATTTTTTCTCGTAAATGTCTAATGTGAACCATTACGGTGTTATTGCTGTTAAAATACCTTTCTCCCCAAATTTCTTGGAATAATTGCTCTGAACTAATGACCTTCCCTCGATTTGAACATAAATACCATAGAATAGAGAATTCAGTTGGAGTAAGGGATAATTGCTTTTCATTTAAAAAGACTTGGCGTGTATCCTTATTCAAAACTAAACCTGAAAAGTCTATAATACCTTCATTTTGCTTAGAATCCTGATTATACAATGTAAATCTCCGTATTTGGGCTTTTACGCGAGCAACCAGCTCCAATGGACGAAAAGGCTTTGTTATATAATCATCCGCTCCTAGAGTAAATCCGTTTATTTTATCTATCTCTTCTTCTTTAGCAGTAAGCATAACAACAGGAAAATTATAATTTTCTCTAATTTTCCTTAAAATTGTAAAACCATCAATTTCAGGCATCATAATATCCAAAATAGCTAAATCTATATTTTCACTTTCAATACATTTTAGGGCATCTTTAGCTATGTAATACTTAAAGACATTATAATTTTCATTTTTTAGATAAAGCTCTACTAAATCAGCAATTTCCTTTTCATCGTCTAAAACTAAAATATTCAAATTCAATAATTGACCTCTCCTTACTATAAAAACCAAAAAACTTCTAATTGCAATAAAATTTTATAACAATCAGAATTAACCCGTCTATCTAGGCAATCAGGAGCATTCGCAACACTAAATGGGGACATAAATTTGCTTCAGTTCCTCTATTTGATTAGCGCCTTCTACTTCGTTTGACTTCAAATGGTTCTTTAATTTTTCTTATTGTGTAATACCAGGTTGTCTGTTGAAATCCTCAATTGCATCTTCCCATAGAATGTTACCCTTGTCCATTAAGAGTCTCAGTGCAGCACCTGTTCATACTATGCTTCATTTAATATACGAAAGCTCCATTTGACCGTATGCAATGAAGTCAAACACTTGCATAAATCTTGCATGATACTGCTCATTATGGCAACTAAAACCGTCAAAAAAGTTGAATTGTTTAGTATGAAGAAAGAAAAAATCACCAAAGAAGATAAAGTGAAGGTCATCTATGAATTAAGGCACAAATATTCGATGAAGGCGCTTGTAGCATACGCACAAATTCCACGTAGCAACGATTTCAAAAAGAAGATAAACCGTCCAAATCCAAATGCCGATTTTTGAGATTTAAGCGATTTATGGAACATGAAGTTCGTTACGGATATCGCCGTATTCGCAATGAGCTGGACGACCGTGGGGAAAGCAAATCAAAAGAAGGAATAAACGTATTATGAAAAAGCTTAATTTAAGTGTGTTGTGCGATCAATTGTATGAAAGGACCGTGAGTAAAATTGCACCAAATATTTTAAACCGTCAATTTACAGCAGATAACCCAAATCAAAAATGGGGACTGATATTACTGTTGTGTTTAATTGCGAAATCATTATATATCCGATTGGCTCACGTCGAACATATTCTCTTGTATCAATACGGTTGGAGAAAGTTTTAAAATTCTTGAAACCACCAGCTACATGGCGGAATTCTTTGGCATCATGAATCAGAGTTTATATATCTTAAAAAATCTGAGAATGTGGAACATAAAAAAAGTATAGAACGTATTAAAGAAAATAAAGGCATGAGTCCGACACAATATCGGACTCCCCATTCCTATCAACTTAAAAATATGACATTAGTTTTACAAATATCTTCCCTACTTTTATAGACAATAGTCAAAAAGTAAAAATAACTTCTTTTTTGCACTATGCACTAATTGATAACCTTCCCTTCTGGTAACTTACCATCCTTAATCCACTCTTCTACAAAACGGTTAAAGAACTCAGGGTTGGCTAATGAGACACCGTGGCCGATGTTAGATAGCACAATACCTTGACTATCGGGATTGCTATTCACAAGATGGAGAGCAGATTTTTTCATGTTGCCTTTCTCTTTTTCACCGACAGTTACCAAAATATTACATTGTACTTTCGAAAAATCACGCGGGATAGCAAACGACATATTTTCTTTCAGTATTTTAATAAGTGTATCTACTTTCATCTTCGAACTATCTTCATAATATTGTTCAAAATATTCTTGATCGACATATAACGTTTTAGCTTGAAGCTTGGCGAATGATTTATTTTTTATTAAGGGAAAAGTTAGTTTTATCAATGGTCTAATCCATTTTTCTGCAATAGGGGAAGGTGTCACTAAAGCACTGTTGATGATGGCTGAATCTATTAATTGCGGCTTTAAGCTAACCATTTGAATAGCAATTTGAGCTCCTAGTGAAAATCCGACTACTATGACTCGTTTATTTTTTGCTTTTTCTTCTATTAAACTTAGAAGCTTTTTTGCACTATCTTCAATTGAAAAATCAGATGTATTATTAGCCTCGTTATCTATTAATTCTGGTACAACGCAATGATAATCGGAAAAGTATTGGACTTGTTTATCCCACATCCACCCTCCAACACCACCTCCATGAATTAATAATATGAGTGGCTTATGTAGATTACCGTACTCCTTATAATGCATTACCACACCTTATTTCTTTGATTTTGTATTCCCCGGGAAATACACAGATTATTCTTACATATTTTAAATCATCACCAAAAGTTGTGGATAACTTTTGTTAAAGTGTATGCCATATATATAAGTTGATTGGAGAGGAGACTGGGCTACTCCTAGGGTCAGCGATTTAGAGGAACGAAGGCTAAAAACATCACGTCCTGTGATAACGCCTTCGTGACCAACATCGGTGCTGTTGTTGCTGCCGCTTCGCTTTCGCACAGTCCAAAACCTGTTGCTGTTGCTGCGGTTCGCACAAACAAAACCAAAACCCTCTGCTGCCGCTACGTTAGCACTACGCTTTCGCACAGAAAACATTTGCTGCCCCAAGCGGCTCATCGGACGCCCCCCTGGCAGTCGAAACGGAAATCAACCACTCGTTAAGGTTATTAGCTATACTTTTACACATTGTATTTATTTTACCAATTTATAGTGTTTATGTGTCATATTTATATTTACTGTTGCATATATAATATTTGAAACACATTTAGCATTTTTGATGAAACATTGTAGCTCTTGGGATTGAGGAAGAAAGACAAAAAATAATAAACATGGAGGTAATAAAGATGGATCAAAACAAAACGAACGAAGCAAAAGAATTAGAAAAAGCCATTAGCCCTTCCAGTTTAGGAGAATTTCCCCTCGCACCAATTAGTGGCTTATATGCATGGAGTGAACAGCAAATCAGTGAGGAACTTCGTATCGATGTAGACGGATACTACCCACAAATGGTAGCAAGCGGAACTATTATTTCAAATATGTCTTCTACTATTCATTGGATTGCCAAGTTAACAGCTAACGGTCCAGATACTTGGACAGGCAATATTCGAAATAAATACTTAGATGACATACAATCATTTCCTTATACAAATGTAAAAATACAAGTAACACGCGGTTCAATCCCTGAACAGCATACTGCAGAAGTCGCATTTCTGATTGGAGGAGAGACAGACAGAACTAGCTCGTTCAAGTTTCAATCTCCTTACTTCCATCCTGTGGAATTTGAATTTGATGGTGAAGAAGGGACAACACCAGTCACAACCTATCAAACACACGCGCATCCAGACAAACCAGCATCTTTGCCGGATGAAACTTTGTCAATTTCAGAAGTTTTCAAACGCACTGGGTTTGATGTGAAAATATCAGACGGTAATAATATGGTTTCCAAAGACCATACAGGAACTGATAAAAAGTGGAACACCCAAGAGATGCATGATGCCATGCAGGTATATTGGTCACACTTTGATAATAAACCCCAATGGTCCATGTGGACATTCTTTGCAAATTCGGAAGCTGAAGAAGGCCATGGTCTGGGTGGTATTATGTTTGATAGTATAGGTCCGAATCATCGTCAAGGGACGGCCATTTTTAATAATTCATTTATTTCAGATCCACCTAAAGGTGACCCCTCCCCAGAAGCTTGGGTACAGCGATATCGTTTTTGGTGTGCTTGCCATGAGATGGGACATGCTTTTAATCTTCTGCACTCTTGGCAAAAACACTTAGGTCATCCTTGGGAACCGTTGGATCGCCCTCTTACCCCAGAACCTAAGGCTCTAAGCTTTATGAATTATCCTTTCAAATTTGATGGCAACCAACAGGAGTTCTTCAAAAACTTTGAGTATCGTTTTAGCGATCAAGAGCTTTTGTTTTTGCGCCACGCTCCTGAGCGCTTCGTACAAATGGGTAATGCTGATTGGGCTGTAGATCATGGTTTTGAGCAACCGACCGTTTCTATTCACCCTTCATTTAATCTTGAATTGAGGGTTAACCGTAAAACATCTATATTCCAATGGTTAGAACCTGCAGTTATTGAAATCAAATTAACAAATACTTCGAATCAACCTCAGTCAATCAATAAACATATATTGTCCGATTTATACGGAATGACTGTAATGGTTAAAAAAGATGGAAAACAAGGACGTCGATTACTACCTCATGTTCAATATTTATGGAACAAAGAGAATAAGGTAATAATGCCTGGTGAATCACTGTACGAAACTATTTTCGCGTCCGTAGGGAAAAATGGCTGGTTAATTGATGACCCAGGATTTTATAACATTCAAGTGGCTATGCAAATAAACGGCCATAACATCGTATCAAATAACTTAAGACTTCGAGTTTTACCACCTACCGGATACGATCAGGAATTCCTTGCTCAAGACTATTTCTCTGAAGAAGTCGGCCGTGTTCTTGCATTCGATGGCAGTCGTTATCTTGACAAAGGAAACGATATCCTTCGTGAGATAACTGAAAAACTTCCTGACCATGCTGTTGCTCTTCACGCCCATATCGCTCTTGCTAAACCATTGGCGTTCGATTATCAATTCCTTGACTTCACAGGAGACTCAGATACAAAAGGTAAAATCAAACTAATACCTGCCCAACCAGATGAGGCACGTAAACAGTTTACTTCTGCGTTAACAAAGCACAAACAAGTAGCTGCTAAAACACTTTCCAATATAGATTATCATGATTATATGGGAACATTCAGTGAATTTCTAAGTAATCAAGAAGAAAACAAGGAAGCCGCACAGGTTCAAAATGTCCTTTATCAAACGCTAGCTGAACGGAATGTGCTAAATAGTGTATTAGAAAAAATCAAAGATCGCCGTGATAACTATGAACAAAAGGAAAATGAATTGTCTACGAACATATAATATTTCCACTTAAATAAGCCGCTTTCAATCTGAATACAATTAGAAAACCGTCATTTCGAAAAAAGGTTGATCAAAATGACGGTTTTCTGTTTGATTGTAAAGTTTGATCATTTATTCTACTTATGTTCGTCCCAAAAGTCCTTACTAAAACTCGTATTGGCTTGATATTTCCCAGCTGGTTTGGCAATATCTGAACCTCGCAAAATTGTTCCTTTTCCAAACTTTTGCTCGATTTGATCAACCAGTTTGATGATTGGCTCATCTTTTACATGCTCTTCAAAATTAAATAACGTTAGTTGTTGTGTCGTTTCTTTAATATCATTGACATTCGATACAGTAACACCCAGTAATCGTACTGGCTCCTCGTCCCAATGCTTATTAAAGAGATACCAGGCATGCTCAACGATATCTTCTTTTGAATGAATTGCGTTATTGATAGACTTACTTCGTGTACATGTTTCCCAATCAGCTGAACGAATCATGATACTTACAGTAACTCCAGCAAGTTTCTTGGCCTTTAATCTTTCCGCTACCTTTTCAGAAAGTGTTGCGATTACTTTATATAGTTCATCTCTATCTGTCGTATCACGGGAAAGTGTTGTTGAATTCCCTACACTTTTCGTATCATATATTGCTTCTGGATCAACTGGTCTGTCATCTTCACCATTTGCCTTTTGCTTCATACGCAGACCATTAATGCCAAAGTTTTGCTTTAATACATATTCTTCAGCTACAGCTAGTTCTCCAATTGTTTTGATACCTAATTTACCTAATTTCTCCGCCGTACTTTTACCAACTCCATGCATCTCAATGACTTTCAACGGCCACAATATTGCGGGAACATCGCGCTTTCGGAGTATGGTAATACCCATTGGTTTTTTCATATCACTTGCCATTTTCGCTAAAAATTTATTCGGTGCAATGCCGATTGAACAAGGAAGTTGCAGTTCGTTCCAGATTCTATCTTGCATATTTTGTACGTGTTGCAATACATGTTGGCCTTCAACTATAGGAAGTTGCAAATATCCTTCATCGATTGAAACTGGTTGGAGAATGTCGCTATACTCTTTTAACAAATTAAAAAATGACTTGGAGGCAGCTCTGTATCGTTCAAAATTAGGAGGAAGTACAATTAGCTCTGGGCACTTTCGACGTGCCTCTCCGACATTCATCGTTGTAAAAACACCACTTGCTCTTGCTTCGTAGCTACAAGTAATAATAATACCTCTACGCTCTTTTGGATTACCTGCGATTGCCACAGGTTTCCCTTTTAATGAGGCATCGTAAATTTGTTCAACAGAGGCATAAAAGCAATTAAGGTCAATATGTAAAATGATTCTTCCTTTATTCATATTCTATCTCCTCATTTACTTTGGCTTACCCTGTATGCGCTATCGAATCGCCACATTTCTTTACATAACTTTATTATAAACCTTCCTTAGTTTAATCAACAAATGTATAATCCCCATCACTTTCAAGTAAATCCCTCAAAATAATGAGTGCTTGTTCAAGTTGGTTTTCAGGTGCCGTGATAGCCAAACGGACTGCATTTACTAGCTTCGCATTTCCTACGGCAAAACGTTCAGCTGCGTACACTTGCACACCCGCTTTTGCTGCTAGCAATTCAAACTGGATGCTAGTGAATTTTTCGGGAAGTATAAGCCATCTGAAAATACATTCCTCTTCTCCTAAAATGTTATATTCCCCTAAATATTGATTGACAAGGGCATTTTGTTGCTTAGCATACAAACGGTGCTTCTCTAAAATGGTTTGCGCGACGCCATCATGAATCATCCTTGCCGTAAGCTCTACCATCATTAAAGACACTGAAATATTTATGTTATACAAAGTTTCCATTATTTTTTTTCGCAGTGCTGGCGGTGTAACGATATAGGATAGTCGTAAGCCCGGTGAAATAGTTTTTGAAACACTGGCAATATAAATGACCTTTTCTGGTGCGTAGGAGGCAATTGGTGCAAGTGGTTTCTCTTTAAGAAAACTATAGATCGCATCCTCAATAATGATTAAGCCTTTTTGCCTCGCAACTTCCGCTATCATTTTCCTTGTTTCCATCGACATTGTATGGGTAGTTGGATTATGAAAATCAGGAATAACATAAAGACCTTTTATATGCTCATTTTTACAAGCGTATAATAGCCCCTCTCTTGTCATTTCTCCGTTTCTTTGTTGGATTGCTACTAGTTGGATACCAAGCATATTTGCTGCTGTTTTTATACCTGCATAAGTAATGGGATCTGTACCAATTCGATCTCCTGGCTGAAACAATGCCGCTAGCGTACCAACAATGGCATTTTGTCCCCCTGCCCCAAGTAATACTGGTTGATCCGTTTGAAAGTTGACCTTTTCCAAAAGCTTCATGGCTGCTTCCGTTTGCCTCGCATTTCCTTCTGGTCGTCCGTATTGAAATAATTTGCTAAAATTAGGGTCATTCATCATCTTTTTCATATAACGTGTAATATCCTCATTCGCATGATTTTCTGGCAGCACAGAGCCCATTTCGATTATCTGAGTAGAATTACTTGTCGGTAATAAAATTTTATTCGTCGCCGCATCTGATGAAACGAATGTTCCACTTCCGATAGATGCATATATAAGCCCCTTCTGCCCACAAAGTTTAAAAGCTCTTGTTATCGTGCTTAAATTAACATCTAAAAAATCTGCTAGCTCACGCTGAGGAGGCAGCTTTGTGCCTGGCGGTAATTTCCCATTTTTTATATCTTGTTCCAGCTGTTCAGCTATTGCTATATATAATGGAGCCGAACTTTCGCTAATATTCGGCTTCCAACTCATTGGATATTCTTCGAACGAATTAACTGGCATATTCTAAGCTAAGCTCCTTCTCTCTCATTTTTTGCATACAATATTTAATTGTCTTGCATACAATGATAATATTGTATGCATATGATGACAATGATATAATTTTTAAAAAATCAGAAAAAAGGAACGATAAATTATGGAATTTTCAGAAAAGATACTAAATACGCCATCTTCATTCATCCGAAATATTTTGAAAGTAACTGAATCAGAGGATGTCATCTCATTTGCAGGGGGGCTTCCAAACCCAATTTCTTTCCCAGTTGAAGCGTTAAAGGCATCTGCGAACAAAGCGATTTCGGAAAACGGTAGTCGTCTATTCCAATACTCAGGTACACAAGGTTATGCGCCTTTACGTGAGTACATTGCTGCAAAATACCGACGAGTACACGGACTAGATGTCCATGCTGACGATGTATTTATTACAACAGGATCACAGCAGGCTCTTGAACTAATTGGGAAAGTACTTATTAACAAAGGCGATGGTATCGTCATCGAGGAGCCTGGTTACTTAGGTGCTATTCAAGCCTTCACATTAAGTGAGCCAACCTTCTATGGTGTAACACTCGAAAATGATGGGTTAAACTTAGAAGAATTAGAGAATGCACTACAACAACCAAATGTAAAATTCGTGTATACAGTTCCAAATTTCCAAAACCCAACAGGTCTTACGTATTCTAAAGAAAAACGTCAGCAAATTTTCGAAATCCTATCAAAATATGATGTAGCGTTAATTGAGGATGATCCGTATGGAGAGTTACGCTTCCAAGGTGAGCCACTACCATACATTGGTGCTGGTAAATTAGAAAATAGTATTTTGCTAGGTTCTTTCTCTAAAACAGTCACACCAGGAATGCGTCTTGGCTTTATCATTACAAAAAATAAAGAATTATTGCAGCATATCGAAACTGCGAAGCAAGCAACTGACTTACACACAAATATTTTCTCTCAATACGTCATTTATGATTATTTAGCAAACAATGACTATACGGAGCACGTTCAGAAAATTATAGCGTTATATAGAAATCAAGCCGATGCTATGCTAAATGCAATGGAGGAGTTTTTCCCAGCACATGTGGACTACACACGACCAGATGGCGGAATGTTCATTTGGGCTACAATGAATAATGGAACTTCATCATTAGACGTCTTCCAAAAAGCGATGGAGCAAAAAGTTGCCTTCGTACCAGGCGATCCATTCTACACATCTAAAACAGGTGTTAATACAATGCGCTTAAATTATACAAATGCAACACCTGAAGTAATCCGCGAAGGTATTAAACGCTTAGGTAGCATTTTATAAAGTGGAACTTTAATCAGTGGGGATATTCTTCATCCCCACTGATTATTAGTTTTCACCAATCGGGCTTTTACGGGCAGTTCATCCTCTAGCTAATGCATTCGCTTTGAGGTTTGTACCTGATTCAGTGTAAATAAATTACTGCCCGTTAATGCGAGTTAAGTAGAATAAAAAGCCGTATGAGCACTTTTTATGATGTGTTCATACGGCTTTCCCATTTATACATTTAGTTTGGATAATAGATAGTCATACTTAATTTTGTTAACGTATCACCAGGATTCCTGTAGATATGTGGACGATCTGCTTTAAATCGAATGGAGTCACCACGCTTTAAGTGATACTCGTCTTCATTGACTCTCATCACTAGCTCACCATCAAAAACCATGATAAACTCCTCTGTGCCATCTTTATGAGCCTCAGCGCTTAATGTCCCTTCCCTTTCAATCTCCACCGTGTATATTTCAAAGCGGCTATCCTCTTGAAAAGGAAAGATTGGATACACTCTATATCTTCCATCATCTTCAGATAATAGTTGAACATCTTCTCTAATAATAATTTCAGTATCAGGCTGAGGATTATTAATTAACGTAGTAAAAGAAACCTTTAACCCATTCGCTATTTTCCAAATAGTTGTAAGAGTTGGACTGGACTCTCCCCTTTCAATTTGTCCTATCATCGTTTTACTTACTCCGCACAATTGAGAAACTTTCTCCAAACTTAATTTTTCTTTCTCTCGAATCATTTTTAAATTTTTTGCAAAAATAAGCTGAATTTCTTCCATTAAATATCTCCCCTTCAAAATGTACAATATAACGACCGTTATGTATAATAAAAAGACGTACGTTATATTGTTTATTTCAGACATTATAACAAACAAATTCAAAGGGGGTCCACAAATGCCTTTATTTTCTTTTTTAGTATTTGTAGTAATTACTAGCTTTACTCCAGGTCCTAACAATATTATGGCAATGGCATTTGCAAACAAACATGGATTAGCAAAAACTCTTCAATTTTGTATAGGTGTTGGGGTTGGTTTTTTTGCGATTACGGGCTTGAGTAGTTTATTTAATAGGGTCCTTACAAATATTATGCCAATGATCGAATTTCCTTTGACCATTCTTGGTGTGGGCTATATGTTATATTTAGCTATTAAAATACTAACGAGCAAAGAGAATGAGACTGATGAAGAAGAGGATAACAAACGGAGCTTATTTTTAGTAGGCGTCTTATTACAATTCGTAAACCCTAAAGGTATTTTGTTTGGCATTACAGTAGTGGCAACTTACATTCTTCCCTATTATTCTTCCTATGTCAGCTACTTGCTTTTTTCGTTATTTTTAGGAATGGTCGGTATAATGAGCACATTCAGTTGGGCCCTATTTGGTTCAGCTTTTCAAAAAATTTTACTACAGTATCGTCAAACATTTAATATCGTGATGGCTCTTTTATTAGTATACAGCGCGATTTCAATTCTCCTTCATTAACAGGATAAAAAGCAACCCTCTTCGTGCGCTATAGCGCACGAAGAGGGTTGCTTCAATCAAACTTGCAATTATTTTGTGTATGTTAAAACGGCATGTTTCTTAAATTTCTCTAAAGCCTTTGTTGCCTCATCTTTGTTAGCATACTCAAAAATTCGAACGTCCTTTTTATCAAATACTGTAATAACCCACATCATAAAAACTCCCTTCCAATTTGTTTTTGTAATATAACAACCACCAAAAACCGTGATACTTTTCTAACTGTTTTATAACAACCCCTTACTTGATTCTTATTTTACGCCGATTTTTTATAAAATTAAAGCCTTATGTGAAGCCCTTCACAAACTGTTCAATTTCAAAACGCTTTCATTGAACAATTTGTGAAAACCGGATTTTTCAAGGCATAAATACAATCTTCATACCGCCCCGCCGCATTCCTACATTCAATACGAAAAGCCGTATGTACGCCTTTTCCACGACGCACATACGGCTTTTCAAATTCGATGATAATTAAGTAGTAGTAGTAGATTTTATTTCATAAGGTGAAACTTTAATCAGTGGGGTTTCTTATCCCGCACTGATTATTAGTCTTCACCAATCGGGCTTTTACGGGCAGTTCATTACCGCCCGTTAATACGTAGATAAGTTTTACTTAGCAGAATGCTGCTTCTTGCTTCTCTGATAATTCAATTTCAAAGCCTAAATCCTCAAGCATACGATAATCACTGTTTGCTTCTTGTCCTTCAGTTGTTAAGTAATCCCCAACAAAGATACTGTTTGCTGCATATAAGCCTAATGGCTGAAGTGATCCAAGATTAATTTCTCGTCCACCAGAAATGCGAATTTCCTTTGTTGGATTCATATAACGGAACAACGCTAAAACTTTTAAGCAATAACGTGGATTTAATTCTTTTGTCCCTTCTAGTTTCGTACCATCAATCGCATTTAAGAAGTTGACCGGAATCGAATCCGCGTCTAATTGATGAAGTGCACGCGCAATATTCACGACATCCTCTTTTGTTTCCTTCATACCAATAATGGCCCCTGAGCAAGGTGAGATTCCATGCTTTTTCGCAATTTCAACCGTATTCACACGATCTTCATACGTATGGGACGTAGTAATATAAGAGTGATGGCGTTCAGATGTATTTAAGTTATGGTTGTAACGATCCACCCCCGCTTCTTTTAATTGCTGTGCTTGTTCTTCTTTTAGTAAGCCAAGACAAGCACAAACTTTTAAGCCATACTTCTCTTTAATTTCTGTAACCGCTTCACTAACTACATTGACATCTTTTCGAGTCGGCCCACGACCACTTGCCACGATGCAATAAGTACCGATTTTATTGTCAAATGCACGTTTGGCCCCCGCTAAAATTTCGTCTTTCGTAATGAAAGGATATTTTTCAATCGGTGCTGTAGATTTTGATGACTGAGAACAATAGCCACAATCCTCTGGGCAATAACCGCTCTTAGCATTCATAATCATATTTAATTTTACTTTTTTTCCATAGTAGTGCTTACGAATAGCAAAGGCACTGTCCATCAACTTTAATAGCTCATCATCTTCACTATGTAAAATGGCAAGAGCCTCCTCATTGCTAAGGACTTTCCCTGCAATAACTTCCTCTGCTAACTGTAACCAATTCATCTAGACATTCTCCCTCTCTACTTGATAATTTATCAATGATGCCTCAGCATAATTGCGTCTGGAATCGGCTTTGTACAAGCACAAAGAACTCCTTTCCGATTCCGTGACATCCGCCGGAGGCTATCACTTTTTTCAGCTGATGTGTGATCAACCGCTAAAAAAACAATTTAAATCTGCATTCTTCTCACATCTGTAGTGGTGGGATACTTTACTTCAGCTGAAAGAAGTTATTGTTCTTGTTGAATGAAAAACTTTGTAAAGACGCTCGGCCAAAAATGCAGAAACTATCGCTAAGCAAAAATCGGCAACAATGCTGTTTAAAAAGCCAACTACGAAAATATGTGACCAGCTGGTTTTCATATGTAACCAGAAATTCAATGCTACATATAAATACGGAACCGCCACCCCATAAATAATAATAAGCCCGACAATATTTGCACCAATAAAATGCTTTTTCGTCGGCGTATCCACTCTTTCAATCATGAAACCAATGACTAAGGCGGCCAGTGCAAAGCCAATCAGGAAGCCAAATGTTGGTTGCAATACATAGGTGATCCCCCCACCTTGTGTAAAAACTGGCAAACCAACTAAACCAACCCCTATGTAGACGAGCTGACTTTGTAATCCATTACGACTACCGAGCAAGCTTCCTGCTAAAAAAACAAAAACAATTTGTAATGTAAAGGGTACTACTGGTAGCGGTATTTTAATAAATGCACCGATTGCGGTTAAAGCGGCGAACATCGCAATCATCACAAGTGACAGTGTTGATTGTCGTTTGAACAACTTGCTCCCTCCCGCTCCTCGAAAAATTGCATGATCGTCTCTTTTGTTGTATCAATCATAAAATCCATTTCATCATCAGATATAATGTATGGAGGCATGAAATATAATATATTGCCAAGAGGACGAATGAGTAAGCCCTTTGCTAATGCACGTTTAGATAGTTGATAACCGATACGTTCCTCACTTGGAAGTGGCTCCTTTGTTTCACGATTGGCGACTAATTCAATAGCTCCAACTAGTCCCACCTGTCGATATTCGCCAACAAACGGCAACTCTTCAAATGCCTGCTTAGCTAGCTTTCGCATACGTTCACCTTTGTGTTTTATCATGTCGATCACTTGCTCTTCTTCAAACATCGTCAAAACTTCTAGGGCTACACGACAAGCAAGTGTATTACCGGAATAGCTATGGGAGTGTAAAAAAGCTTTCATTGTACCGTAATCATCATAAAAAGCTTTGTATACATCATCATTCGTTAAAACTGCGGATAGTGGCAAATAACCACCCGTTATACCTTTTGATAGGCACATAAAATCTGGAACAATACCTGCTTGCTCACAAGCAAACAAAGTACCTGTACGTCCGAAGCCTACTGCAATTTCATCTGCGATAAAATGAACATCGTATTTTGTACAAAGCTCTCGTAATCGCTTCAAATATATTGGAGGATACATTTTCATGCCAGCGGCTGCTTGTATGAGTGGCTCAATAATAACAGCTGTAATTTCTTCATGGTGCTGACGAAGCTCGTCTTCAACAAATTGTATACATTGGGCTTGACAACTTTCAGGATTTTCCTTAAATGGACATCTGAAGCAATCTGGTCCTTGTGCACGTACAGTATCCAACAACAGTGGCTGATACACTTCGTTATATAACCCTACCCCACCAACAGATAAGGCACCAAGTGTTTCACCATGATAAGCATCCGTTAAAGCTAAAAAACGTTTTTTCATAGTTTTTCCCGTCTGCATATGATATTGAAAACTCATTTTGAGTGCCACTTCTATCGCCGACGAGCCGTTATCTGCAAAAAATACTTTATTCAAACCGTCTGGCGTTAAGGCAACTAATTTTTCTGCCACCTTAATAGCAGGTTCATGTGAAAAATTCGCAAAGATCGTATGCTCCAATGTAAATGCTTGATCGCTTAATGCTTGACTTAGTCGTGGATTCGCATGTCCAAATAAATTTACCCACCAGGAAGATACGGCGTCTAAGTAGCGATTATTATGTTCATCGTACAGCCATACACCTTGTCCTTTTTTAATAACAATAGGCGGATATTGCTCATAGTCCTTCATTTGTGAGCAAGGATGCCAAACATGCTGTAAATCTCTCGTCTGCAATTCAGTTAAAGATTGTTTCATATTTGACCAACCTTTCAAACAAAGATGTGTGTGAAATAGAGAAGTCAACAATCTGTGAAATATCCCGAAGCTTTGGAATCGTCGCATATGGCAAATCATGACGTTGTAAAATCATTTTCACATTATCTTGTTCCATCTGACTGCCTGTATCTCCATTAAATACAAGGCCAAGAACATCAATATTACGAGCACGTAATGCCTCAAGAGTAAGTAATGTATGGTTAATTGTTCCAAGTGTTGTTCGTGTGACAAGAACGACCGGAAGCTTACTTTGAACGATGACATCAAGCAGTGTTTGCTCTCCATATGTATCTATCGGAACAAAAAGTCCCCCTGCTCCCTCACAAATCACGACATCGTATACTTGCTGTAACAACTGAATTTGCTGTAATAAATACTCTACATTAATTTGCTGACCCTCCAGCTGTGCAGCAAAATGTGGTGATGCAGCTTCCTTAAACGAATAACCATTTAAATTTTCCTGCTTTAGGCTTTGTAATGAATACTTTTCATACATTGCTGTATCGTAGTAATAGCAATACCCATTCTCACAAACTTCGCCAGTTTGCACAGGCTTATAAGGCGTGACTTGTAGATCCTGCTTTTGTAATTGACGCATTAGCAATGTAGTGACAAGTGTTTTGCCGACATCTGTATCTGTCCCTACAACCCAAAAATGTTGCATCGTTAACCTACCCCCTATTTTTAAGTTAACTGTTTACAGGTTTTAAGTTAACACATTTAATTTTATTTTGTAAATGCTATTTCTCAAAAACAGTCTATTTCTTTACGAAAAATAGGGAATTTTGCGATAACTCGACAACTTTTTTCTTCAGCAAAAAACACTAGATTTTTACCTAGGTAAAAACTAGTGCGAATGAGTATATATTTTTTTAGATGGTCAATTCATCATTTTGACGTTTTTATTAATTAGAAGGCGCATTACCATAACGTGGAATTACTTACTATTTCGGGCGCTTTTTAGAGGAGTCCGAAAAGACGCTTTGGGAAACACATGTTTCCTGTACGAAAGCGAAGCGGCAGTAACAACAAGATGTTGGTCACTAAGCATTTCACAGAACGTGATGCCCTTAGCTTCGTTCCCCTACTCACTTGCACTCCATGCACCATCTGAGAGAATGTGAATTTCTATTTATTTTTTCAACAATTCGACCTTGTATTATAGCTAGATTTCTAAAAATCTTTGGGGTATTTTTTTGCTTCATTGACTTTTCCGAGTATTATCAAAAATTTAAAGGGTTTTACTCTTCGTTCGTAGTATTAAACTAAACGGGGGTGGCTGTATGTTTGGTATTTTTAAAGAGTCAGAGAAGGTTATAGATACTTTTGAGCATGTTAGTTTTATTTTAAAATCCTTGCTCACATACGAGCTAAAAGACTTACCTATTCGCTATGAATTTTGGTATCGAGTAGCTATTCGTCAGGAAGAATTGCGCACATTAAATACCGAGCATCGAGCAAAGATCTCGATGACTACAGCAGTAGGACGCTTTCATCAAACACAATACGAGGAAACGAAACAAAAGTTAGCAAAGCTTGAACGTCTCGCAGATACGTATAAATCGTTTTGTATCGAGGAAGAACGTGAGGCATTAAATCATCGACTTCTTTTTCATAAAGAAGCAATTTCTGAGCTATATGAGCATGTCCAAAATAAAGACCTATATATGTATTGTGATGTTGTACAGCAACATTTTTGGGATGCAGTGAGTGAGGACGTAATAAATGCAATTGCCCACCTAGATTAAGTAGGTGAGCAATTGCAAGAGTCTATTCTTTCATAATTTGCTCTAATTCCTTTTCAAGGATTTCCTCCTTATCCATCGGTACAAAGCCCCTTATTACATGAAGCTAAAAACCTAAAGGCATTTAAATGGTCTGCATTTGCGATAGTCACCTTTCTTTCCCTATTATTCACTATTATTGACATAAATCTATTTTTAATAAGTTTGTATTAATTAAGAATGCGTGGTCCTTTTTAACAGATATGTTGAATAAATTTTGGAGGTTTTTTATGATTGCATGGATTATTACTGCAGAAATTGCCTTTTGGATTGTTATTATTATTGGGCTTATTTGCAGATATGTTTTTAATATGCCGAAACTGGGCATTTTCTTTTTTGCACTAACACCTGTTATTGATTTGTTCCTTGTTATCCTTACTGCTATGGATTTAAAAGCTGGTACACCTGCGTCTACATCTCAAGGGATAGCGGCTATTTATATTGGTGTCTCTATAGCTTTTGGTAAAACAATGATTACATGGGCCGATGAAAAATTCCAAAAATGGTTTTTAAAATCTAATCAAAAAAATGAGCCATTAACCGGAGTAAAAAAAGGTAAGCATGAAATAAAAATGCTTAGTCAGCATATTGTTGCCTTTATAATTGGTGCTGGATTATTGTATGCCATGTCTCTTTTCGTTGGTTCAAATTCTGATACCTCTCCCCTATTTCAATAATGAAATATTGGGGTATTGTACTTGCGATTGATGCCGCAACTAGCATCTCATATGTTATATTTCCAAAAAAGTAATAGGTCAGAGCTTGAAACATTTTCCTCTTTCGTTCGTAAATAAACAAAGAGAGGAAGTGAATGACAATAGATATTAACATACATAAAGGTGGCTATGTAGAAGGTGAAGCCATTATTTCAAACATTCAATTTCAAGTAAATAGTGGTGAGCTCGTTGGATTAATCGGTTCCAATGGGGCAGGTAAAAGTACAACGTTGCAAGCAATGATGGGTGTACTACCAATAGTGGATGGTCAAGTAACAATAGAAACTTACGGCTACGTACCTGAAAGACCAATTTTGTATGAGTATTTTACATTATGGGAGCATATAGATTTTTATTTGCGTGTTACTGGTAAAGAAGATTCTTTGACAAAGCGCGCGAAAGATTTACTAGAAATTTTCCATTTGGACCATAAGCTACACGATTATCCAACAACATTTTCCAAAGGGATGCAGCAAAAAGTAATGCTTATTTTAGCATTTCTTGATAAGCATTCTACCTATATTTTAGATGAACCATTTATGGGTTTAGATCCACAGGCAATGCGTAAGCTTCTAACGATTTTAGAAGAATTAAAAGCGCAAGGTGCCGCCATTTTAATGAGTACACATGCACTTGATACGGCAGAGAAAATATGTGATCGTTTCATCTTGATTGATCACGGGCGAATTTTACAGCAAGGTACACTCGCATCGTTACGTTTAGCGGTGAAACAGGACAAAGCGTCTCTTCTTGATATTTTCGACACACTGCTTGAGGAAAATCGCCATGACTAATATAGTGCAGCACAGAAGAAAATTAGAGCGCTCCCAAAATGTTAAGATACTGGCAAGCGTTATCGATTGGACAGTCGCCTTATATGTTGTTGTGCCTGCTCTAGTCATTGGCTTTTTCCTTTATAAAGACTTTATCATAAATATAAGTACCTCTTGGATCGTACATATACCGCTAGTTTTGTTTATTGTACTATTATTTATTATTACACGTATTGGAACTATTCGTACTTACTTGCAGCGAGCCGATCGTCTTTTTTTAATCCAAAACCGAAAACAAATGATACGCTTAAAACGAGCTGGCCTTTATTGGACGTTAAGTAAGCACCTAATTTTACTAGGTTCTGGCCTTACTCTATTAGCGCCGATCTTTATAATCGTTCATCATGTAACGGTATTAGAATTGTTTTCTTTACTATTGCTACTATTTGCGACTAATTTTATGAAGTTACTTTTACAATTAAAGCTTCGTAAATGGCAGCAACTAGTAAGCACCATTTTCATGTGCATTCTCGGTACAGTTTGCTTTTTATATGTACATATTATTATTACTTCACTTATTTATCTAATTCTTCTTGCTTATTGCACTAGCTATTATAATAAACATTATATCTATAGCACTAAATTTTTTGATCAACAAGTGGAGCTCGATCAAGCAGCATTTTATAAATGGCAAAGTCTTTTATTCCAAATTGCTCCTGAGCTTCGAAGTCAGCTAGTACCAAAATTAAAAAAGCCTCGCCTATTATGGAAAAATTCAAAGAGCATGTTTCGACGTTCCGATTATTTTATAGAGGAATTAGTATGCAAAACGATGCTTCGCCAAAAACAGTATCGCTTAGGCTACCTTCGTTTTTTATTGAGTGGTATTGGGCTCATCATTCTTGTGCCAGCATGGGCGAAAATAATCATGCTTGGAATTCTTTATTTTACTTTACGGTCAATGATGCAATCGGTAATCCAGCAAATTTTAGAGCACAAAATTTGGTCAATCTTTCAAGTATCCAATGAACAAATTCATGCAGCTAGCAGGCGATTACTTAAGGGATTTGTAGATCTGCCGTTATTGTGTATCCTTATTATTTTTATTATTAGTCTTGTAAATTAAGGCTCATAACATGAGGTTAATTTCCGTTCAGACTGGGTGCTTTGTAGCTGTCGCTACAGAAAACATTTGTCGTTGGTCACGAAGGCGTTATCACAGGACGTGATGCTTTTAGCCTTCGTTCGTCTAGATCGCTGATCCCCAAGGAGTCGCCCAGTCGTAACGAAGATCAAATTTTTTATATTAATGGTATGTGTTTTAACAAATATCATCCTCTTTTTTTGATTGTCCAAATGAAACAGGTGCCAGCTTAGTTTGCTCGCACCTGTTGTTTATTATCTATTATCTTCCATTCCTTGTAGAAGCATTTTTCTAAACTCCTGTGCTTGGTCAGCTTTAATGGCTACTTTGTTAAAACGTTTTTTAATACCCAGCATAAAAGTCACTTCCATAGGCTCCTTCATTTTTAATATAAACTGTGGATATACCGCTTCAAAATCACGTGCTATAAAATCAATTGTATCTTTGGATAATTTTCGTTCCAACTGTTCCTTATCCTCAATAAGCTCCTCAATCTGATCAAAGCGAATTTCTGCTCGTTTCATCAACCCTAATGACAAATACAGTTTTTCAGGTGTTACATGAACAGGATTTAAACGAATGGCTTGCATATCCGCTATAAAAAAGAGGACAGAGTATACATTTAAAATAAGCAATAGAATTGAAAGAACAAGTGATTTCTCATGTAACCACCAATGAATCCCTATTGTTTCAATGGCGATTCCATGGATTAGCATAATGATAAAGGCAATATAGCTCGAATTTTTATGCAAGGTTAATCCAGGTCGCTCTTTTCTTTTCCAGCTTGCAAAAGCGTAATAAAACACTAAAAAATCTGTGCAAAGTAGTTGGATAATAGGATGCTTCGGTGCATGTTTTTCAACTGCTTTTGGAAATGAAAACAAATCTGGTAAAGTAGTTGATCGTACATCCGCTAAAATTCTTGGCATATAGCGAACAAGCGTTGCAATGATTAAAATTTCTAATAGAATAATCGTACCTTCAATCGCAAACCCA
Source organism: Lysinibacillus sp. NPDC093692 (assembly GCF_050280125.1). Classification (NCBI taxonomy): domain Bacteria; kingdom Bacillati; phylum Bacillota; class Bacilli; order Caryophanales; family Bacillaceae; genus Lysinibacillus; species Lysinibacillus sp. NPDC093692. The sequence goes on from NZ_JBNNUW010000009.1 coordinate 178,168, forward strand.
GCCCAAGTCACCGCAACAAATGGCTGTAGATGTTCTATTGGAATAATAAAACGGGCTGCAATACAACCAGATGCTGCTAAAAGCACTGCTTGTTTTATAGAAAACTTTCGTTTATAAAGCAGAAATAAAGCAGGCATAATAAGGACAAAATCAATTAATGAGCCCAAAACAACGCCATTTGTTTCAGGTGGTAAAATGGATGCGCCGAGCCCAGTGTTATAAAGCGCAAAATTACTGGCAAGTACGACTAACAAAAATGCTAGCCAAATATTTTGCTTTTTCTTTAATGCAATCATGTTAAATCTCTCCCTTATCATTTATTTCATGTATTATTCCTTCCTTTAATACAATTTGGTTTAACTTCTGAACAATCTCTTTTAATTGCACGATCTCATTTATCTCTAGTTTTGAATAATACCTCGAGATAATAAATCGTTTTATTTTTTCCTCTCTTTCAAAATACTTAATGCCTGACGTCTCAAGGCTCACAAATATTTCACGTCTATTTTCCGGATTAATGCTCCGGGATACATAGTGCTGTTCCTCAAGTTTACTAACTAGCTGTCCGACCGCACTAGAAGTTATATTCATATAACTCGCAATTTGCCCAATCGTCACGAGCCTATTTTTGTTAATAAAGTCTAATAAAATTATTTGTTTAGGAGAAAGTTCATCACTGATTAGATTTTGATGTAGCTTTATGAAATGACTATCCATCGAATAAATAGCATCATTTATCTCCTCCACAAGCTTATAAATAAATTCTTCATCCTTTGCCATAACTCATTCATTCCTTTAAGTAAAGTTAATAGTAAAGGTATCTTTACTATTAACTTTACTTTATTTTATATGGTTATTATTGTCAATAGATTCAGCAATAAAGTGAGGGAGCTAATCCTTTAATTTTCAAAAACTTTTCACATGTCTTAACAGAACCAGATGCTTATTCCAACTATCGAGACATTAAGAATGGCAAAATAAAAGACCTCCTGATTAAGAGGTCTAGTTTTAACATTCTTATTTTTCTTCGATATCTAATTGTTCGTAATAATTCTCTACAATTGGATAAATATCTGGGTTTGAGTCGTAATAGGTATTTTCAATTTTACTAAGCGTAAATATAAATTCTTTTTCGCCATCAAAAAGAGCAAGTCCATATCGCCAGCCTGTTCGTTCTTCTTGATTATCTTGGGGAGTAAACTTTATATCTTTAATCAAATTTAGCAATTCACCAATTTGTTCTTGCTTTGTAATCGTTTTAGAATAACCAGTTGAACCATCTTGAATGATTGCTTTATCTACATTTTCAATTTTTGCATCCTTATAAAATTCTTCTAATGTTTGCGTTTTTGCAATTGAGCAAGAAGAAAGTAAAACTAGTAATGCGAATAAAAACAGGTACATAGATTTTTTCATTGAGCCACCTCCAAGTTTATTCTATTCACTATTATTAAATTACAAATAGGTACATTAAGAAATAGATATCCCTATTTCATTAAATTAAGATGAAGCGATTCATTGCAAGAGCGCGTATTCAATACTGTTCCAATTCAATACTATCCTTTATCAAAAAACTGTTTACGATAAACATATGGGGAGTATCCTGTATATTTTTTAAATTTTTCAATATAGTAACTTACTGTACTGAAGCCTGTAGTTGTAGCAATTGTAGTGATGGATTGCTCACTATCACGTAATAGCTCCATACTTTTACGAAGACGATAGTGTAATAAATATGTGAATGGTGTCATACCGACCATTTTTTTGAAAAAGCGACTACATTCTGCACGACTTAAAAAAACATGTGCAGCTAAACTTTCTAAAGATATCTTTTCCTGATAATGAGTATGTAAATAATCAAGCATATCCTTCGCTCGTTCATGCTGGACAATAATTGCTGGATCCAGTATTTCTTCTGTTAGCATTGATTGTGACAAAATAGTTTCCCAAATGACTAATAGCTCTCTCCATACCTTTAGCTCATAAAAAACAGCTTGTTCTTGTAGTAATTTAGCCACGATGTCTACTTTTTGCGCCAATTGGCCAGAAAGCTTGACATAAGGCAGTCTATTGTTCGTTATATAAGGCAGTACATATTTAGTGGCAAAAATACTGTCCTTATGTCCACCTAATAGCAACGGGTCCACGTTAATACACAAAATTGTAGCCTGTTCTACTTGAAAAGGCTTTGCTTCATGTAAGCCTGATGCATTGACAAATAGTCCCTCCCCCGCCTCAAGTACAAAAACATCTGCTCCTACACGATATTCCACAAAACCACTTTTCACATAGACAAATTGAATCTCCTTATGCCAATGTAACGGTAAAAAATCTAAACGATCTAATCGCAAAAGCGTCTCATATAGTGCAACTGGAAATTCCTTCGTCCCATGTAACGTTAGTTCTTGTAAATCCTTTGCAATTCTAATATGTGTTAACACCACTACTTAGCTCACCTCAATATATTGATATTATTAACCCTTTAAATCGATATTTTTTACGTCAAACATTTTTTATAATTTCTTTATATTGATAGTTTAGGAGATGTTTTAAGTTGAATCAATCATCACAGAAAAATCGTACGCTTGGTTTTATGCTCGTCATTCTAGGGGCAAGCTTTTGGGGTATTGGTGGTACCGTCGCTCAAAAGCTTTTTCAGCAGGAAAATATAGAGGTTGGCTGGCTCGTTTCCAGTCGTCTTCTTTTAGCTGGCCTATTGCTCATTACTGCCTATAAACTTACACACCGCAAAGAGTCTATTTTTGTGATGTGGCGTACAAAGCAAAATGCTTTTAGACAAATTTTATTTAGTTTATTAGGAATGCTGGCGGTTCAATATACTTATATGATGTCGATTGCTATAGGTAATTCAGCTGTTGCGACTTTATTGCAATATTTAGCACCACTTTTTATTATGGCCTATTATTTAATAACGAAGCACAGTCAATTGACAAGGCAGGATGGAATCGCTGTAACTTTTACACTTGTTGGTACTTTTTTATTACTAACAAATGGCTCGTTGTCTACACTTTCTGTACCTGCGACGGCCGTGTTTTGGGGGATTTTATCTGGTCTTTCGGCTGCTTTTTATACGTTATATGCAGTCCCACTTTTACAGCAATTTCACTCATTGTTAGTTGTAGGCTGGTCAATGCTTATTGGTGGTATTGTGATGAGCTTTTTCCATCAACCGTGGCAAATTGATGTGTCAAACTGGGCATTGTCGACTATCGCTTATTTTTTGTTTATCGTTATATTTGGGACAATGCTAGCATTTTGGTTTTATATTGCTAGTTTGAATTATTTATCGCCTAAAGAGACTAGTTTACTTGGTAGTCTGGAGCCCCTAACAGCTGTTATAACAAGTGTGCTTTGGCTTAAAATTACCTTCGGAGGTTTTCAATTTATTGGGACAATCCTTATTCTCTGCATGATTTTATATCTTACAGTTTTTCAAAGAAAGCAATCATAGGAAGGTTTAATAAATCCGGATTTATTTCGCACCTTAGACTCAAAAGTCTACGAATCCATACATAAAATTTACATATGCTGAACTTTTCATTAGCAGAGGAAATTTTAGTTTGCATCTATGCATATACAAAGTTCACTGACCATGAACGCTGGAAAAATAAAAAGCGCGATCTTTACTGATCGCACTTTTCTCATATATAGCTCTTTATAGCTTGTATAAATTCATAAATAAAATATCCAGCAAATCCTATTAGTAATACGCCCGCTACCATTGTAAGCGACTTAATGACTTTACGACTCATCGCTTTTCGAGTAACCGAAACAATGGCCATCAAGCTTATATCATGTAACAATATGCCACTCAGAACACCTGCAGCAATCACTAGAAAGTTCGATGACTCCCCTTGCCCATATGATTTGGCTAGTACAACACCGAAAACGTTTACCCAGAATACTAGATTTCCAGGCGAAATTGCAACTAGTAAACCATTACGATAAGAAGTAAAAAATGATTTTGTCACTTTCTCTCCTACAAGCGTAATATCTTGATCAGCATTTTTGATAGAATCTAGTCCTAAAAGGAATAAAAATCCAGCCCCTATAATCCACATAGGGATTTGAATGATAGGCATTGCTAAAATGGAAGCTAGCCCCATATATAACGCAAAAACCAGTACAACATCAATTGTCATACCACCAAGTCCGACAGCCCAACCGTGCATAAACCCATTTTTTAGTCCTTGCTTTGTCATTTCTACTGTAATGGCCCCAACAGGCATGGCAATCGCAAGTCCTACCAACACATACGCTACATATAAACTCAAATAAACACTTCTTTCATGCAATAGAATATGTTTCATACGTCCGTTTATAGTTGTATTATAGCATAAAAATACATAATTAGAACATTTCACTAATATTTATTCATTTTTACGTTATTATTTTATAAATCATTTGTATGATGGTATTGGGTGACCTATTCCGATTGCTATTCACTTTTTTTGATGCCTATAACCAATTTTTGGTGGTGCTTTATAGTACACCGAGCTCAAAGTGTAGACCTAAACTTAAGATGGGGTCTTCAATATAATAGAAGTTATAATGAATGAAGGACTAATAAACGATTACAAGTAGACTGGAATTATATAAAATTTGGACAGATAGACCTTTGCCAGTTTGCTTAATAAAGTGGGAGTCGACCGCAGATGATACGGTTCGACTCCTTTTTTTAGAGGAAACTCAATAAATTTTTTCCCAAGAATACGATCTATATGGAGATGGCGTAACATAAAGAGAATTGTTCCTTTTAACAAATGTGAAATATGCTTCGCCCTTCTCTGTGGACGATACCCATTTGTACTCCTCTCGAAGAGTACCTTTACCTGATAATACTCCAGGGCCACCAAATATTTTGACTACTTCATCATAGGTCATGCCTTCTTTAATAGTAGCAGTACTTTCAGCTGTAACATCTGGGTAGCTTAAAATGGGTAGCTCCTTTCCTTTATAGATTATCATATTTAAATAATTTGTTTTAATGGGCCCAGATATTATAATTTGATTGGCGCCATCATGGAATGATTCTAGAGCCCCAAATAAGTCAACACTAGGCTTTTTAGCAAAAAGATAATCAAGATCGCTTGAGTTAAAATGATCAGCATCAAGAGCTAGAAATTTTTCATAATTAACTGTTGGCTTACCAAAATCTCTCACCTTACGCAATTCTTTATCATAAACATCCTTTTCAAAATCAGATGGGATCAAGTTCACACCTAAACTAGAAATATATATATCTGTGTTTTGGTAATCCCAACGGACATCTATACCAAGCAGTTCCCCTATAAATCTTAAAGGGACTACAGTTCTTCCATTAATAATCTGACTAGGTACATCTGATAGAATATGTTCTACATCTTCGACACCGTTATTATTCAAATAAGAACTTGAAGTTATAGTAGCCGTTTTTTGACCAATTGGTAAGACAACAGTGTAGTTAGTGTGTTCGATAGAATAAACAATAGTGACTACTTTCTTTTTCGAATCCCATTTCACACCATTCCCTAAATATTCAGATACAAATCGAAGTGGTACAAAAGTTCGATCATTTTTTATTATAGGTTTTTGATCCAATATTACTTCTTTGGTGTTTACAAATACTTTAATAGAGTCGTTAGCACTAGCAGTATTATGAGATGTAAACAAAAAGGTTGTTGTAATGAAAGCTATTAAAACAATATTATATCTTTTAAACATCTTTCTCTCCTTTTAAATCATAATTTATTATAAATACTTCTAATAAGAGCTGTTCAAAAATAATATCGGATTTTACCTTCTTTATTTTATAGAAAGATTAAATGGTACATGATAAAGATTTTGGTTATCTTTAAATTTGATAATAGGAATGGATTAGACCTTATTTAATAAAGTCCAAATCATCAGTAAATATGATGAGGAGAATGGGATCTTAAGTAAGTGCGGTTAAAAATAGAACCACCATAGAACGTTGTCGTGACAATGTTCTTGGTGGTTCTTTTTGAAAAGATTCAACCAAATTCAACTAAATACTTGGTCAAAGCTCGAAAATCTTATGCTACTATTAATTTCGACTTAGACTTTAAAATTTACTTTATTTCTTTAAACAATAACTCCATAAAGTCGCTTTCTTTTTAAATCCAGCTTTAAAATAAACGTGATTTGCCTGATCATTTTGATTATCTACATTTAGTGTTATTTGAGTGATTTCATTAAATCGAAACATTTCTGTTAAAACTTCTTTTAGTAGCTTGGTCCCTATTCCTTTGCCTCTGTATTCAGGATTGATAGCTATATATTCTAAATGGGCTTCTTTTGCTGTTAAGTCCATCTCAAAATAAGCATATCCTTGAACGACCCCATCCATTTCCATAATTCTTAAAACATTTTCTTTATTTAATTGAACTCTCTTTAAAATTGTATCTGCATCGTAATACGTTTTTGAAAATGCATTTGAATGAATCTTTTTAAATTGCTCATAGTCTGATGTTTTATAATAACGACTAGTAATAGCAACTACAGTTTCAAAGGAATCTTTCGAAACTCCAAGTAATAAATGCTCACCTGTTTTATTGGCGTTTATTTGCTCCAGAAATGCTAATTGTCGAGTATTCAGCTCATTAATGAAGAAATAAAAGTTCGAAATTTGTGGATATGTCTGCTGCAATGTGCAAAGTAATTTCTCTTGGATCGTTACATCTTCATCTATAGAAAATGGTCCCCACACTTCAGTTGAATCGCCGTCTATATCTAATCCAATAAGTGCTTGTATATGTTCATTATCGAAAGCAGCTACAATCGATGTAAAATTACCATCGATAAAATCTTCCTGTAATGTACTCAATAGTTCTTGTTCATTTTGACCACAATACCCAATGTTATGTTGTTCTTCGATATTTAGCTGTGCAATAAAATGGGCAACTTCCTTTAATTCGGTTGGGTAAATTCTTTTTATTGTGTAACACATATCGCAATCTCCTTAAAGTGATTTTTCTTGATTTTGATGACATAAACGTAAAACATAATTAAGATCAATATCTTCATGTAAATGTTGCGGTGTCCAAGGTATATAGATGTGTGGCTTTACGCCTGTAACATTGTAATGATATTTTTCATGCATTTTAGAAATGCTATAAACAAATTCGTAATCATCATAATCTACAGTTACGACATTAAAGAAGTCCATAATTCCCATTGTAGGGCGTCCAACTACGGTAACTTTTGGTGACTTTTTAACATTCTGGACAAATGTATCACCCGAACTTCCACAGGTTACATCCGTAAGAACATAAACATTTTTAGGGTTTAGCTGACCTTGAATTGTATAATCCAATTCTTCTGGAACTGCCATCAGCCCTTTCGCATAATTTGTTTCAAACTCTGTTATTTCTTCTTGAATCCATTTTTGCATTTCACTATCTAGTTCTTGTGTTAAATACTCGTTCAACTCTTTTATCCATAGCAGACAATTTCAGTCTGTGTAGTTTGTATATATTAGTTCATCTTCATGAAATAAGCTTTTAAATAATATTTCTCTATCAAATACGTAATTGAGTATTGGAAAATAAAATAGGTCATCCCACCATAGTTTACTCGTACATCAATAATTAAATTATGTGAATGATTTATATCGCTTTTATGATTGTTCAACAACTCCTGAATAGGTTGAGCCTGAGAAAAATCCGTTATTTTTAGATACACCGTTTTGTTATCCAACTTTTTAAAGACGTAGCTCGGTACATATGGAGACCGTTCATATGTGGCTAACGGCAAAATAAATTTATCATCATTTCGATTTACTAATACTCGTTTTGTATGTTGTAATCCTACATGCCAATATTGTCTTTCTGGTACAGGATCCTCTAAAATTTCCGAATAGAGATTTGCAAATTTTTCAATCGTTAAGCCGTCAATCTCAAGTATTTCATCACCTATTTATAATCTAGCTTCATAGGTCACCTCTGTAACATATAAAGCATTTTGATAGCGTCGTACTTTAAACCCTCTATTCGGCATTACTGTCTTTTTCGCTTTAAATGATAAATGTCCATCTTTAAAATCGAGTAAATAGGACTGTATCGTTTCTACAAAATCTTTATCTGTCATGTCATCTGTAATGAGATAATTTTCAGGACAGTTAATATGCTTTTTATCTAAAAAACCCGCATAATCTCTTTTCATTATTTGAATTATATCTTCGTAGATTTGTCTTTTACTATGCATCGTATCATCCCATTCCTTTGAACTTGAATGTAAACGCAAAAACAAATAAAAACTCCCTCTGAAAATAGCTTCAGAAGGATTAGTAAATAAATTTATTGTGAACAAAAAATAAGCCTCCAAAAAGGTAAGCTTTATAAAAGTATAATAAATAGACAGACTAATCCTATTTTTATTTGAAAATGCATATACATTTTTTAAAAATAGAATTATTTGTTCATCGTCCATTCATCATCCCTTCAAATTTAGTACATTAATTGTAACATTCAGTTTCCGAAAATTCAAACTAATTTACTATTGTTATAATGAAATATATAACAATAATCGCATATAAACATAGTACGGAGAAACGTATAGGTTAGTTCAGGAACTATTAAGAACGTTATTTGGAGCATCGTGCATGTCCGTAAAGTTGCAAAAAGTAGGTACAAGAAAAAATCTTGCACCTACTTTTTTTATGTTGTTGCAATTTCCACAACTTCTGCACCCACATGTACGGGTGGTTTTCGATCTTTCCATGGAGCAGATTCTTCTAATTGTTTTCCAAGCTGTAAAAGGGTTAACTCATCGGCGAAGCGTCCTGTAAATTGCAACCCGATTGGTAAGCCAGACGCACTCATTGCGAGTGGTAATGATAATGATGGTTGACCTGTTGCGTTAAACAAATTGGTAAACGGCGCGTATGTGAAAATCTGCTCTGTCCATTCAATTGCCGAAATATTAGGATTATTTGCATTTAGCTCGCCAATTTTCGCTGGTAATGTGCCGATTGTTGGACTTAAAAGAACATCATAATCTTCAAAGAATGTCGCTACTTGACGTGATACGAGTGCATTCGTATTAATGGCTTCTAAAAGTGCGCTAGCTTTTAAGTTTTTGCCATATTCATAGCATTGCCAAATGGCTGCTTCAATAGTATCGCGTGAAGGAATTTTACCTGTTAATTCTGCTGCCCCCACAATCATTTTATAAATATTCGCTGTCCAAATATTTACCGTTGCGCGTGAAAATGGTGCTTCGTCGTAAGCTGGTCGAGCTTCGACTACTTCATGCCCTAATTCTTCTAATAATTTTATGGCCTTATGTACGGCCTCGATACATTCTGGATCAACGAATGCACCAGAATTTGTTTCTGTTGTCCAGGCGATTTTCAGTGGCCGTACCTTTTGCTGAATCGCTTGACTATAAGGCATTTCTGGGCTTTGAATAATCGAGTAGCATCCTAAGTCTGGCCCAGCTACTTGGTCCAGTAATGTAGCGGTATCACGAATGGTTTTTGTTTGTGCAAATTCAATTGCTAGCCCATTTAATGCCTCACTATTATAAGGCCCCATCGGCACGCGACCACGTGAAGGTTTTAAGCCAACGATACCACTACATGATGCAGGAATTCGAATGGATCCACCTCCATCATTACCATGCGCGATTGGAACGATACCACTTGCGACAGAAGCGGCTGCACCGCCACTTGAACCACCAGGGCTATGTTCTAAATTCCATGGGCTACGTGTTGGACCATAAATGACAGCTTCTGTTGCAGCATTATAGCCGAACTCTGGTGTTGTGGTTGTACCGCTTAACACAAAACCAGCGTTTTTAAAACGTTTCATTAATTCGCTATCGACAGACATTACAGCATTTTCAGCAACACGACTGCCCATACTATGTGGCACACCTTCCGCATGAAGCACAACTTCTTTAATTAAAAATGGGACGCCTGCGAATGGTTGATTATCATTTAAAGTTGAAATTGCTTTGTCAGCCTGTTCCTCTAACACACTGGCAACAGCATTAATCGAAGGGTTAACTTTTTCAATACCTTGTAGCGCTAATTTTGTAAGTTCTTGTGGTGTCACTTGCTTTGTTTTTACTAACTCCGCTAATCCAAGACCGTCATATGATGCGTATTCCTGTAAATTCATCTGATCACCTCATTAAAATTTTGACTTACAATTTCATCTTAAATTGAAATAAAAGAAATTGACATTACCCAAAAGGATAATTTGTTTTGAACGAGAATATATGAGTCTAATAGAGAAAAGGAGGAATTATTTTGGATGAACAAAAAGAGGTGGAGTTTTTATTAGAAACAACGTTTAGGATTTCGAATTTGAATATGCAACAAACAAGTGGAGACTTTAAATTGAATATGTTGCAAGTATTGAGTGAATGTTTTCAATATGAACATGCTATATTTTGGGAAGTAGCAGATGGGGAGTTAAATGAACAGCCTGTCTGTTTCAATGTAGAGACATATACGATACAAAATTATTTACATGAATATAAATATTATGATCCTTTACACCCAGTGAATATGCAAAACCAACCCGATATTCAATTAATGCAACGAAATGAAGCAATATCGAAGAAGAAAAAGCTATATTATGTTGAGCGCTTTTTACAAAAAAATGATTTTATCGATGAAATGGTTATGTACCTGTATAATCAGCAAAAGCCAACAGCTGCTATTGGCTTTTTACGAAAAGAAGGGGAACTTCCATTTACAGAGAAGGATAGTCAAAAGCTATCATATGTAAAGCGGATGATTGAAAATGTTTATTTATTACATCAATATGTTCAGCCTGGCGAATCATTGCAAATTACACAACGTGAAAAAGAGTTGCTACTATATTTATGTAAGGGCTTTAAAAATGCAGAAATTGCTAGGTTTTTATATGTCAGTGAAAATACAGTAAAGAAGCATCTGCAAAATCTGTATCGAAAATTTCAAGTAACTTCCCGAACGCAACTTGCATTAAAATATTCAGAAAGCTTTCGAACATAAAATTAAGATGTTGGGACTTTCATCAGAAGACATATTTGATATGATTCAATCAAATAATAATAAACAAGGCAAAGGTTTCATGATCAATCTCTACCTTGTTTATTATCTAATTACACTATTTCTATTGATATTTAATAATCACTTCCCCACCCGTTACAGTAAATCCAACTAACAGGCTTGAATTGTACCTTTACTTCAATAAATCTATTTTTTTAGCATGCAAATTTTAGGACAACTTCCCTTCTCATCCCTCTTATAACATTTGTTTTTTCCATTGCGACAGCACGTCATTGGATTTCGCAATGTCCACTTTTAATGAAATCTGTTTATTTGAGCAACGTTTTTTAGCCTTTTCCCAAGCTTCTTCTAGCGCAGGTAAATAGCTTAAATTTTTCGTAGCTGAAACAAGCTGTAAAAAAATATTCCCTTGAATATAGTACCAGCGAGGGTTCATACTATCTAGCTGAATTGCTTCTTCAATAAGACGTAGTGCCAAGTACGGACTGCCTTCATTGCGGTTCAAAAACTGTGCGAATGCTCCCCAGTAAAGAGCTTTATTTGGTTGAAGTTTTATCGCTTCCGCATATTGCACAAGTGCTTTGTCATGCTCCTTAGCAAGAACAAAATATTCGGCCATTGTATAGTAAGCATTCGCTTGTGCCTCTGCCGATCCAGCCAACAAATCATCTACTACTTTACCAAATTGCTTTTCATCCTCACTTCCTATGTATGCAGCGAGTACATCACGTTCTGGATAAGAGCCATCTGTTCGTTCAACACTTTGCTTTACTTTTTCAGCAGTAGAAATAGGCATATTTGCAAATCCGTTCGCTTCCAACAACGCAACGTGCTGTTGAATTGTTGGACATGATTCATGTTCTGTAAACGCACTATTTGCTAAAAGTGCTTTCGCTAATTGATAGCTTTCTTTTACATGACCGTTTAAAAATAATTCATTTATTTGTTGGACTTGCTCATCAAATTGTTTGATCACTATTTAAATCCTCACCTTCACCAAAAGAAAAGTCTTACAGGTATTTTACCATCTTTAAATCTAAAACAAACTAAATAGCAATAATTTTTCTACAATTCTTTTAATTTACGACTTATTCAGTATCTATTATTTTTTTGTGGACCATCACATAACGAAGGTTGATTTCCTTTCCGACTGGGCGCTTTCCTGGGGGCGTCCAGTATTCACCCCAATCAATTTATTTAACATACGTCTTAACAAACGTCATCCCAAAATTGGGGATAAGTTCCTGTTTTTTAGTTCTATTAGATTTATGTTTTAAATTACGATAAATGAAATGGGGTTGGATAAAGTTCTGAATTATGAGATAATTGAAGTGTATTTTCATTTTTGAGGGTATGTAAACTGTAATTAGGAGGGCTTACTTTGAATAGACGATTGCATTTTGTATCGATTATTATCGGAAATTTGTTAACACTAGGAGTTATTTTCATTTATGCTATGCAAAGTCAAGTGGATGTGGCCCTCAGCACATATGCCCTTGTGATGGGGTTCTTAAGCACATCACTACTAATCTTTTTTTATTTATGGGGGGATGAAAAACAACAAATTTCTAATCGTTTTTTTAAATAAGTCGGGTGATTTAAAATTATATAATCCTATTTTTAAAAACGCCCGTTGAAGAAATTTTCCCCTTCTCTACATTAGTAGTTTAGGGATTTTTTTCATGAAAAGCTTCTTTTTTTGTGGTATTCCCCTCTGAATACGACTAATTATTGTTGAAATATAAAAAATTTTGTAGAAAATTTAAAAAGAATGATTGAGTAGTAATTCAATTTTCTGTATAATCAGCTTGTTTGACAATACTAATTTGAACTTGGGGGTAGACAATTGGGTAAAGCATTGATTATAGGAGCTGGCGGAGTAGCCAGTGTTGTGGTACACAAGTGTGTTCAAAATTCGGACGTATTTGAGGAGATTTGTATCGCAAGTAGAACTGTTTCAAAATGTGACGCTCTAAAAGAAAAACTAGAAGGCGGAAAAACAAAGATTCATACTGCACAGGTAGACGCAGACAATACGGAAGAGGTTATTGAGCTTATTAAAGCCTTTGGACCAGAAGTTGTTATTAATGTGGCACTACCTTATCAAGACTTAACGATTATGGATGCTTGCTTAGCGACGGGTGTACACTATGTGGATACTGCAAACTACGAGCCACCTGAAACGGCAAAATTTGAATATAAATGGCAATGGGCTTATAAAGAGAAGTTCGAAAAAGCTGGCTTAACTGCTTTACTTGGTAGCGGTTTTGATCCAGGCGTAACGGGCGTTTTCACAGCTCATGCACAAAAACATGAATTTGATGAAATTCACTATATTGATATTGTGGATGCAAATGCTGGTGATCACGGTTACCATTTCGCAACAAACTTCAACCCAGAAATCAACATTCGTGAAATTACAGCGAATGGTCGTTACTGGAAAGAAGGCGAGTGGGTTGAAACTGCACCACTTGAGAAAAAAGAGGTTTATAACTTACCAGAAATCGGACCAAAAGATATTTACCTTTTATACCATGAAGAACTAGAATCACTTGCTAAAAACATTAAAGGCTTAAAGCAAATCCGTTTCTGGATGACATTCTCTGAAAAATACTTAACTCACTTAAAAGTATTAGAGAATGTTGGTATGACTTCTATCGAGCCTATCGAATTTGAAGGACAAATGATTCAACCAATTCATTTCCTTAAAGCTGTACTACCTGATCCAGCATCCCTAGGACCACGTACAAAAGGAAAAACTAACATCGGTTGTATTATTCGCGGTCTAAAAGATGGTAAGGAAAAAACTTATTATGTTTACAATGTATGTGACCACGAAGAATGCTATAACGAAGTTGGTTCACAGGCAATTTCCTATACAACTGGTGTACCAGCAATGATTGGTGCAATGCTTGTGATGAACGGTCAATGGCGTAAACCTGGCGTTTGGAATGTCGAAGATTTCAATCCAGATCCATTCATGGATGCACTAAATAAATGGGGTCTACCATGGCAAGAAAGCCATAACCCAGAATTACTTGACCTAGAGTTAGATGCAAAGGAATTAAGTCGATGAAGCCAATTGATTTCTCAAAAGTTCCGTCCCCTTCTTACGTAGTGGATGAACGATTATTAACAAAAAATCTAGAACTTTTAAAATCGATTCAAGATCGAACAGGCTGCCGTATTTTACTTGCCTTAAAAGGGTTTTCTATGCATTCAACATTCCCTTTAGTGGGTGAATATTTAGCAGGGATTACGTCTAGCTCATTATTTGAAGCGCAACTTGGCTATGAAAAAATGGGCAAAGAAGTTCACGTTTATGCACCAGCATACGTGGAGCATGCAATGGACGAGCTACTTGGCTATGTTGATCATATTGTGTTTAATTCCTTTAACCAATGGAACCAGTATAAGGACAAAGTAAAATCGTCTGGTAAAACAATTGAATGTGGTATTCGTATCAATCCTGAGTACTCTGAAATTGAAACAGCACTTTACGACCCTTGCTACACGAATTCTCGTCTTGGCACAACTTTAGCCAACTTCGACAAGTCACAGCTTGACGGTATTGATGGCTTACACTTCCATGCGATGTGTGAGCAAAACTCAGATACGTTAGAGCGTATTATACAAGTTGTCGAAGAAAAATTTGGTGATGTCTTACATCAAATGAAATGGTTAAACTTTGGTGGAGGTCACCATATTACTCGTGAGGATTATGATGTAGAAAAGCTTGTGAATATTATTAATTACATTCAAGACAAGTATAACCTTCTCGTATATTTAGAGCCAGGCGAAGCTGTTGCACTTAATACAGGTTATTTAGTAGCAACTGTCCTTGATATACAGAAAAACGGTATGGACTTAGCAATTTTAGATACATCGGCAACTTGCCATATGCCCGACGTTCTAGAAATGCCATACCGCCCAATGATTATCGGTTCAGGTCAACCAAATGAGCTAGCTCACACATATCGCTTAGGCGGGCTTACTTGTCTTGCAGGTGATGTAATTGGTGATTATTCATTTGAACAACCTTTACAACCAGGCGATCGTCTAGTATTTACAGATATGGCGCATTACTCAATGGTGAAAAATCATATGTTTAATGGTGTAAACCTTCCATCCATCGTTTCTTATAACGATGAAGAAGGCATTAAAGTCATTCGTAAATTTAAATTTGAAGACTATAGCGGTCGACTTTCATAATATCAAAGAAAATCCTCTCTAACTTATCGCTGGAGAGGATTTTTTACGGCTTCATATTCATCCAACTATCAACATGATGAATGGCAAAACCATTATAGCTCGTTTTATTGGCATACTGTTTATGTACTTGTGCTAACTGTTTATTCATATAGGCTTCTCCATTATCATAGAAGGTAATATTTTTCCCTTCATCAGAAGCCCCAGTTTCCACACCAATAACAATTGATTTATTTACTTTTTTTGCATAGTTTATTTCATGTTCAACAATTTTAATAATGTCTTTAGCAGCATCTCGATAAGCCATTATTGAAACACTTTCCACTTGGTCAATAACCCAGTCCGCTAATAAACCAGAACCAAATTGGTTATTATATGAAACTTCGCCAAACCAAAATGGCATATCTACTTCTAAAGGCAATTGTAATTGCTCAGTATTCCCTTTGGCTCTAGTGAGGAGCGCTTGATAGGATTCAATCGTTTTTTCTTGGTTCGAGCTCCAACCACTATTTAAGTAAGGCTCCACATCGAGATGAACTCCAGAAAATCCCTCTGTTGCTGCTGCATTTTCATTATATGATTGTATCCAATCAAACAGCTGATCCTGCATTTTACAGCCATCTGCTGATACCCAGCTTGCAGAACCATCTAGCGCATATACTTTTATACCTTTTGTCGTAGCTTTATTGATAAAACTTTTGTAATCGTCACTTGCTATATCACTATTAATTTGTAAATATAATTTCTTTACTTGTTTGCCTTCTAAAAATGAGAGTACCCCTGATTCATCTTCGACAATCTTTGTCGTATCCCATAACCAAGTAGCCTTATCTTGCATGGACTTTGCGTCTACCTTTCCCATTGTTAATCCTAGCATACTTACAATTGTTACTATAAAAACAATAAATGTTTTTGATAGTGAACGACTTACCATATAATCACATCTCCATTCTATTTGCCGAGGCTCATAGAACAGAACCTGGCAACCTGACGATCATGCACTAAAAATAGTGTTTAGACTCACGGCTTTGCGTCCTTCCCTTTCGGTGAAGTTTGCCTTTTACAGTAGTTTTCTTCCTTTACATAATACGACGATAAAACGGAGATGTCTGTAGGTATTACGCATAAATTTTAATAACAACTTTCAACTAGAAAAAAAGAACACAGGTTATTTTTACTATATCAGCATATAAACGTAGAAGAGATTATCTATAAATATTCCTTTAACTGAAAAACAATTTGTACGTAATGTATCCTATAAATAACACTAAAATTAATACTAGCGTTTCTTTCCAACCCATTCACTTTTTCTTTGAATCCATGTGAGGAATACCTCCCAAATTTATTATTTATTTACGAAAGATATCTTCTGTAGATAGAGGACCTCAGACTAAGAGCACGGCATATCTTCCACCCTCAGTAACTGTCGGAACGGAAACCACCTTTGTTTTGGTAATGAACTTCAAGACATTCGCAGAAAGAAGTTAAAAAAAGGGTTCTAAGTCAAATGTTGGGGCGCTGTACTCTTTCAGCACCTTAACCCAGATGAACTCCAATTTCTTTATACTTTAAATTTAATAAGATTTTTGCTCGAAAGTGATCGAAGCGTCGA
>NZ_JBNNUW010000010.1:0-175858 GCF_050280125.1 Lysinibacillus sp. NPDC093692
TCAAAGGAGCAAGCTCCTTCTCTGTTCGCTCGACTTGCATGTATTAGGCACGCCGCCAGCGTTCGTCCTGAGCCAGGATCAAACTCTCCATAAAAGAAATTTGATTAGCTCAAATTGTTTTGCTGGCATCATGTTTGATGTCCAAAATTTTGTTTCGTTCACTAACTCAAGGTTAGCTACTAAAAACTTTATTGATTACGTTTTGCTTGTTCAGTTTTCAAGGTTCATTTTTTAATTTACTGTGTCACCTCTTGGCGACTTATACATAATAACATCGATTGTTCATGAAAGTCAACACTATATCATAAGTTTTTTTAAGACTTTATTTTTGTATCAATTATGCCTCGGCATAATTGCGTCCGGAATCGGCTTTGTACTTGCACAAAGCCGATTCCGTGACATCCGCCGAAGCATTGACTTCTGTAGCTGACGTTTCACTTTCGCTACGAAAACATTTGCTGAAAGAAGTTAAAAATTTAGAAACGAGGTTGTTATGATGATTCGTAAAACGTTGATTTCTCTGATTTTCATCGTAATATTGTTTGTCTTTATAAAGCCGATAAATTCTACTATGATTTCTGTATTCAACATCGCCGATGCTCCAGCAGTTGTAACAAAAGGACATTATGGCACATCACTTGTTGTCGAAATTTCTTTCTCTGATGAAGCCCTGCTGGACTGGCTTAAAACTGTAAAAGAACCTTATCCGCTTCTTTTGTTAGATGCTGAGTGGATTAAACGTTCACCTGAGCACATAAAAGTCATTCAAGAACGCAAGCTACCTACAGGATTATTAGGACCCGAGGATTCCTTGGATAAGCCAGTTGATCTTGCCGCCGTTCAAAAAGATATTAATATTTACGAAAAGTATTTACAAGAAACCCCACTTTGGTTTGCAACACGAAATCATCAGTATTCGCAGGATTTACAAAATAACTTATTTCAGCAGCAGATGAATATACTTTCTCCCTCCCTAATCTGGAAAGGTGAAAAGGCACCTAAATTACAAAAGGGAGATTTTGTTTTTCTAACTTTACACCAAAATAATAAAGTCTCAATTAAAGAGCTCAATACATTCCTACAACAAAATAAATTTATGTCGATTGAGGAAAATATATTCGGCTATAAAGTTCAAACTAAAAAATCACCATAAAGTGATACTTTAATCAATGGGGTTTTCTTCATCCCCACTAGTCTTCCCCAACGGACAGTTGATCTCCCATATACCTTTACTTTCAAAGTTACTACCCCTTAATGCGAGATAAAAAAAGTTGCCTCTACGAATATAGAGGCAACTTCTTTTTTATGATTATGCGTTTTTAGCTTGTTCACGACGTGCTTTACGGCGTGCTTCTAATTTTTGACGATCTTCTTCGGATTTTGCATTATATTTTGGTAATACTAATAATTGATAAGCATTTACAGCGAGTAGTGGGAATAGTAATAGTGCAACATACTCGTTAATATTTTCATCTCGACCCATTAATGCAATTGTCCATTCTAGTGTTGTAACAACAATCATAAAAAATAAAGCCGAAATGAAAACGTGTTTTTTTCCAGTTAATTTTACTTTTTGAATAGCTGTTGCTATAGCACCGAATATTAATAAAATTAACAAACCACTATAGAACACCCAGCTTTGTCCATCTTTCACACCAGGTATAAAACGGAAGAATATAATATCAAAAATAGTAATAGCAATTAATACTAGCTGTACCCAATTCCATAATGTAAGTGTTCTAAAAATATTAACCCCTACTTGATGAAGCGTTAAATAAGCAAAAAAGCCTGCCTGTGCAATAACACTCATTGTAAACCCTAAGAAAACCATCCATAAAAGCCCGGCCAAAAATTCTCCCCAGTGACCGTTTGCAATATATGGTTGGAAGAAGTCCCATCGAATAAACAAACTGCAAATTCCGTTGACTGCGCCACCAACGAGCATTGCAAAGAAGAAAAACTTAGCCCAATTTCGTATCGTCACAACTAAAAGTCCCCCAATTTCTTATGTATATCTGTACTTATTTTAACAATGCATTGTTAAAAAAGCTATTTCTCATCTTAACCAATACATAAAGTCCTCATAAATGTGAACAATAATTGAAAGAGTCTATCTATAAGAAAGGACTGATTATTCATGCGAAAATTCTTCTTACTACTAATTCTAATGCTGTTTCTTTCTGCCTGTTCACAAGAGAAAGCCTCTACCATGTCCTATGAAGAAATAAAAAAAATAATGATCGACTCTTTACAAACCGAGGATGGTAAAAAGGCGCTGCGAAAGCTTTTAGAGGAACCAAGTTTCCGTGAATTATTGGTTTTGGAACATGATGAAGTGAAGAAAGCTACTGAGGCTACCTTGCTTTCCAAAGAAGCAGAAGACTTTTGGAAGAAAACTTTCGAAGATCCAAAATTTAAAGAAACCGTAGCTAAAAGTATGCAGAAGCAACAACAGGATATTATGAAGGAATTAATAAAAGACCCCACTTTCCAAAAAGATATGGAGGCTTTCTTTGGCCAGCCAGATATGCAAAAGCAATTAGAGAACATTCTAAAATCCTCCAATATGAGAAAAGAAGTGGAAACTGTCGTCAAAGAAACGATTGAAAGTCCACTTATGCAAGCAAAATGGCAGGAGCTTATTAGGAAAAGCGGTGGCGAGACAAGTAAGGCTGGCGCTGGCGGTAAAAAAGAAGCTGGTAGCGGTGGAGAAGGTAGTGAACAAAAAGGCCCTCAGTAATCACTTATATGTAAAAACGGATTTCCTCCATTGTTTGAGGAAATCCGTTTTCATTATTTATTTAATTTATTAATGATGTTCGTCGCGATGTCTAAATAGATTTGTCCTGTTGTGTGTTTTTCAGCATAAACAGAAGGTGCAAAATCTTCTTCTGACCAATCAGGTTGACCAAGAGGAATTTGACCAAGTAGCTCTGTACGTAGCTCTTCTGCTAACTTTGGTCCTCCACCTTGACCGAATACGAATTCACGGTCACCCGATTTCGATTCATACCATGCCATGTTTTCAATAACACCTAAAATTTCATGGTCTGTTTGTAAAGCCATTGCACCTGCACGAGCTGCAACAAACGCTGCCGTAGGATGTGGTGTTGTTACGACAATTTCTTTTGATGAAGGAAGCATTTGGTGAATATCTAATGCAACGTCACCTGTACCTGGTGGTAAATCCAATAGTAGATAGTCTAGCTCGCCCCATTCTACATCACGGAAAAACTGATCTAACACTTTACCTAACATTGGTCCGCGCCATACAATCGGTGCGTTATTTTCAACAAAGAAGCCCATTGAAATCATTTTCACACCTAAACGATCAACAGGGAAAATTCGATTGTCTACCACTTTAGGCATATCTGTCACGCCCATCATATCAGGCACACTGAACCCATAAATATCAGCATCAATTAAACCAACCTTCTTACCTAGACGAGCTAATGCAACTGCTAAGTTAACTGATACTGTAGATTTCCCTACCCCGCCTTTACCAGAGGCAATTGAAATAACTTGTACTGTGCTAAGCGGAGATAAAATATCTTGTGCTTCAGCTTCAGTTGCTACACCACGGAAGCTCTGTAGTTTTTCTGCTGACAGCTCTTCGAAACGAATCCCAACTGTATTTGCACCCGCTTCTTTTAAAACTTCAACAATTTTCATTTGTAGCTGTAATTGTTCAGGTGTATTTGTTTTAGCAATCGCAATTTTTACACTCACATGATTCTTCTCTTCTTTTATTGTTACGTTTGTAATACCGTCTGTTTCAGCGAATGATTTATGTAAAAATGGATCTTGTAGTTGTCCTAGTATTTCTCGTACTTGTTGTTCATTTATCACGACGAACACTCCCCTTATATTATCTCAATGTTAGTATATCATAATGATTTGATTTCCGTTGTGTTGTTGCTCTATTCAATTTTTGCTAATAAATACTCTTCTATACCTTCAACAATGGCATCTCCCATTTTTTCTTGGTATTTCTTATCTATTAATAGTGCACGTTCCTCATCATTACTTATAAATCCTGTTTCTACTAGTGCAGCAGGTACCACAGCCTTTTTCAGTAAATATATTTGTTTGATAGACATTGCTTCTCGATCAGTATTTTTCAAATTAGTGCGAATGGAATCTTGAATACTCTTTGCTAAAAATTCACTTTCAGCATGTCCTTCTTGATGATAAAACACCTGTGCTCCACGCCATTTTGTTTCAGGAATGGCATTTGCATGAATTGTAATAAAAATATCCGGTTTTTCTTTTTCTACTATGTCTTTTCTTAAAAAGATGTCCTGCTTTTTTCGTTCTCTCAAAGTTCCAAACTTTTCTGAGGACGCATGCTCATCGATTACATCTCCATCTTTTGTTCGTGTCATTACGACTGTTGCGCCTTTTTTCTTTAATTGCTTCTCAACATGCTGAGCAATTGCAAGTGTAATCTCCTTTTCAATTACTTCACCCTTCGAAGCACCTCCATCTTGACCGCCGTGTCCCGCATCAATGACAATTTTTATGCCACCAAGTGGGTCCGGTAAGAAGAAGTTACGGTTCGAAGCATTCGTTTCATATGCCACGAACACTATACTCATTAGCATAATTACTCCTAGTGCAAGCCAGCGCTTCACCCATATCCACCACCCTTTTATATGTAGTGTACGAAGTTAGTGATTGAACTATGCTAGAAAGTAAAAAAACTCTTTAAGTAATTAGAAAGGAACTCTTAGCCTACTTTTTGCGGGTATTTGTTTATTGAAAGAAGTTAAAATTGAGTGTTTGATTAGTAGTAGAAGATACTTTTTGGGTAATGATAAAACGGCATTAATCCATTTGTACTCTAAGGACTAACGCCGTTAATTTCTTATTTTAGTGTAAATTCAGGTTTAATCTTACCTGTATAAGGTTCATGCTCAACAAATACTGTTATATCCTTACCATCTTTATCTTTCCCAGTTCTTTGATACGTGAATTTCTTATTATTTAACTCGGTAATTTCGAGCACAGCCCCATATTTATTGTCGCCAATTGAAACATGAGCTCTTAATTTATTTCCATCGATAACATTAAAGTACCCATAGTCACCGCGACTTTCACCTGTTTCAGGATTGAAAAATTCATATTTATTTGTATTAGCATCATATTTCGCAAGGCTAATGAAATTTCTATTATATTGTGTTACATCATTTTTATTTACATCTAATACAACGCTTCCTTGCCAAAGCGTATCAGCTAAGATCTTATCTCCATCCACATCCTTAACAACAGTGCCCGTCGAATTATTTAAAGCTTTAGCTGATTCAGTAAATGTTAGCTTTTTTTCCTTATAAGGGACATGCTCAACGAAGACCTCTACATCTTTACCATTTGCATCTTTACCCATTTTTTTATACGTAAACATATCATTTTTTATCTTAGTAATCTCTTCAATTGCTTGGTAATTTTTCGTTTCTGAAATCAATATTCTATGCTTTCCGTCATTCGTAAAAAAGAAAACCCCTTTATCGTCAAGACTTCCAGCTGTATTTGGATCGAAGAGTTCATAGCGTCCTGAGTCAGCGTCATATTTCGCAAGGCCCATTAAGTTTGAATTCTCTGCTGTTACATCTTTATTATTTTTATCGTAAACTTTTGAGGCTTGCCAGTTTGTACTACTAAGAATGTTGGCATTTGCTTGACCTTTTGTCATTTCTACTTGTCTCTGATCTTCAGTATTCCCTGTTTTTACTTCCTCCGTTTTTTTTACGTCAGTTTTATTCTGACATGCACCAAGAAGTGCCATTACTGCAAGTGATACTATTAGTAGCTTTTTCATATATTGACCTCCACTTTCAGAATAAACAACTTAAAAGTAGTATCCGCCATTTCTATATAAATTACACATCATAATCGCTACTAACATTACAGATAATAAAAGTGCCTCAGCACTTCTTGCAATACTTGAAGTTCACTAAGAACCCAGGTATAACTTTTTCCAAACAAAAAAACCCTTTCTCGAAAATATTCGAGAAAGGGTTTGGAAACGTTGATATACGTAATATTAACGTTTTGAGAACTGAGGTGCACGACGAGCGCCGCGTAGACCTGGTTTTTTACGTTCTTTCATGCGTGAATCACGAGTAAGTAATCCAGCAGATTTTAATGCAGCACGGAAATCTGGGTCTACTTGAAGTAGAGCACGTGCGATACCGTGACGTACTGCACCAGCTTGACCAGTGTATCCACCACCGTTAACGTTTACGTGGATGTCATAGCTTCCTGTAGTTTCAGTAGCTACTAATGGTTGTTTAATTACTTCACGTAATGCAGCGAATGGTACGTATTCTTCGATTTCACGTTTGTTGATAACAATTTTACCTGTACCTGGTACTAAACGTACGCGAGCTACAGAGCTTTTACGGCGACCAGTGCCGATGTATTGAACTTGTGCCAAAGTAATATCCTCCTCTTAATTTATATTATCCGCGAAGCTCGTATGCTTCTGGTTTTTGTGCAGCGTGTGGGTGCTCTGTTCCAGTGTAAACGTTTAGTTTACCGAACATTTTGCGACCTAAAGAGTTTTTAGGAAGCATCCCTTTAATTGCTAATTCGATCATTCTTGTTGGGTACTTGTCTAACATTTCACCAGCAGTACGAGTTTTTAATCCACCCGCAAATTGAGTATGGTGACGGTAAAGTTTACCCTCTAATTTGTTACCAGTTAAATGGATTTTGTCAGCGTTGATGATGATTACGTGATCACCTGTGTCAACGTTTGGTGTGAATGTTGGTTTATGTTTACCACGTAAGATAGCAGCTACTTCAGAAGCTAAACGTCCAAGAGTTTGGCCTTCTGCATCAACTACTAGCCATTTACGGTCTACTTCGTGACCTTTAGCCATGAATGTTGTACGCATGTATATATCCTCCTAATCGATTCGATTACCGTTATTTTTCATTAAACTACACTATAAGTTTTCGGGGCTTATTTGTGGTGGTAATGAAAATACCATCTGTTATCATATAATGAATGACTTTTAAAGTCAAGCAATTTCAATAAACACCTGGAGAAGTTGTTCAGATTCATTTCTTGGTTAAATTAGGGCTTTCATTAGCCTTCATTTTTAAAATATAATGTTATTTTGTGTCAAGATTTCTATAACATTCGAGGGCACAATTCAAAATCCAGACGCAATTACGTAAGGGCGAAATTGATATAGGTTGATTGGAATGGAGACTGGGCGACTCCTTCGTGACCAACATCGGTGCTACTGCCACTACGTTAGCACTACGCTTTCGCACAAAAAACATCTGTTGGCCCGAGACCCTACAGCGAAGCGGCTCATCGGACGCCCCCAGGAAGCTCTGCTCTGTGCGAAAGCGTAGCGGCAGCAACAAATGTCTTCTGTAGCGAAAGCAAAGCGGCAGCGACAAAGCGCCCAGTCGGAACGGAAATCAACTACACGCTATGGTGACGAACCTTTTTAATAGAAGACTTTCTCAAGATATAGACCTTGTGGCGGTGCAGTTTTACCCGCCTTATCGCGATTCATAGATTTAACGATTAACTCCACGTTCTCCATATCACGACGTCCTATACCAACTTCCCAAAGCGTACCTGCGATAATACGGACCATATTATATAAGAAGCCATTGCCTTCAATTACCATATGTAGCTCCTCACCATACCATTCAAATCGTAGCGTAGTCACTGTGCGCACCTTATCTTTGACACTTGTATTAGCTGCACAAAAGCATGAAAAATCATGTGTACCGATAATAGCCTTTGCCGCCCCCTGCATTGCCTTAACATTTGGCTTCACACCATTTGTCTCTACTGTGTAATGTCTGCGGAATGGACTTTGTACAGCCTCACATGACCATATATATCGGTACCGCTTCCCTGTTACACTGTAGCGAGCATGAAAATCAGCAGCTTCTTCTTCAATCGACATTACTCGAATATCTCTTGGCAGTTGAACGTTTAATGCCTTCATGTATTTATCTACTGGAATCGCGAGTGGTGAATCAAAATGCAATGTTTGACCTGTTGCATGCACTCTTGCATCTGTACGTCCACTAGCTGTTACCTTGATCTTTTCCCCTTTATGCATAATGGCTAGAACACGTTCAAGCTCTGCCTGTACTGTACGCTCTCCAGGCTGTACTTGGTAACCAGAAAATTGCGTTCCATCATAACTTATAATTGCTTTTAATCGTCGCATAAAGATTACTCCTTTTAACTTCTATAGAAGAATAGTAATACGGCCATTCCTACTAATAACATAAGTGCAAATGTATCACTCATATCCCACTTTAGCTTGCGATATCTCGTACGCCCTTCGCCTCCACGGTAGCCTCTTACTTCCATAGCTGTTGCTAAATCCTCAGCTCGTTTAAAAGCACTTACAAAGAGAGGTACCAATAATGGCACAACCGCTTTAATACGATCCTTTATTGGTCCTGAAGATAAATCCGAACCACGTGCCATTTGTGCTTTCATAATTTTATCTGTTTCATCCATTAACGTTGGGATAAAACGCAATGAAATAGACATCATTAGAGCTAACTCATGTACTGGCACTTTCACCGCTTTTAATGGATTTAGCAGCACTTCAATGCCATCCGTAATGGAAATCGGTGACGTTGTAAGTGTTAAGATAGATGTCATAAACACTAGAACTAGAAAGCGTATCGAAATAAATATCCCTTGTCGGATACCTTCCTCATAAATAGTGATAAACTTCCACTCAAATACAATGGCGCCTTCTTTCGTCATAAATATATGAATTAAGAAGGTAAACGCCATTAAAAAAAGTACTGGCTTTAGACCGTTAATTAAAAAATACAATCGAATCCGTGACACTAGCACAATGAGTAAGGTAAACGCTAATAGCAAAGCATATGTCACAGTATTGTTTGCTAAAAAAACAATAATGATGAATGCAAACACAAATATAAGCTTTGACCGTGGATCGAGCTTATGAACGGGAGAATCCCCTGGAAGAAAGCGACCAAATATCATTTTCTCCATCATGACTGTCCACGCTCCTCTCTTAGGACCCGAGCAATTTCAATTGCTAACTCTTCTTCAGTTAAGCATATCTTCGAGAATGATTTGTTTATCATTTTTTCAATTTTTTGTTGAAATCGTACGATACGAGGTGGTTCTAAGCGGAAATTTTTTAATGTCTCTACATCTTTAAAAATTTCTTGAGGTGTGCCACTTAGTACATTTTTCCCTTCATGCATAATGACAATACTATCTGCATAACGAGCTGCGTCCTCCATACTATGGGTAACGAGTATCGTTGTTAGCCCACGTTCCTTGTGTAGCTTATAAAACATATCCATAATCTCTTTTTGACCACGAGGATCAAGCCCTGCAGTTGGTTCATCTAAAACAATCACTTCAGGTTCCATCGCCAAAACACCAGCAATTGCTACCCTGCGCATTTGTCCACCCGATAAATCAAAAGGTGATTTTTCAAGTACGTCCCCTGGTAAGCCTACTAAGCCTACTAGCTCCTTTGCTCGTGCTTCTGCCTCTTGCTCAGAAACACCAAAGTTCATAGGACCAAACATAATATCCTTTAATACCGTTTCTTCAAATAACTGATGCTCCGGGAATTGAAACACAATGCCAACCTTTTGACGTACAGCCTTTAAATCTTTGGCCTTTTTTCCAGCTACAACAACACGATCCCCAATATGTACTTCTCCAGATGTTGGTTTTAGAAGTGCATTAAAATGTTGAAGAATTGTCGATTTACCGGAACCCGTATGTCCGATAATTGCCTGGTACGTATGTGAAGGAATTTCAAAATCCACATCAAATAAAGCACGTTTTTCAAAAGGTGTACCCTGTGCATAAGCATAGCTTACTTGTTGAAGTTTGATGTCCATAAATCATTCACCAACTCTTCTTCTGTCATATGTTGTCCCATTAATGGAACACCTTCCTTTTGCAATAACTTTGATAACTTCATGGCAAATGGCAAGTCTAATCCAAACTCAACTAGCTTGTCCCCAAGTGTGAAAATTTCAGCAGGTGTACCCTCAGCAAATTTCTTTCCGTCATTCATAAAGAGAACACGATCTGCAAGCATAGCTTCTTCTAAATCATGCGTAATAGATAGTACTGTTAACCCTGTTTCAGCACGTAAAGTTTGAACTGTTTGTAGTACCTCAACACGACCTTGTGGATCTAGCATAGAAGTAGCTTCATCAAGAATAAGGAGCTTAGGTTTCAACGCGAGTGCGCCTGCAATGGCAACGCGCTGCTTTTGCCCACCCGATAAATGATGTGGCTCATGATCTAAAAAATTGTTCATTTTTACTTGGTCGAGTGCTGCATGGACACGTTCTACCATCTCTTCAAACGGTACTCCGTTATTTTCAAGAGCAAAAGCAACATCATCCTGCACTGTCGCTCCAACAAACTGATTGTCTGGATTTTGAAAAACCATGCCCATTTGTGAACGGCTTTCCCACAGGTTTTCTTCACTCAATGGTTGTTGTAAAATACGGACATCCCCTTGCTGTGGATAAAGCAAACCATTCATAAGCTTTGCAATAGTGGATTTACCGGAACCGTTATGGCCAACAATGGCAATCCATTCCCCTTCCTGTACCGCAAAGCTTACATTTTCGACAGCATTGCGACTTTCTTTTTCTTCTGGTGTATATGAAAATGTCACATTATTTAATGATAAAATTTCTGGCATTTCTAGAACTCCTCTCTACATGCTCAGCTCTACTAACTAACTTACACTTTTTTATGTATGAATTCTACTACAATCAGTATGTCAATAAAAGAAAAGTGCTAAAATCACTTTCCATTCTTTTGTCTGCCCTATATTAGTGTACGTATAATTTAAAGGTTATCTTTAAAAAATACATCATATATTGAGCGGGCCACCTCAATCGTCCCGGTGACTACCATTATAAAATCAGCCTATAAAAAAAAGCACCACTAAATTGGCGCTAACTCTTACTTCCCTAAAAAATAAAAAAGCGCGCACCTCATTCGATAGAAATGCGCTAGTCGTTACATTTTCAAGAAACACGGGTGCTCAAGCCCTTGTTCCCTCTGAATGAGGTGCGGAGAGCTAAACGAGACGCCACACAACAGTGTCCGCTCATCATAACGCTCAGCTTAATTATTTGTCGTATAAATCGTTTTATAAAGAAAGAGGGTGGTGATTCCACCCTCTTCACCACTTGTTTTCTCTTATGATTAAACTAATTCAATCACAACAACAGGTGCACCGTCACCACGACGAGGACCTACTTTAAGAATACGAGTGTAACCACCTTGACGTTCTGCATAACGTGGTGCAACATCATCAAATAACTTTTGAAGTGCAAATGAAGTTGTTTCGTTACCTTCAGCATCAGTAGTTGTTACTAGTTCACGACGGATGAATGCAGCAGCTTGACGGCGTGCGTGTAAATCTCCGCGTTTACCTAAAGTAATCATTTTTTCAACAGCTTTACGTACTTCTTTAGCGCGAGCCTCAGTAGTTTCGATACGCTCGTTGATGATTAAATCAGTAGCTAAGTCACGTAACATCGCTTTACGTTGAGAACTTGTACGACCAAGTTTTCTGTAACCCATGGATGTTTCCCTCCTTTATAAAAAATTATCTGATCTTGTAAGTTTTGTTTAAATCGCTTAGTCTTCTTTGCGTAACCCTAAACCAAGCTCTTCTAACTTCGCTTTTACTTCTTCAAGTGACTTACGTCCAAGGTTACGAACTTTCATCATGTCGTCTTCTGACTTATTCGCAAGTTCTAGTACTGTATTAATACCAGCGCGTTTTAAGCAGTTATAAGAACGAACAGAAAGATCAAGTTCTTCGATAGTCATCTCTAAAACTTTTTCTTTTTGATCTTCTTCTTTTTCGACCATGATTTCAGCAGTTTGTGCCTCATCTGTCATGCCAACGAAGATGTTTAGATGCTCGGTTAAAATTTTTGCTCCGAGCGAAATCGCCTCTTTCGGACCGATGCTACCATCTGTCCACACATCAAGAGAAAGTTTATCGTAGTCAGAAGACTGACCTACACGAGTATTTTCCACTTGGAAATTGACGCGTGATACTGGAGTGTAAATAGAGTCGATCGGGATCACGCCGATAGGAAGATCCTCACGTTTGTTTTGATCAGCAGGAGTGTAACCACGGCCGCGTTGAGCGTACATACGCATACGTAAATGACCGTTTTTAGCGATTGTTGCAATATATAGATCCGGGTTTAAAATTTCTACATCACTGTCATGTGTAATGTCAGCAGCTGTAACTGTACCATCGCCTTTTACATCAATCTCAATAACTTTTTCTTCGTCAGAGTAGATTTTAAGAGCTAGTTTTTTCACGTTCAAAATAATTGAAGCTACATCCTCTACAACGCCTTCTACAGTTGAGAATTCGTGAAGAACACCGTCAATTTGAATTGAAGTGACAGCAGCTCCTGGTAATGAAGACAGAAGGATACGACGTAAAGAATTACCCAAAGTGTTTCCATATCCGCGTTCAAGCGGTTCTACAACAAACTTTCCATATTTGGAATCTTCGCTGATCTCCACCGTTTCAATCTTTGGTTTTTCAATTTCGATCATTTTTATTTACCCTCCTTCAAAACATCGAATGTATAGGTTCTTTCCATCATAGATTCGATCGTCATTGACGTATCGTTTATTATCTGCACAAGACAGTCTGTACAAAAAATGATGTTCTCATACAATATGAGACGCACCCATTACACGCGACGACGTTTTGGCGGACGGCAACCATTATGAGGAACTGGAGTAACGTCTTTAATAGCAGTTACATCTAAACCAGCAGCTTGAAGTGCACGAATTGCAGCTTCACGACCTGCACCAGGACCTTTAACAGTTACTTCCAACGTTTTCAGACCATGTTCAAGGGATGCTTTAGCAGCAGTTTCTGCAGCCATTTGAGCAGCGAATGGTGTAGATTTACGTGAACCACGGAAACCAAGAGCACCAGCACTTGACCAAGATACAGCGTTACCTTGCATATCTGTAATCGTTACGATTGTATTGTTAAATGTAGAACGAATGTGTGCGATACCAGATTCGATATTCTTTTTCACACGACGTTTACGAGTTTGTTGTTTACGAGCCATGTTAAGAAGGAACCTCCTTTACTTATTATTTTTTCTTGTTCGCTACAGTTTTACGAGGACCTTTACGCGTACGCGCATTATTCTTCGTATTTTGACCACGAACAGGTAAACCACGACGGTGACGGATACCACGGAATGAACCGATTTCCATCAGACGTTTGATATTTAATGAAGTTTCGCGACGTAAGTCACCTTCAAGTTTGTAAGAGTCTAATTGTTCACGGATTTTGTTTAACTCATCTTCAGTTAAGTCGCGTACGCGTGTATCTTCTGAAATACCTGCGTCAGCTAATACTTTCTGAGCTGTAGTTTTACCAATACCGTAAATGTAAGTTAATGAAATTACCACGCGTTTGTCGCGAGGAATATCAACACCAGCAATACGTGCCATGTACGTTGTGCACCTCCTTTAGAATTAACCTTGTTTTTGTTTGTGTTTAGGATTTTCACAGATTACCATTACTTTACCGCGTCGGCGAATTACTTTACATTTTTCGCAGATCGGTTTCACAGATGGTCTCACTTTCATCTAACCTAACCTCCTTAGTAGTCCGGAGCGCAAAAGATTATTTAAAACGGTATGTGATACGACCGCGAGTTAAATCATAAGGAGATAACTCGATAGTAACCTTATCTCCAGGTAGAATGCGGATAAAGTGCATACGAATCTTACCAGAAACGTGTGCTAGAATCACATGTCCATTTTCTAATTCTACCTTAAACATCGCGTTTGGCAAAGTCTCAACAACTGTCCCTTCGACTTCAATTACATCATCTTTCGCCATCTACTCTGTCTCCTCTCTATATGCAAATTAAAGTTCTCATCGTTACATCAAACGGATATCTGCTGCAACTATAGAAGCAACCTCGTTTCAACATATGTTTGGATTGTATGAGAGATGTTTGAAAGACGCTCGTCTGGTTTCGCTTCACACAATCCACGGAATATACAGAACCATTTAGGGCACTGAACCTCCCATGTTTACACGAATACCGGAATGTCTTTGATGAGATATTCATACCCGTTACACAGATGCTTCCACGAAACCCATTATACTCTTTCAAAAGTCATGTTGCACTTTTTAAAAGAAATATATACCGGGCACAATATGCTTTTGCAACTCTCAAAAAAAATTATGTTTCGTTGTTGCTCCCGCATGCCTCCCGCGGAAGCAGTATTCTGCGCCCGGAGCCGGGTATCAGCTGCGGCTGCCCTGTAAAAGAGCATCAAGATCAGCAAACACTTTGTTAATATCTTGCTGTCCATCTATATTTGTTAACACACCTTTTACTTCATAGTAGTTCAGTAATGGTTGTGCTTGTTTCATATTTACTTCCAGACGGTTTGCAACCGTTTCAGGATTATCATCCGCACGTGTGTAAAGCTCGCCACCATCTTTATCACATTTTCCTTCCTCAGCTGGAGGATTGAAAATTAGATGATAAGATGTTCCACAAGTTTTACAAATACGACGACCTGATAGACGAGCAACTAGCTCATCTTTTTCAACTTGGATGTTAATTGTATGTTCAATAGCTTTACCAAGATCAGCAAGGATGCTGTCTAAAGCTTCAGCTTGAGGAACAGTACGTGGGAATCCATCTAATAAGAAGCCCTTTTCACAATCATGTTTAGCAAGTCGCTCGCGAACAATACCAATCGTTACTTCATCAGGTACTAGAGCACCTTGATCAATGAACGATTTAGCTTGCAAGCCTAGTTCTGTACCATCTTTCATAGCAGCACGGAACATATCGCCTGTAGAAATATGAGGAATCGCGTACTTCTCAACGATTTTATCTGCTTGAGTACCTTTACCAGCACCTGGCAGACCCATTAAAACGATATTCATACGGAAATATTCCTCCCACAAAAGGTTTGCTGATTTCAGGAAACGATGGAACGTTCCCTAAAAACCAACATTATTTCATAAAGCCTTTGTAGTGACGTTTAACAAGTTGAGATTCTAGCTGTTTCATCGTTTCGAGCGCAACGCCGACTACGATAATTATACTAGTACCACCGATCTGCACTGTGGCAGGTAGATTCATAAAGTTTATGATTATAATCGGCATTACTGATATAACAGTTAAGAAAATCGCACCAACAAATGTCAGACGATATAACACGCTTGTTAAATACGTTTGAGTACTTTCACCAGGACGAATACCTGGAATGTAAGCACCTTGCTTTTTCAAGTTATCTGCCACATTTTCTGGATTCACTTGTATGAATGCATAGAAATATGTGAACGCGATGATCAAGGTAACGTAAACAATCATCCCAACAGGTTTTGTATAATCAAACGTGTTTTGAATAAATGTTGATACGCCACTTTCACCAAAGAACGGAACTAACGTACGAGGTGTCATCAGAAACGCTGATGCAAAAATTACCGGAATAACCCCTGCAGCATTTACTTTTAACGGTAAATGCGTTTGTTGAGAACCTGTTTGTTGATTGCGTCCAGTAACTCGTTTTGCATATTGAATTGGAATTTTACGTAGTGCTTGTTGCACATAGATAACTCCAACAACAACTGCTAGCAAAACTAAAGCAAGTAAACCAAGAATCACTAGATTGATAAATAACTTATCACCAGCACCCTCGATTTGCTGTGCATAGATTTGGTTAATGCCAGTCGGTAATGCCGCAACGATACCTGCGAAAATTACAACTGAAATACCATTTCCAACACCATGCGCAGTAATTTGGTCAGCAAGCCATACTAGGAATGCTGTACCCGCAGTTAATACAATTGAAATCGTAACATATGTTATAATTCCTTCTTCTTTAATCAAAGATCCACCATACATTCTATTAAAACCAAATGACATTGCGAATGATTGGATAAAGGCAAGAATAATTGTAAAGTAACGAGTAAATTGTGCAAGTTTACGTCTTCCGACTTCACCTTGCTTTGCCCACTCAGCAAATTTCGGTACTACGTCCATTTGCAATAACTGAACAATAATTGAAGCAGTGATGTAAGGCATAATCCCCATCGCGAAGATTGAGAAGTTCTTTAAAGCACCACCGCCAAAAGTATTCAGGAAACCAACGAGGTTAAACTCATCAGTTGCCTTTAATACATTTGCGTCAACGTTTGGTACTGGTACGAACGTACCAATACGGAAAACGATTAACATTAAAAGAGTAAAAATGATTTTATTTCGTATATCTCGAACACGCATAAAGTTAGAGATCGTCTGAAACATTAAATCACCTCAGTAGTTCCGCCGGCATTTTCAATTGCTTCTTTAGCCGAAGCTGAGAATTTATGAGCTTTTACTGTAAGCTTTTTGTTAAGAGTTCCGTTTCCAAGAACTTTAATTCCAGCTTTTTCATTGCTCACTAAACCTGATTCAAGTAATAATGCAGTTGTTACTTCTGCACCATCTTCAAAACGGTTTAATGTGTCAAGATTAACGATCGCGTACTCTTTACGGTTAATGTTAGTAAAGCCGCGTTTCGGTAAACGACGGAATAAAGGGTTTTGACCACCTTCGAATCCTGGGCGTACACCGCCGCCAGAACGAGAGTTTTGACCTTTATGACCTCTACCTGCAGTTTTACCGTTACCAGAACCGATACCGCGACCTACGCGGTTACGTACTTTACGGGAACCTTCTGCTGGTTTTAACTCATGAAGTTTCATATTGGATGGCACCTCCTTGTTCGTTAATTAAAAATTAGTTTTCTTTTACAGTAACTAAGTGAGCTACTACATCAATCATACCGCGAGTAGCTGCATTATCAGCTTTCTCAACAGTTTGGTTTAATTTACGTAAACCTAGTGCTTCAATAGTTTTGCGTTGTGCTGGTTTAGAACCAATCACAGATTTTGTAAGGGTGATTTCTAATTTGTTAGCCATTATCTTTCCCCCCTTATCCTAATATTTCTTCCACTGATTTACCACGTAATTTAGCTACGTCCTCTACGCGTTTTAATTCAGTTAAACCTTGAATAGTTGCACGCACCATATTGATTGGTGTGTTAGTTCCAAGAGATTTTGAAAGAATATCAGTAATACCAGCAAGTTCTAGTACGGCACGTACTGGACCACCAGCGATAACCCCTGTACCAGGAGCAGCAGGTTTAATTAGGATTTCTCCTGCACCAAAGCGACCTTGCACTAAGTGTGGAGTTGTTCCACCTACGCGTGGCACTTCGATTAAGTTTTTCTTCGCATCTTCAACAGCTTTACGGATAGCATCTGGCACCTCTTGAGCTTTACCAGTACCGAATCCAACGTGACCGTTTTTATCGCCAACAACAACTAATGCTGTGAAGCGGAAGCGACGTCCACCTTTAACAACTTTAGCAACACGGTTAATAGTAACTACGCGTTCTTCAAGTTCTCCAAGTTTGTTTGCGTCAATTCGACTCATGAAATGTGTCCCTCCTTTTTATTAGAATTCTAAACCGTTCTCACGTGCAGCTTCAGCTAAAGCTTTAACACGTCCATGATATAAGTAACCACCACGGTCAAATACTACAGCAGTAATATTTTTTTCCGTAGCGCGTTTTGCGATTGTTTCACCGACTTTAGTTGCAGCATCAACATTGCTACCAGCAGCTTCAAAACCATTTTCTTGAGAAGATGCGCTAACAATTGTTACGCCTGCTACGTCATCGATAAGTTGAGCGTAGATGTTCTTGTTTGAACGGAATACGTTTAAGCGTGGACGCTCAGCAGTACCCGAAATTTTAGAACGTACGCGCGCATGACGTTTTTTACGAACCTGATTTTTATCTTGTTTCGTAATCACAAGGGTCACTCCTTTCTAATGCTTAGACAGCATTATTTACCTGTTTTACCTTCTTTACGACGAACATATTCGCCTTCATAACGGATACCTTTACCTTTGTAAGGCTCTGGTGGACGCACGTCACGGATGTTAGATGCAAGAGCACCAACACGTTCTTTGCTAATACCTTTAACGATGATCTTAGTGTTTGAAGGAACTTCAACTTCTAAACCATCTTCAGGTGTGAACTCAACTGGATGTGAATAACCTACGTTAAGAACAAGTTTTTTACCTTGTAATTGCGCACGGTAACCGACACCGATTAGTTCTAATGATTTTTCGAAACCTGCAGAAACACCAGTAATCATGTTCGCTAAAAGCGCACGTGTTGTACCGTGGTTTGTGCGGTGTTCTTTTGAGTCAGAAGGACGAGATACAGAAATCACGTTACCTTCTTGCTCAATTTTCATATCTTGGTGGAAAGAACGAACAAGTTCGCCTTTAGGACCTTTAACGGTAACTGTGTTGTCAGCTGCAACAGTAACAGTTACGTTAGCTGGTACCTCGATAATTTTTTTACCTACACGAGACATTTAGTTGCACCTCCATTCATTTATTGCTAATTACCAAACGTATGCTAGAACTTCGCCGCCAACTTGTTTAGCGCGAGCTTCTTTATCTGTTAATAGACCTTGTGAAGTTGACACTAAAGCGATACCAAGACCGTTCAGTACTTTAGGCACTTCATTTGTTTTAGCATATACTCGTAGACCAGGTTTAGAAATACGTTTTAAGCCAGTGATAACGCGTTCGTTATCTTTACCGTATTTTAAGAAGATACGGATAATACCTTGCTTGTTGTCTTCCACGTATTCTACGTCACGTACGAAACCTTCACGCTTTAAAATTTCAGCGATTTCTTTTTTCACGTTGGAAGCTGGTACTTCTAACTTCTCGTGACGAACCATGTTCGCATTACGAATGCGAGTAAGCATATCTGCAATCGGATCAGTCATTGTCATTACATTTACCTCCTTCCCAAATTAGGGGATTACCAGCTGGCTTTTTTCACGCCAGGAATTTGTCCCTTATATGCAAGTTCTCGGAAACAAATACGGCAAAGTTTAAATTTACGATATACAGAGTGTGGACGGCCACAGCGTTCACAACGTGTATATTCTTGCACTTTAAACTTTTGCTTACGTTGTTGTTTAACGATCATAGATTTTTTAGCCACGTTTTCGCCCTCCTTGTTTAATTACTTTTGGAACGGCATACCGAATTGTGTCAATAACTCGCGAGCTTCTTCATCAGAATTCGCTGTCGTTACGATCACGATGTCCATACCGCGTACTTTTGAAACTTTATCGTAATCGATTTCTGGGAAAATTAATTGCTCTTTAACACCTAAAGTGTAGTTACCGCGACCGTCGAATGCTTTTTTAGAAACACCACGGAAGTCACGTACACGAGGTAGTGAAATTGAGATTAATTTGTCCAAGAATTCATACATACGCTCACCGCGTAATGTAACTTTAGCACCGATAGGCATACCTTCACGTAGACGGAAACCTGCGATCGATTTTTTCGCTTTAGTTACAACTGGTTTTTGACCAGTGATAATTGTTAATTCTTCTACAGCTGCATCTAATGCTTTTGAGTTTTGAACTGCATCACCAACACCCATGTTGATAACGATTTTGTCAACTTTCGGCAATTGCATAACTGATTTATATCCAAACTTGCTCATAAGAGCAGTTGAAACTTCATTTAAATATTTTTCTTTTAGGCGGCTCATTTGTGTACCTCCCTTCTTTTTATAGAAATTAGTCGATTACTGCACCTGATTTTTTTGCAACACGAACTTTTTTACCGTTTTCGATTTTATAACCTACACGAGTCGGCTCGCCAGATTTAGGATCGATTAGCATTACGTTCGAAACGTGAATTGCAGCCTCTTGGCTTACAATTCCACCTTGTGGATTCAATTGGTTAGGTTTTACGTGTTTTTTCACGATGTTCACACCTTCAACAAGAACGCGATCTTGTCTAGGGTAAGAAGCAAGGATAACGCCTTCTTTGCCTTTGTCCTTACCAGTGATCACCTTAACCTTGTCACCTTTTTTTACATGCATGCTGTCGCACCTCCTTGATTGGCACTATCATGAAATTAAAGAACTTCTGGAGCTAGAGAAACGATTTTCATGAAGTTGCTGTCACGTAATTCACGTGCAACAGGTCCGAAAATACGAGTTCCGCGTGGTGATTTATCATCACGAATAATTACACAAGCATTTTCATCAAATTTGATGTACGTACCATCTTTACGACGTACGCCTGATTTAGTACGAACGATAACAGCTTTAACAACGTCACCCTTCTTAACAACGCCACCTGGTGTTGCTTTCTTAACTGTACAAACAACGATATCACCGATGTTAGCAGTTTTACGGCCAGAGCCACCAAGGACTTTAATTGTAAGAACTTCACGTGCACCTGAGTTGTCAGCAACTTTCATACGACTTTCTTGTTGGATCACTTAGGTTACCTCCCTTCGGAAATTGGTTGTTCCGAAATAGTGTTATTAAATAATAACCGCTTTTTCTACAACTTCAACTAGACGGAAACGTTTAGTAGCTGATAGCGGGCGAGTTTCCATGATACGTACGATATCACCGATTTTCGCTGTGTTTAACTCATCATGAGCTTTAAACTTTTTAGAGTATTTTACACGTTTACCATAAAGCTTGTGCTTTTTGTGAGTTTCAACTAAAACAGAAATAGTTTTGTCCATTTTATCTGAAACAACGCGGCCCGTGTAAACTTTGCGTTGATTACGCTCAGTCATACTTGAAAACCTCCTTTATCAGTTATTTGCACTGATTTCTCTTTCACGAATAA
Source organism: Lysinibacillus sp. NPDC093692 (assembly GCF_050280125.1). Lineage (NCBI taxonomy): Bacteria > Bacillati > Bacillota > Bacilli > Caryophanales > Bacillaceae > Lysinibacillus > Lysinibacillus sp. NPDC093692. The sequence continues at coordinate 20,789 of NZ_JBNNUW010000010.1, forward strand.
CAGTTTTCATACGCGCGATTGCTTTACGCACTTCACGAATACGAGCTGTGTTTTCTAATTGACCAGTCGCCAATTGGAAGCGAAGGTTGAAAAGCTCTTCTTTCAGTGATTTCACTTTCAATTCTAATTCAGAAGTGGCAAGGTCACGGATTTCATTAGCTTTCATTAGATTCACCACCAGTTTCTTGACGTTTTACGATCTTACATTTAACAGGAAGCTTATGTGATGCTAAACGAAGTGCTTCACGTGCGATCTCTTCAGATACACCAGCGATTTCGAACATTACTTTTCCTGGTTTTACTACTGCAACCCAACCTTCAGGAGAACCTTTACCAGAACCCATGCGGACTTCTAGAGGTTTTTTAGTGTAAGGTTTGTGTGGGAAGATTTTAATCCAAACTTTACCGCCACGTTTCATGTAACGAGTCATCGCGATACGTGCAGATTCGATTTGACGGTTAGTAATCCAGCTAGCTGTTTGAGCTTGTAAGCCCCATTCGCCGAAAGATACTTCTTTACCGCCTTTCGCTTCGCCACGCATGTTTCCGCGGTGTTCACGACGGTATTTTACGCGTTTAGGCAATAACATATTATTTGCCTCCTTCCACAGATTTCTTCGTAGGAAGAACTTCACCACGGTAGATCCATACTTTAACGCCTAATTTACCGTAAGTAGTGTCAGCTTCTGCGTGTGCATAGTCGATGTCAGCACGTAGAGTATGAAGTGGAACAGTTCCTTCACTATAGTGTTCAGCACGCGCGATATCAGCGCCACCTAAACGACCAGATACTTGTGTTTTAATTCCTTTTGCACCAGCACGAATTGTGCGTTGGATCGCTTGCTTTTGCGCACGACGGAATGATACACGGTTTTCTAATTGACGAGCGATGTTTTCAGCTACTAGACGAGCGTCAAGATCAGCACGTTTAATTTCGATAATGTTGATGTGTACACGTTTACCAGTTAAATCGCTAAGGTATTTACGAAGATTCTCAACTTCAGAACCACCTTTACCGATTACCATACCTGGTTTCGCAGTGTGAATTGTAATGTTTACACGGTTTGCAGCGCGTTCGATTTCTACTTTAGAAACAGAAGCGTCTTTAAGAGCCGTTTCAATATATTTACGCACTTTGATGTCTTCGTGAAGTAGAGTTGCATAGTCTTTTTCAGCGTACCATTTTGACTCCCAGTCACGAATAATACCAACGCGCAGTCCTATTGGATGTACTTTTTGACCCACGGATTAACCCTCCTTCTTCTCAGATACCACTAGAGTGATGTGGCTTGTGCGTTTGTTAATTGCGCTTGCACGTCCTTGTGCACGTGGACGGAAACGTTTTAATGTTGGACCTTCATCAACGAATACTTCAGAAACTACTAAAGAGTTGATGTCAAGATCGTAGTTATGCTCAGCGTTAGCAACTGCAGATTTTAATACTTTTTCAACGACTGGAGACGCCGCTTTTGGAGTATGACGTAAAATTGCAACTGCCTCACCAACTTGCTTGCCTCGGATTAAGTCTACAACTAGACGGACTTTACGAGGAGCAATGCGAACAGTACGAGCGATAGCTTTAGCTTGTGTCATTAGGATTTACCTCCTCTCAAAATTAGCGTCTTGTTTTCTTGTCGTCTGCACCGTGACCTTTGTAAGCACGTGTTGGTGCGAATTCACCAAGTTTGTGGCCTACCATATCTTCTGTTACGTATACAGGAACGTGTTTACGTCCATCATAAACAGCAATCGTTAAACCGATAAAAGTCGGGAAAATTGTAGAACGGCGAGACCAAGTTTTGATAACTTGTTTTTTCTCAGAAGCCTCTTGCGCTTCCACTTTTTTCATTAAGTGGTCATCAACAAAAGGTCCTTTTTTCAAGCTGCGACCCATGTAGGAACCTCCCTCCGTGATTCCACCACGGCTCTCACATAGAACCGTAGTTTAACCACTTTATTTTTTACGACTACGGATGATGAATTTATCCGTTTTGTTTTTCTTCTTGCGAGTTTTGTAACCAAGTGCTGGTTTACCCCAAGGAGTCATTGGTGATTTACGTCCGATTGGAGAACGTCCTTCACCACCGCCGTGTGGGTGATCGTTAGGGTTCATTACAGAACCACGAACTGTTGGGCGTTTACCTAACCAACGGCTACGACCTGCTTTACCGATGTGTACTAGTTCGTGTTGTTCGTTACCAACTTGACCGATTGTAGCGCGGCAAGTAGCTAACACTAAACGTACTTCACCAGATTGTAGACGAACGATTACGTATTTGTCTTCACGACCAAGTACTTGTGCAGAAGTACCAGCAGAACGTACTAATTGTCCACCTTTACCAGGTTTTAACTCGATGTTATGGATTGTAGTACCCATTGGAATGTTTGCTAATGGTAATGTATTACCTACTTTAATATCAGCATCTGGACCAGATACGATTGTTTGACCAACCTCTAGACCTTTTGGTGCTAAGATGTAAGCTTTTGCTCCATCAGCGTAGTTGATTAATGCGATATTCGCAGAACGGTTTGGATCATATTCAATAGTAGCAACTTTAGCCGGAATGCCATCTTTTACACGTTTGAAATCGATAACACGGTATTGCTTCTTATGTCCACCGCCATGATGACGAACAGTGATTTTACCTTGGTTGTTACGACCAGCTTTGCGTTTAGTTGGTTCAAGCAATGATTTCTCAGGCTTGTTAGTTGTAATTTCCGCAAAGTCTAAAGACGTCATATTACGACGACCATTAGAGGTAGGTTTATACTTTTTAATCGCCATTGTGTTTCCCTCCTTCTTGATTGTTCAAATCATAAATCCATAAAGGATTACATTTCGAATAATTCGATTTCTTTGCTATCAGTAGTTAATTTAACAATCGCTTTACGACGTTTGTTAGTGTAACCACCGTAGCGGCCAACGCGTTTGAATTTACCTTTGTAGTTAAGAACGTTTACTTTCTCAACTTTCACACCAAAGATTTCTTCTACAGCGTCTTTTACTTGAGTTTTGTTAGCGCGAGTGTCTACTTCGAAAGTATACTTTTTCTCTGCCATAAGTTCTGAAGAACGCTCAGTAATGACTGGACGTTTTAAAATATCACGTGCTTCCATTATCCAAGCACCTCCTCAACTTTTTCTACTGCAGACTTTGTGAATACAACTTTATCGTGACCTAATAGATCAAGAACGTTGATTCCGTTTGCAGTTAAAACTGTTACACCAGGGATGTTACGAGCAGATAATGCTACGTTTTCATCTAGGTCAGCAGTTACGAATAAAGATTTTTTCTCTAAAGAAAGATCTTTAAGGATTTTTGTGAATTCTTTTGTTTTTGGTGCTGCTAGTGAAAGAGCATCAAGAACTAAGAAGTTCTGTTCTACTACTTTAGCTGATAAAGCAGATTTAAGAGCTAAGCGACGAACTTTTTTCGGTAATTTATAAGAATAGCTACGTGGAGTTGGGCCGAATACGACACCACCACCGCGCCATTGTGGAGAACGGATAGAACCTTGACGAGCACGACCAGTTCCTTTTTGACGCCATGGTTTACGACCACCACCAGCAACTTCAGAACGGTTTTTAACCTTGTGATTACCTTGACGTAGAGAAGCACGTTGTGCAACTACAGCGTCGAATAATACTGCTTCATTTGGCTCGATTCCGAAGATCGCATCGTTTAATTCGATTTCACCAACTGAAGCACCTGTTTGACTAAGTACAGATACTTTTGTCATTCCTGTTTCCTCCTTTCCTTAGGTGATTACTTAGCTTTAATTGCAGTTTTAACTGTAACTAGAGCTTTTTTAGAACCAGGAACATTACCTTTAACAAGTAGTAAGTTACGTTCCGCATCAACTTTCACGACTTCTAAGTTTTGGATTGTAACTACTGTGCCACCCATTTGACCAGGTAATTTCTTTTGTTTGAATACGCGGTTCGGAGCAACTGGACCCATTGAACCAGGACGACGGTGGTAACGAGAACCGTGGGCCATAGGACCACGAGATTGACCATGGCGTTTAATTACACCTTGGAAACCTTTACCTTTAGTAACACCTGTTACATCAATTACATCGCCTTCTGCGAAAATTTCTACTTTGACTTCTTGACCAACTTCGTATTCTTCAACGTTCACGTTGCGGAATTCACGAATGAAGCGCTTAGGAGCAGTGTTCGCTTTTGCTACGTGACCTTGTTCTGGTTTGTTAGAAAGCTTAACGCGCTTGTCTTCGAAACCAACTTGGATAGCTTCGTAGCCATCTGTATCAGCAGTTTTCTTTTGAAGAACTACGTTTGGAGTAGCTTCGATAACTGTTACCGGGATTAAATCGCCGTTTTCAGCAAAAACTTGTGTCATACCAATTTTTCTACCTAAGATTCCTTTAGCCATTTGTCACACCTCCTGTAAGTTTTGAATAGTTATATTTTTACCATTAAAGTTTGATTTCGATATCAACGCCAGATGGTAAATCAAGTTTCATTAACGCGTCAACAGTTTGTGGTGTTGGGTTAACGATATCGATCAGACGTTTATGCGTACGCATTTCGAATTGTTCACGAGAATCTTTGTACTTGTGAACGGCACGAAGAATCGTGTACACAGACTTCTCAGTTGGAAGTGGAATCGGACCTGATACACTTGCACCTGAACGTTTTGCAGTTTCCACAATTTTCTCAGCAGACTGATCTAAAATACGGTGATCATACGCTTTTAAACGAATACGAATCTTTTGTTTTGCCATTATTTTCCCTCCTTCTCGCCTATTTTCTAGACATTCTCCACGAAAATTTTCCGTCACACCGCCATGGCAAAGCGGCCGGGTGTGTCGGCAACCTCTCGTTTCATCGCAGTCAAAGACCAACATTCAACATTATACCCAATAAAAAAAGAATAAGCAAGTCTTTTCGCTAAATTCTTTTAAATGTTGTTGATATTCTTACTACTAATATTTCTCGTTCCTCTAAACCGTTTACTAGTATATAAAATTCTCATGCACTTTGCAACACATAAGGTTGTTATATCAACGTTTTCGAATATTTCAAACAATAACAAACTGCAAGAACTAGTTTGTAAAGGACTGGTGAACTCAATTTGAAGATGATGCGCTTAGTTATGACGGCATTAACAATCTATAATCTCATAAAGACAAAAAAAGCAGCCTCTAATAGTTAGAAGCCGCTCTTTCTATTACTTATAAGAAAAATACACATGCAACCCAGCCAAATATAATAAGTGGGATGTTTATAAAAATAAACGTTGGCACACATGTATCCCAAATGTGATTATGCTGTCCATCTACATTTAAACCTGCAGTTGGTCCAAGAGTAGAATCTGAAGCAGGAGAGCCTGCATCACCTAAAGCACCTGCTGTACCTATAAGACAGATAATCGCCAAAGGACTCATTCCTAACCCTTGTGCGAGAGGCACAAATAAGGTTGCAATAATAGGTACTGTCGCAAAGGATGAACCAATCCCCATCGTCACTATTAAACCGATGACCAACATTATCAATATAGCTAGACTCTTATTGCCTTGGAGAATTGATAGCGAGTTTGCGATTAAGCTATCTACATGACCCGTGGCGTTAATAACAGATGCAAAACCATTTGCAGCGATCATCACAAAACCGATAAAGGCCATCATCTTCATTCCCTCAGAAAGAATCTCATCTGCCTCTCTCCATTTAAGTGCACCAGTAAAATACATCATCATAATTCCTGCAAAGGCGCCTACAATCATCGAATCAGTATAAATTTGTGCACATAGAGAGACAATTAAAGCCACAGTCGTAGAAAAAATAACGAACTTACTGACATGAACGTTTAAAGACTCTGTATCAACATCTTTATTTTGATATTGTCTAGGTTTTCGATATACGAAAAAGGCTACACATAATCCAATTAACATCCCCAGAACGGGTATAGCCATCGCTACTGGTACATCACGTGAAGATGACTCCATACCTGCCTTGGTAACTTGAGTAGAAACGATATCTTGGAAAATAGCTCCGAAGCCAGCAGGTACGAAGCTATACGTTCCTATTAAACCAACAGCAATTAATGTAGCAATCACTCGTCGGTCTACTTCTAACATATTTAATACCCTTAAAATCGGAGGGATCAATAACGGGATAAAGGCTATATGAATTGGAATTAAGTTTTGCGAGAAAATAGACATCATAAAGATCAGTAGGAAAATTAAAACCTTTACTAAACCTTTTCGATTACTTGTACCATTTTTATTTAATATGTTTAAAATCCCTGCAATCATTAATTCAGGAATTCCTGTTTTTGAAATGGCAATAGCGAAACCACCAAGCAACCCATAACTTAAAGCAATCGTTGCGCCTGCTCCTAATCCTTCTGTAAATGATTGTACAGTTGCTTCAATACCCATGCCGCTTGTTAGACCTCCTGCGAAGGCGCCCAACACAAGAGAAAGAACAACATTGATACGGAGCAAGCTTAATATTAACATGACAGCCACGGCCACAATTACTGCGTTCATTTTAACACTTCACTTTCGTACACTAGATTACTAATATACTAAACTTTAATCGTCTAATACTTGAAAGTCAAGATGTTTTTATACCCTGGAAAAATCCCCTAAATTCAAACAACAAAAAAACAGTATGACCTTAACTAATCATACTGCTTTAAGACTTCTTCCTATTTATAACGATCCACGAATGACTTTTTTATAATAACCAACAGAAAGTACAGCGAAGATAGCATATAACGCTATATAGCAGCTCATAGCAATCCACAATGGTGCGGTTAACTCTGAACCGAATAAAAACCATCCTGACTTAACAGCAAAGTAACTATGAAGTAGCCCTATTATTAATGGAACACCAAAATTAAAGGCTTGTTTCATATAAATACCTTTCATAATATCTTTTTCAGCGAAGCCAATTTTTCTTAATATCGTATAAGAGCCTCGCTCCTCTTCAGCCTCAGACATTTGCTTAAAGTATAAAATACTACCTGTTGTCATTAAAAATGCTAATCCTAAAAATGCTGCGGTAAATATTGTAATTCCTAATGATTCAATATTCCCCTTACGTTCTTCTTCATAGGATTGTATAAGGTTTGGATAATTTTCTTCATTTAATTGTATATATAACTTCTCTGCTTGAGCTAAATCACTTTTATTCTTTATCTTAATAGAAGTTTGTTTGTGCCATTCAGAAGCGCTTGAATAAGTAGCTAGTTTTTCAAACAATGCATCTGAAACTACAAAAATCGGTCCCCCAGGCCCAGCAGTCACAGTACCACTTATAATACTTTCATGTTGAACATCTTTGACATGAAGCGTTTCTTCTTTAGGTACCTCTGGACCTCCAGGAGTGACAACAACATCACGATCCTTTTCAAGTGGAAACATCTCTGCCATATAACCACCATAGTTTGTTAATATAACATCATTATCCGAAACGGAAGCTTCAGGAACTATTTGTTGATAATCAGAAAGTGGGATTGTATAAATGATTCCTTCTAAACCAAAAAGGGGATTATCTTTATTTTGCTGTTCTTTCGATAATAGCTGTGAAAAGGAAGCTGAAACACTCTGCAATCGGAAATCGCTTTTATCAAAAGCAATATGATTGTCCTCTAGCTTCTTTAAAAATTCCTGGTCCTTATCTTCAAGTAAAACGTAATCACCAGGTACTCGGCTATATGCCGACGATTCTGATGAATAATACGAAATATACGCTAAAGTTGTAACCCCAAGTGAAACACCTGTTAAAACCGTAATAAGCGTTAAGGATTTCGCATTACCCTTCATACGATGCATAATCGGTGTTAATGCTAATACATCACGCACAGTTAAATGTCCATTTTTCTTAAGACGAATTAAATTCATAATAAATGCTACAGAGAAACGGAAAACAAGGAACGTCCCACCTATGGTAGTTGCTAAAATAATAATCATATTAAGTGTTAAATTACCCTGAGAGTTAATATCAAAGAGCTTCGTTGATGCATAGTAGCCATATGCAATAAATACAAGTCCCAAAAAGCCAATAACCATTTGTAATGGGCTGAAACGTTTTACGCGCTCATCGGCTTGCTTAGAAGCACTGAATAATGATAGTAATGATACACGGTAAATCATCAAAGCCATTTGCACAAGTACAATGACTAGTAGAATGGCAAATACTGAGATAGACTGCTGTAATGCCTCTGTACTAAATGTCATCGTCACAAGTGCCTCTTTTTCGAGTACGCGCAGTAAAACCATTGCAAATAAGCGTGAACTAAAGAACCCTGCAAGTATACCTAAAACGACCGCGCCTACAAATAATAAGATACTTTCTACCGCTAATAAACGTACGATAAGCCCCTTTGTCATCCCTATTAGCTGATACAAGCCTATCTCCTTACTACGACGCTTCATAAATAGATGGTTGGCATATAGGACGAAAAATAAGACAATAAAGTACAGCATATAGGTTGCTGCTTTAAAACCCGCTGTGGCCGTACCGCTCTTCTCTACTGTAGCGAGCACTTCAGCATTATTTTGCAATGTCACAAAAGAAAAATATAAAGTCACACTAAAAATAAGTGCGAAAAAATATAAATAATAATGCTTCATATTTTTCTTCATACTGCGCAATACGAGTTTACTAAGACTCATAGCCGTCACCGCCTAGCACACTTTGCGTATGCATGATTTCTTGGAAAAATGCCTGTCTCGTTTTATCTCCTTTATATAGCTCACTATAAATAAGTCCGTCCTTTAAAAATAAAACACGTGTACAAAAACTCGCTGCTACCGCATCATGCGTAACCATCATAATTGTTGCTTTTTTTGACTCATTAATACTTTGTAGATTTTTCAAAAGTGCAGTAGCTGATTTAGAGTCAAGTGCGCCTGTAGGTTCATCAGCAAATACAAGTGAAGGATTTGTAATTAGTGCCCGAGCTGCCGATGTACGTTGCTTTTGACCACCTGATATTTCATTTGGATATTTGTTTAAAATCTCAGCAATACCTAATAAATGTGTAAGCTCCTTTACACGACTCTCTGCAACAGCCTTTGGTAGTCTGCCAATAGCTAATGGTAGTAGAATATTCTCTTTCACCGTTAGTGTATCTAATAAATTATAATCTTGGAATATGAACCCCAATTGTTCACGACGGAAATTAGCTAACTCCTTCTCCTTCATACCACGTAAGTTTTGACCATTTATTTCAATAACACCTTCTGTAGCAAAGTCGATTGAACACAAAACATTTAAGAGTGTTGTCTTCCCAGATCCTGAAGGTCCCATAATGCCAACAAATTCACCTTGATTTACTTCTACATCAATACCCTTTAACACTTCTTGGGCTGTTGATTTTTTACCATATACTTTTTTTACTTTACGACCAATTAAAACCGCCACTTGTAAACGCCCCTTTCTATAGTTCAAGTGTACCCTGTCTACGTCGGCAATTCGTGTGTTTTACATGACAATATAAAAAGGTAGGTGACAATTTCGTCATCTACCTGTTAGTTTGACATATTCATTTTGTAATGGAAAACGTAATGTAAATATCGAGCCTTCACCTACACTAGATTGGACGGTAATACGGACGCCAATTTTCTGTGCTACATTATGTGCTAAGTATAGACCCATACCTGTAGATTGTGCAGACTCCCTTCCGGCTGTTCCAGTGTACGATTTATTAAATATTCGTGGTAGATCCTCCTGACGAATACCAATACCTGCATCTTTTATATGTAATAGTGTTGCCCCAGTAGCATCTACTTCAGTAAATATCAATACCTCTGAATTTGCGGGACTATATTTAATCGCATTGGACAGAATTTGTCGGATGATAAAGGCTAGCCATTTGCCGTCCGTCGTCACTGTATCTGTTAACTCTTCCACATCAAAACCAATACCTTTTTCTATACACCATGGCTGCATAGCTCTTATTTCTTTATAGACAACGGTTTTTAGCTCAATGTCCATCATATAATTATCTTTTTCAATAGAAGCTAATCGTGTTTGGTGTAGCTGCTGATCAACCAATAAATGCAGTCTTAGCCATTCTGTCTCTAATTTACGACGTAATGTCAAATCTTCTACGCGATCCAGCATTAAATTAACTGCAGTTAAAGGTGCCTTTACTTCATGAACCCATGCTAGAAGTTCATCCGAATATTCCTGCAGCTGTACCTTTGCTTGATTTAACTCTGTGTTCTTACCGTAGAGAACTTCTTCAATTTTCGTAAAGTATGCCGTTTGAAAAGGCGATAACACTAAATTTTTGCTATGCACGTCATCAAATTGGTTTTCAACATTTCCTAGGAAATTTTTCAGCCGCCCTACTTCTACTACGTATCGCCAAAAAAGAAAGATCATAAAGCTAATAAGCATGCTAATGTTAATATACAAAATCGAGATTCCCACTAATCCAACGTCTAAAGAAAATAAAACATTGATCAAAACGATGATAAAAACAAAAAAGCCTATCCATGCGAGGCGTTCTCTTAAAAATAAAATGAGCATTGTCCATCACGTCCCTTGTGTTAAAGCCATATAACCTAGTCCCTTTTTAGTTAAAATCACTTCTTGTAACCCTATTTCCTCAAGCTTAGTACGTAATCGATTAACATTTACCGATAATGTATTATCATTGACAAAGCGTTCATCGTCCCATAACTTTCTCATTAAATCATCTCTAGAAACAATTTGATCGACCTTCTCCACTAATACACGTAAAATAAAGAGCTCATTTTTAGTTAATGAAGCAAGCTTACCCTCATACATAATTTCACTGCGCGCATAGTCAATAACTGCACCATTAAACCGTGTAACATCCATTGATTCTTCTATATAATCATATGTACGACGTAAAACGGCTTGTACCTTTGCAAGTAATACCTCCATATGGAACGGCTTTTGTACAAAATCATCTGCACCCATTTGCATTGCCATAACCATATCCATTGGATGGTCTCGTGAAGATAGAAAGAGAATGGGCACCTTTGAAATATGACGTAATTCACGACACCAATGAAAGCCATCATAGGCAGGTAGCTGAATGTCTATCAATACAAGCTGGGGTTTTTCCTCAATAAAATCGTCCATTACCTTTTGAAAATCTTTAGCACCTACAACTTGAAGAGACCACTGTGCAAAACGTGTCTGGATCATTTCGAAAATGGATGGATCGTCTTCTATCAACAATATTTTCATCTCCACTTGCAAACCCTCCTTCCAAGAAATGTTTATTATGTATATTGAAAGGGATGCGATTCTACACTCTACAGGCTGTATTAGATTTTATCCCCAGCAATTTCGTAGATAAAAGATTTTCTTCCCACTTTATCATGCTGAAATTCTTATGCTCTTTGGCATTTCAGCCAGTATGTATACATAAGATAATCTAATTAAAATAAAATTATCAAATGTTTTTAACTTATTTTAACATAAAAAACCAATCTGTAAGCGTCCCTACAGATTGGTTTTGAAAATAAGCTAAATGCTTAAATTATTTTTGGATAGAAGCAACTACGCCAGCGCCTACAGTACGGCCACCCTCACGGATAGAGAATTTAGTACCTTCTTCAAGAGCGATTGGAGCGATAAGTTCTACTGTCATTTCGATGTTATCGCCAGGCATTACCATTTCAACGCCTTCTGGTAAGTTACAGATACCTGTTACGTCAGTTGTACGGAAGTAGAACTGAGGACGGTAGTTAGTGAAGAATGGAGTATGACGGCCACCCTCTTCTTTTGATAAAACATAAACTTCAGCTTTGAAGCTTGTGTGTGGAGTGATTGAACCTGGTTTAGATAATACTTGACCACGTTGGATATCTTCACGAGCTACACCACGAAGTAAAGCACCGATGTTGTCACCAGCTTCAGCATAGTCTAATAATTTACGGAACATTTCTACACCAGTTACAGTTGTAGATTTAGCTTCTTCAGTAATACCTACGATTTCAACTACGTCACCAACTTTAACTTGACCACGTTCAACACGGCCAGTTGCAACTGTACCACGACCAGTGATAGAGAATACGTCCTCTACTGGCATCATGAATGGTTTGTCAGTTTGACGTTCTGGAGTTGGGATGTAAGAATCTACAGCGTCCATTAATTCAACGATTTTTTCTTCCCATTCTGCTTCGCCTTCAAGAGCTTTAAGAGCAGAACCTTTGATTACTGGAAGATCGTCACCTGGGAAGTCATATTCAGATAGTAGGTCACGGATTTCCATTTCTACTAATTCTAATAATTCTTCGTCGTCTACCATATCACATTTGTTCATGAATACTACTAAGTATGGAACACCTACTTGACGAGATAAAAGGATGTGTTCACGAGTTTGTGGCATTGGGCCGTCAGCAGCAGATACTACTAAGATACCGCCGTCCATTTGTGCAGCACCAGTGATCATGTTTTTAACATAGTCAGCGTGTCCTGGGCAGTCAACGTGTGCATAGTGACGAGTATCAGTTTCGTATTCTACGTGAGAAGTATTGATTGTGATACCACGTTCTTTTTCTTCTGGAGCGTTATCGATATCAGCGTATGATTTAGCTTCTCCACCCATTTTTTTAGAAAGAACTGTTGCGATAGCAGCAGTTAAAGTAGTTTTACCATGGTCAACGTGTCCGATTGTACCAATGTTAGCATGCGTTTTTGAACGGTCGAATTTTTCTTTAGCCATTAGAGATTGCCTCCTCAAAATTATATGTTTATATTTTTTAAAAATTTATAGAATGATTGCTGATGGCGAACGGGCCCATCCGCCATCCCACAATCATAGCTTACAAATTAGTTATACTTTATGCAAGATGAAAATTCAATTATTCACCTTTATTTTTTTTAACGATTTCAGCAGCGATCGATTTTGGAACTTCTTCATAATGATCGAATGTCATTGAGAATACCCCACGACCTTGCGTTGCTGAACGAAGAGTTGTTGCATATCCAAACATTTCCGATAAAGGAACCATTGCACGAACAACTTGTGAGTTACCGCGAGCTTCCATACCCTCAACGCGTCCGCGACGAGAAGTAATGTTACCCATGATATCACCAAGGTATTCTTCTGGAATTACAACTTCTACTTTCATCATTGGTTCTAAGATAACTGCGTCACATTGTTTAGCAGCTTCTTTAAGAGCCATAGATGCAGCAATTTTGAACGCCATCTCATTCGAGTCAACGTCATGGTAAGAACCGAATACTAATTTCGCTTTAATGTCGATAAGTGGGTAACCAGCTACTACACCGCGGTCAAGAGAGTCACGAAGACCAGCTTCTACAGCAGGAATGTATTCACGAGGTACTACACCACCAACGATAGCGTTTTCGAATTCGAAGCCTTTACCTTCTTCATTTGGAGAGAACTCAATCGTTACGTCACCATATTGTCCACGACCACCAGATTGGCGAGTGAATTTACCTTGAACTTTTGCAGAGCTACGGAATGTTTCACGGTAAGATACCATTGGAGCACCTACGTTAGCTTCTACTTTAAATTCACGGCGCATACGGTCAACTAAGATATCAAGGTGAAGCTCACCCATACCTGAGATGATTGTTTGACCAGTTTCTGTGTCAGTGTGAGCACGGAAAGTTGGATCCTCTTCTTGAAGTTTTTGTAAAGCTTGACCCATTTTATCTTGGTCAGCTTTTGATTTTGGTTCTACAGAAAGAGAAATTACTGGCTCAGGGAATTCCATTGATTCAAGAATAACTAGGTTTTTCTCGTCACATAGAGTATCACCAGTAGTAGTATCTTTAAGACCTACTGCTGCTGCGATGTCCCCAGCGAATACTTTAGAAATCTCTTCACGAGAGTTTGCGTGCATTTGTAGGATACGACCTACACGCTCACGTTTACCTTTAGAAGAGTTTTGTACGTATGAACCTGATTCTAATGTTCCAGAGTACACACGGAAGAAAGTTAATTTACCTACGAATGGGTCAGTCATAACTTTGAATGCAAGAGCTGAGAATGGCTCTTCATCTGAAGAATGACGTTCTAATTCTTCGTCACCATCAACATCAGTACCTTTGATTGCTGGTACATCTAATGGAGATGGTAAGTAATCGATAACTGCATCTAACATTGGGCGTACGCCTTTGTGTTTGAATGCTGTACCACAGATTACTGGGTAGAATTCTACTGCGATCGTAGCACGACGGATAGCCGCTTTAAGTTCAGCAATAGAAATTTCTTCGCCTTCTAAATATTTTTCCATGATTTCTTCATCAACACTTGCAACAGCATCGATTAATTTTTCACGGTATTCTTCAGCTTGTGCGCGGTGTTCTTCAGGGATTTCACCTTCAGTCACTGCTGTACCTTTTTCGTCACCATAGAAAGTAGCTTTCATTTCAACTAAGTCAATGATTGCTGAGAACTGATCTTCAGCGCCGATAGGTAATTGGATAGGGTGAGCGTTTGCTTGTAAACGTTCGTGTAGAGTTCCTACAGAATATAGGAAGTCTGCACCTGTTTTATCCATTTTGTTAATGAACACGATACGTGGAACGCCGTAAGTTGTAGCTTGACGCCATACTGTTTCAGTTTGAGGCTCAACACCAGATTGAGCATCAAGAACTGTTACAGCACCATCAAGTACGCGTAGTGAACGTTCAACTTCTACAGTGAAGTCTACGTGTCCAGGAGTATCGATGATGTTTACACGGTGGCCGTTCCATTGAGCTGTTGTTGCAGCAGAAGTGATTGTAATACCACGTTCTTGCTCTTGCTCCATCCAGTCCATTTGAGAAGCGCCTTCATGAGTTTCACCAATTTTGTGAATCTTACCTGTGTAATAAAGGATACGCTCAGTTGTTGTTGTTTTACCAGCATCAATGTGAGCCATGATCCCAATATTACGTGTATTCTCTAGGGAGAATTCGCGTTTCATAGGTATTTCTCCTTCCATATTGGGCGTATGCGGTTTAGATATTGATTACCAACGGTAGTGAGCGAATGCTTTGTTCGCTTCTGCCATTTTGTGCATATCTTCACGTTTTTTAACTGATGCACCTGTGTTGTTAGAAGCATCAAGGATTTCGTTAGCTAAACGCTCTTCCATAGTTTTTTCACCACGAAGACGAGCGTAGTTAACTAGGTAACGAAGACCTAAAGTTGTACGACGTTCTGGACGTACTTCTACTGGTACTTGATAGTTAGAACCACCAACACGGCGAGCACGAACTTCAAGAACTGGCATTACGTTGTTTAGAGCAGCTTCGAATACTTCAATTGGATTTTCACCAGAACGTTCTTTAACGATATCGAACGCACCGTATAAAATCTTTTGAGAAGTACCTCTTTTACCATCAACCATCATTTTATTAATTAAACGAGTTACTAGTTTTGAACTATAAATTGGATCTGGTAACACGTCACGTTTGGAAACAGGACCTTTACGAGGCATGTGTTTTCCTCCTTTCGAATAGTTATCGATTTATTTTATAAGAATTATTTTGTCATAGTTGACTGGCAAATTCCCAATCTGCTAGCAAGATTAAAAATTTGCGACAACTATTTTAAAGTTCATTATTAAGCAACGCTTAATAATGTTAAATTATTTTTTTTCTTTAGGGCGTTTTGTTCCGTATTTAGAACGTGATTGTAAACGACCGTTTACACCAGCTGTATCAAGAGCACCACGTACGATATGGTAACGAACACCCGCTAAGTCTTTTACGCGTCCGCCACGGATAAGAACAACACTGTGCTCTTGTAAGTTGTGGCCTTCACCTGGGATATAAGCAGTTACCTCGATTTGGTTAGTTAAACGTACACGAGCGTATTTACGTAACGCTGAGTTTGGTTTACGAGGTGTCATTGTACCTACACGAGTACAAACTCCGCGTTTTTGTGGAGATTTAACATCAGTTAAAGATTTTTTAAATGAGTTATATCCTTTGTTTAACGCTGGTGATTTTGATTTCGTGCTTTTAGATTGACGAGGCTTACGTACTAATTGGTTAATTGTAGGCATCGATTTTTCCTCCCTTCATTTATTCCTTGTTAATACCACACATCCAGGTGGTTCATTTTTTGGGTAAAAACAAAGTCTTTGTGTTTAATACACAAAAACTACTCTACAGTAATCGCAACTACTGCAGCTCCAACATGGATTCCACAGGCCTTGCCCAGTTTCTTTTTCGACTCAACAAGAGTAACTGGTATACCGATTTCTCTCGCGAAAGATATGGCCGAATCGGTTACCCAATTGTCTGCATCAAGTGCCACAAAAAGTTCTTTCACTGAACCGGCTCGCATTGCTTTTACTGTTTGCTTTGTACCTATGATTGTTTGACTATCCCTTACTCTATCATAAGACATTTTCATATCCTCCGAAGTACAGACAGTTAACTATCAACCTTCAATATATTATCATTACCAATTTCGACTGTCAACTCATATCTTTAAAAAGTCCGAAGAGATGATAAAAATACATCTCCTCGGCACTTATTTTAATGATTATTCAGCAGAAATTAGGTTTTCTGTCTCAAGCTCATCTTTTTCAATACGGATTTGACGGTAACGTTGCATACCAGTACCTGCAGGAACAAGTTTACCGATAATTACGTTTTCCTTCAGACCAAGAAGTTCATCACGTTTACCTTTAATAGCAGCATCCGTTAACACACGAGTTGTTTCTTGGAATGATGCAGCAGATAAGAATGATTCTGTTTCAAGAGACGCTTTTGTAATACCAAGGATCACAGGACGACAAGTTGCAGGGTTTTTGCCATTCATAACAGCATCTACGTTTGCCTCTGAGAATTGGTGAATATCTAGTAATGAACCTGGTAATAATTCTGTATCTCCAGCTTCAATTACACGTACTTTACGAAGCATTTGGCGAACCATTACCTCGATATGTTTATCACCGATTTCTACCCCTTGCATACGGTATACTTTTTGTACTTCTTTTAACAGGTATACTTGAACTGTTGAAACGTCTTTAACTTTTAACAATTGTTTTGGATCGATAGAACCTTCTGTTAATACTTGACCACGTTCTACAAAGTCGCCTTCTTGTACTTTCAGACGAGCATTGTAAGGTGCTGCGTATTTACGTGTTTCTACTTCACCTTCAATTGTAATCTCTTTTAGACCTTCACGAATTTCAGTGATGTCTGAAACAGTACCTGCGATATCAGAAATAACTGATTGACCTTTAGGATTACGTGCTTCGAAAATCTCTTGGATACGTGGAAGACCTTGTGTAATATCATCCCCGGCAACCCCACCTGTATGGAATGTACGCATTGTTAACTGTGTACCTGGTTCACCGATTGATTGAGCCGCAATAATACCAACTGCTTCTCCAACTTCAACCTCTTCACCTGTTGCTAAGTTCATGCCGTAACATTTTTTACATACGCCATGTTTTGTATTACATGTAAACGCAGAACGGATTGTAACTTCTTCGATACCTAGCTCTATAATGTTACGAGCGATATCTTGGTCGATTAAACCGTCTTTTTCTAAAATTACATCGCCCGTTTCTGGATGATGGATTGTTTTCTTCGTATGACGACCGATAATACGTTCATCTAACGCTTCAATTAGCTCTGTGCCTTCCATTAACGCACCGATTGTTAAACCACGGTCAGTTCCACAGTCATCCTCACGAACGATAACATCTTGTGCTACGTCAACAAGACGACGTGTTAAGTAACCTGAATCGGCAGTTTTTAGGGCTGTATCGGCAAGACCTTTACGAGCACCGTGAGTTGAGATGAAGTACTCTAATACCGTTAAACCTTCACGGAATGAAGATTTAATTGGAAGTTCGATGATACGACCAGCCGGGTTGGCCATCAGACCACGCATACCAGCTAACTGTGTAAAGTTAGATGCGTTACCACGGGCACCTGAGTCAGACATCATAAAGATTGGGTTTGTTTTCTCAAGCGACTTCATTAGCTTAGATTGAATTTCATCTTTCGCAGCACTCCAGCTTGAGATAACGCGATCATAACGCTCATCTTCCGTGATGAAACCACGACGGAATTGCGCTTGAACTTTATCTACTTTTTCTTGAGCTACCGCTAAAATTTCGCCTTTGTCTGGTAATACGACGATGTCAGATACACCTACTGTGATACCAGCGCGTGTTGAATATTTGAATCCTAGGTTCTTCATGCGGTCAAGCATTTTAGATGTTTCAGTAATGTGGAAACGTTTAAATACTTCAGCAATGATATTACCTAAGAATTTTTTACGGAATGGATTTACAACTGGTACTGATGCAAAGTGTTTGCGCAGTACAGCTGTGCGTTGTGCTTCTACTTTACCTTTTTCATCAAGTCCCTTATAAGCAGCATCTGCTTCAAGCTCTTTTAACGTTTCTTCATCAATTGTTAAGTTAACGAAGTAGTTGCTTGGTGTTTCTTGCTCTAAGTTGAAATCAGTTGGCTCATTAATGTATGGGAATGATTTAGGCAAGATTTCGTTAAAGATTACTTTACCAACAGTCGTTAATAAGAACATATTATTTTGTTCCTCAGTAAATGTTGGGTTATTTAACGAGCTTGCTTTAATCGCAATACGAGTATGCAAATGAACATGACCTGTATCATATGCAATTAATACTTCGTTTGGTCCATAGAAAATTGTTCCTTCGCCGCGAGCTGTTTCACGTTCAAGTGTTAAGTAGTAGTTTCCTAATACCATATCTTGAGATGGTGTTACAACTGGTTTACCGTCTTTCGGGTTCAGGATATTTTGTGCAGCAAGCATTAGAAGACGAGCCTCTGCTTGCGCTTCCGCTGATAATGGTACGTGAACCGCCATTTGGTCACCATCGAAGTCAGCGTTATAAGCTGTACATACTAATGGGTGAAGACGAATAGCACGACCTTCAACTAGTGTTGGTTCAAACGCTTGAATACCAAGACGGTGAAGCGTAGGTGCACGGTTTAGTAATACTGGATGCTCACGAATAACATCTTCTAAAACGTCCCATACATCGTTGTTTAAACGCTCTATTTTACGTTTAGCAGATTTAATATTATGAGCTAGGCCACGTTCTACTAACTCTTTCATTACGAAAGGCTTGAATAATTCAATTGCCATTTCTTTTGGTAGACCACATTGGTACATTTTTAAGTTTGGACCTACTACGATAACCGAACGACCAGAGTAGTCAACACGTTTACCAAGTAAGTTTTGACGGAAACGACCTTGTTTACCTTTCAGCATATGTGAAAGTGATTTTAATGGACGGTTACCAGGACCTGTTACAGGACGACCACGACGACCGTTATCAATTAATGCATCAACAGCTTCTTGTAACATACGTTTTTCGTTTTGTACGATGATACTTGGAGCACCAAGGTCTAGTAAACGTTTTAAACGGTTATTACGGTTGATTACACGACGATATAAATCGTTTAAGTCAGAAGTTGCGAAACGGCCACCATCTAATTGCACCATCGGACGAAGCTCTGGTGGAATAACCGGTAGTACATCTAAAATCATCCATTCAGGAGAGTTACCTGAGTTACGGAATGATTCAACAACTTCAAGACGTTTAATGGCACGCGTACGTCGTTGACCTTGTGCTGATTTTAACTCTTCTTTTAAAGAATGAGTTTCATCTTCAAGATCAATTTTGCCTAATAATCTTTTAATTGCTTCCGCACCCATAGATGCTTCGAATGTGTTGCCGAACTTTTCGCGATATGCACGGTACTCTTTTTCAGAAAGTAGTTGTTTACTTTCTAAGTTTGTAGCACCTGGCTCGATTACAACGTAAGAAGCAAAGTAAATTACTTCTTCTAGTGCACGTGGGGACATATCTAAAATAAGACCCATACGGCTAGGAATACCTTTGAAGTACCAGATATGTGAAACTGGTGCTGCTAATTCGATGTGGCCCATACGTTCACGACGAACTTTCGCGCGTGTTACTTCAACACCACAACGATCACAAACTACGCCTTTGTAGCGTACACGTTTGTATTTACCACAATGACACTCCCAGTCCTTAGTTGGACCGAAAATACGCTCACAGAATAAACCATCTTTTTCTGGTTTTAAAGTACGATAGTTAATTGTTTCAGGTTTTTTAACTTCACCGTATGACCAAGAACGGATCTTGTCAGGAGAAGCTAAACCAATTTTCATATATTCAAATTCATTAACGTCTATCAAGGAGCCTACCTCCCTCTAGTATAGGTCTTTATAAAGACTCTTTTACGCAGCTCGATAATCGTTTGCAAGAATCATTTCTCTTTAGCAAAAGATTAAAAATAGAATAATTTATTAAAAGAAGAAGCCGGACAGGGCGTTAAATCCTGCCCGACTAATTTGAAAAATAACTTTGACCGTGTTCACTAATAATGTGAATTAACGTTTTCCATTATTCAAAAGACTCTACTGGCTCTTCTTCTGTATCTTTCTGTGGTGCAATGTTAAGTGCATCAGCTGGTTGAAGATCTTCTTCTTCGTCTAAATCGCGAAGCTCTACCTCTTCATCATTGACTGTTAACATTTTCACATCCATACCAAGAGATTGAAGTTCTTTAATCAATACTTTGAATGATTCAGGAACGCCTGGCTCTGGTACACTTTCACCTTTAACGATTGCTTCGTATGTTTTCACACGACCAACAACGTCATCGGATTTAACTGTTAAGATTTCTTGAAGTGTATAAGCAGCACCGTATGCTTCAAGTGCCCATACCTCCATCTCACCAAAACGTTGTCCACCGAACTGTGCTTTACCACCAAGTGGCTGTTGTGTAACAAGTGAGTATGGACCAGTTGAACGCGCGTGAAGTTTATCATCAACCATGTGAGCAAGTTTGATCATGTACATGATCCCTACTGATACACGGTTATCAAATGGTTCACCTGAACGTCCATCATACAGGATTGTTTTACCATCACGGTTCATACCTGCTTCTTCCATCGTTTCCCAAACATCTTCCTCGTTGGCACCATCAAATACTGGAGTTGCCATATGAATGCCTAGGGAACGAGAAGCCATACCTAAGTGTAATTCTAAAACTTGTCCGATGTTCATACGAGAAGGTACACCAAGTGGGTTTAACATGATATCAACAGGAGTACCGTCTGGCATGAATGGCATATCCTCTTCCGGTAAGATACGAGAGATAACCCCTTTGTTACCATGACGTCCGGCCATTTTGTCCCCTACGCGGATTTTACGCTTTTGAACAATGTAAGCACGAACTAATTGGTTAACACCTGGTGGTAATTCATCGCCATCTTCACGGTTAAATACTTTTACGTCAAGAATAATACCGCCAGCACCATGTGGTACGCGTAATGAAGTATCACGTACTTCACGAGCTTTTTCACCGAAGATAGCATGTAATAAACGTTCTTCAGCTGTTAATTCTGTAACCCCTTTAGGCGTTACTTTACCTACAAGAATGTCACCGTCACGTACTTCCGCACCAACGCGAATGATACCACGTTCATCTAAATTACGAAGTGCATCTTCCCCGACGTTTGGAATATCACGAGTGATTTCTTCAGGTCCTAATTTTGTATCACGAGACTCTGATTCATATTCTTCAATATGAACAGATGTATAAACATCGTCTTTTACAAGGCGTTCGCTCATAATAACAGCATCCTCATAGTTAAAGCCGTTCCAAGTCATGAACGCAACAAGTACGTTACGACCAAGAGCAAGTTCACCATTTTCCATAGATGGACCATCTGCTAAAATGTCACGTGGTTTCACACGTTCGCCAACTTTTACAAGTGGACGTTGGTTGTATGAAGTACCTTGGTTAGAACGAATGAATTTTTGTAATTTATATTTTGTTAAATCGCCTTTAACCTCTTTACCGTCAACGACTTCAATACGGCGAACATGGATAGAGCGAGCTTCAACGTGCTCAACAATACCATCATATTTCGCTACTACAGCCGCACCTGAGTCACGCGCATCAACGTGTTCCATACCAGTACCAACAAATGGTGCTTCTGGGTTAAGAAGAGGAACTGCTTGACGTTGCATGTTGGCACCCATAAGTGCACGGTTCGAGTCATCGTTTTCTAAGAACGGGATACATGCAGTCGCAGCTGACACTACTTGTTTAGGTGATACGTCCATGTAGTCCATTTGCGATTTGTTAAATACTGTATTATCCCCACGGAAACGGCCTACTACTTCTTCTTTAGCAAATGTACCATCAGGATTTAATAGTGAGTTCGCTTGTGCTACATAGTAGTTATCTTCTTCATCAGCTGTTAAATAATCAATTTGATTCGTTACTGCACCTGTTTCGTGGTCAATACGACGATAAGGTGTTTCAATGAATCCGAATTTATTTACTTTGGCAAATGAAGATAATGAGTTAATTAAACCAATGTTTGGACCCTCTGGTGTCTCGATTGGACACATACGACCATAGTGAGAATAGTGAACGTCACGTACTTCGAAACCAGCACGTTCACGTGTTAAACCACCAGGTCCTAATGCAGATAGACGACGTTTATGCGTTAACTCTGCCAATGGATTTGTTTGGTCCATGAATTGTGATAACTGAGAGCTACCAAAGAACTCTTTGATTGACGCAATTACTGGACGAATATTAATTAATTGTTGTGGTACGATTGCTGCTGTATCGTTAATAGACATACGCTCACGTACTACACGTTCCATACGAGATAAACCGATACGGAATTGGTTTTGTAGAAGCTCACCAACAGAGCGTAGACGACGGTTACCTAAGTGGTCGATATCATCTGTTGCCCCTACTTGGTAAAGTAAGTTGAAGAAATAACTTACTGAAGATAAAACGTCAGCAGGCGTAATATTCTTCACTTCTTCATCGATGTACGCATTACTAATAATATTGATTTCTTTTTGCGCTTCATCTTTTGGTGCATAAATTTTAATAGACTGGATTGTTACATCATCCTCAAGCACTCCACCTACTTGCGATAAAGTGCGGAAACCGATTCCTTTAGATGAATCTTCTAAATACGGTAAGATTTTATCTAAAGTACGACGGTCAAGAACTGTACCTTTTTCTACTAAAATTTCGCCTGTTTCTGGATCTACAAGCGTTTCAGCAATCGTTTGGTTAAATAAACGATTTTTGATATGAAGCTTTTTATTCATTTTGTAGCGACCAACATTCGCTAAATCATAGCGTTTCGCATCAAAGAAACGAGAGTATAATAAACTCTTCGCACTTTCAACTGTTGGTGGCTCACCTGGGCGTAAACGTTCATAGATTTCTAAAAGTGCTTTTTCAGTACTTTCAGAGTTATCTTTTTCTAACGTATTACGTAAAAATTCATTGTCACCGATAATATCGATAATTTCTTGGTCTGAACCGAAACCTAATGCACGAAGTAACACTGTTACTGGTAGCTTACGAGTACGATCAATACGCACGTATACTACATCTTTCGCGTCAGTTTCATATTCCAACCATGCACCACGGT
The DNA here is from genome assembly GCF_050280125.1 of Lysinibacillus sp. NPDC093692. Taxonomy (NCBI): domain Bacteria; kingdom Bacillati; phylum Bacillota; class Bacilli; order Caryophanales; family Bacillaceae; genus Lysinibacillus; species Lysinibacillus sp. NPDC093692. The sequence goes on from NZ_JBNNUW010000010.1 coordinate 44,232, forward strand.
TTGGAATAACTGTTGCTCCGAAACCTTTCTTACCGTTTTTATCAGTTTTATCATGGAAATACACACTTGGTGAACGAACTAATTGTGAAACGATAACACGTTCAGCACCATTGATAATGAACGTACCTGTTTCTGTCATTAATGGGAAGTCACCCATAAAGACATCCTGTTCCTTCACTTCGTCTGTTTCTTTGTTGTAAAGACGTACTTTCACACGTAATGGAGCTGCGTAAGTAACATCTCGCTCTTTACACTCATCGACTTCATACTTAGGATCTCCTAATGAATAATCGATGAATTCTAATGAAAGATTACCTGTAAAGTCCTCGATCGGCGAAATGTCACGGAACATTTCACGTAGACCTTCTTCAAGGAACCACTCGTAAGACGCCGTTTGAATCTCAATCAGATTTGGAAGCTCAAGCACCTCGTTAATACGCGCAAAGCTTCTACGCTGGCGGTGTTGTCCATACTGAACTAGTTGACCTGTCAACTCATTCACCCCTCAATAAAGCGATATTAGGTCTTTGCAAAATCATACAAATAGTGTATGATTTCGAAAGACAAAAAGAAAACGAGTCTTCAAAAAGATCTCATTTTCGGTTAACTAAACTTATCTTGGCAAGTATACCCACATTATAACAATCATATACAAAAGGGCATACGACCTCAAAATAATATTTTTGCATTTTACCATGTTATCATAGCCGATTTGTCAAGTCAATAATTTATGCATATTTCATTTATTTTTTTGCACGTACTATCCAGTAGCCTTTTTTCTTCTCCACAACATCGACTTCAGAAAATTTTTCTTCTAAATAACTTACCGTTGATGGTGCACCTTGCTTCTTCTGTATTACTACCCACAACTCGCCAGATGACACTAACTTATCATAAGCTCCATCGTAAAAACGGAAAATTGTTTCCTTTCCTGCGCGAATTGGAGGATTGGTTAAAATAGCTGCGGCTTTTACATCGTTGTCAACCATCGATAGTCCGTCACTCACAAATATCCGTACATTTTGAACACCGTTTATTTGCGCATTTTTTTGTGAGAGTGCAACTGCACGTTCATTTATATCCATCATAAGAACGGCACGATCTGGGTTTGTTTTGGCAATCGATAATCCAATCGGTCCATACCCACACCCCACATCAAAAATTGCACCATCAATATCTGGCATTTGAAAAGCATCTATTAATACACGGGATCCAAAATCTACTTCGCTTTTACTAAATACCCCTGCATCCGTTTCGAAGGAAAACGTATGCCCTAACAATTTGAATGTCCAGTGACGAGGTTTACTCTCAGTTTGAGGCTTACTTGTATAATAGTGATCTGACATTTTCACGCCTCCTCAGAATGAAGAAAAAAAGCTCGCCGCAATGACGAGCTTTCCTTTTGTTTAAAAGTAATACGAGATTACTTAACTTCTACAGATGCGCCAACTTCTTCAAGTTTAGCTTTGATTTGTTCAGCTTCATCTTTAGAAACGCCTTCTTTAAGAGCTTTAGGAGCGTTATCTACTACTTCTTTAGCTTCTTTAAGACCTAAACCAGTGATTTCACGAACCGCTTTGATTACTTTGATTTTTTCGCCACCAGCAGATGCTAGTACTACGTCAAACTCAGTTTTTTCTTCAGCAGCGCCAGCAGCAGCACCACCTACTACTGCTACAGGAGCAGCAGCTGTTACACCGAATTCTTCTTCGATAGCTTTTACTAAATCGTTTAATTCAAGAACTGTCATAGCTTTGATAGCTTCTAAGATTTGCTCTTTATTCATTATAATTTCCTCCTAATTGGATAATGTTTTTTTGTTGCGGGTTAAGCCGCAGAAGTTATAGTGCGTATGGAATTACGCGCCTTGTTCTTCTTTTTGTTCTGCAACAGCTTTTGTTGCAAGTGCGAAGTTGCGCACTGGAGCTTGAAGTACAGATAAAAGCATAGAAAGAAGACCTTCGCGTGATGGAAGTTCTGCAAGTGCTTTAACATCTTCAACAGAAGAGATTGTACCTTCAATAATACCTGCTTTAATTTCTAAAGCTTCATTTTTCTTAGCGAACTCGTTGATGATTTTAGCAGGAGCTACAACATCTTCATTAGAGAACGCAATTGCGTTAGGACCAACTAATACGTCATTGATTCCTTCAAGGCCAACAGCTTCAGTCGCACGACGAGTTAAAGTGTTTTTGTAAACTTTGAACTCAACGCCAGCTTCACGAAGTTGTTTACGAAGCTCAGTCACTTGTGTAACGTTAAGACCACGGTAATCCACAACTACTACAGAAGCAGCGTTTTGGAATTTCTCAGTAATCTCTTGAACTTGTACTTGTTTGTTTTCGATTGCTTTGCTCATGATGACACCTCCTATTAGAATGGGTCATTTATACCGACAAAAGAAAAGCCTCTGGGTCAAATAGACACAGAGGCTGAAAGTCATCATCTTTAAAATAAGAATCCGAATTCCGATGTCCTCGGTAGGATCATTAAGTGACAAGTCACTCCTACTGTCTACGGTACAAATGGATGATTCACAACAGCATCCATCATATCACAGATAGACAGAGCCGTCAACAGATTTATATAAAAAAACTAATTATTTTACTGCTACGCTTGAAGCGTCAACTTTAATAGCTGGGCCCATTGTAGTTGTAACGTTTACAGATTTCATGTAAGTACCTTTAGCAGCAGCAGGTTTTGCTTTTTGTACTACATCAAATACAGTTAAGAAGTTTTCTACTAATTTTTCTGCAGAGAAAGAAACTTTACCGATAGGAGCGTGGATGATACCAGCTTTGTCAGCACGGTATTCTACTTTACCAGCTTTAATTTCTTCGATCGCTTTAGTTACATCGAAAGTAACTGTACCAGTTTTAGGGTTTGGCATTAAACCTTTAGGTCCTAATACACGACCAAGTTTACCAACTTCACCCATCATGTCAGGAGTTGCAACGATTACATCGAAATCGAACCAACCTTGTTGGATTTTTTGGATGTATTCTGCATCGCCTACATAGTCAGCACCAGCTGCTTCAGCTTCTTTAAGTTTTTCACCTTTAGCGAATACTAATACACGTTGAGTTTTACCAGTACCGTTTGGTAACACTACTGCACCACGGATTTGTTGGTCGTTTTTACGAGTATCGATTCCTAGACGGAAAGCAACTTCTACAGTAGCGTCGAAGTTCACTGAGCTAGTTTTTTGAGCAAGTTCGATTGCTTCTTGTGCACCGTATACTGCGTTACGGTCGATTAATTTTGCTGCATCTTGCAGTTTTTTACCTTTTTTAGCCATTATATAATTCCTCCTTGATTGTGGTTATAGCGGATTTTACCTCCCACGAATAAAGGTTGCGCGTTCACAAAGAAACTCCGCAACCTTCCAAAAAACAAATACATCATCAAGTAATGGGATTAGTCTTCAATAACAATACCCATGCTTCGTGCAGTACCTTCAACCATTAACATTGCAGCTTCAACTGAAGCAGCGTTAAGGTCTGGCATTTTAGTTTCAGCGATTTCGCGAACTTTATCACGTTTAACCGTTGCAACTTTTTTACGGTTTGGTTCACCTGATCCAGATTGGATACCAGCTGCTACTTTAAGTAGAACTGCTGCAGGTGGAGTTTTCGTAATGAAAGTAAATGAACGGTCCTCGAATACTGAAATTTCAACTGGAATAATAAGACCAGCTTGATCAGCAGTACGCGCGTTGAATTCTTTACAGAATCCCATGATGTTCACACCTGCTTGACCTAATGCAGGACCAACCGGTGGGGCTGGATTTGCTTTACCAGCAGGGATTTGAAGTTTAACAACTTTAATAACTTTTTTAGCCACGAGACACACCTCCTTAAGTCCGTGATGTGGTAATTGGGTTGCCCCTCCCACTCAATATCTGTCTGTCAGCTAAGTGCCGATAACATTAAAATTATCATTGCAGACGTCAAACCAAAGTATGACAGTCTGACCTTTGAAATGATACCACTTTTATTTTTTTTAAGCAAGTAGTAAATAACAAATTCTGTGACATACTCATCAGACATATGGCACTTTAGTTGCTAAAACTACATTTTTTGTATTTGCTCAAAATCAAGTTCCATAATTGTTTCGCGACCAAACATGTCTACAGAAACCTTCACTTTTCCTTTTTCAGTGTCAATTTCTTCAACACGTCCTTGGAAGTGTGCGAAAGGCCCTTCTAATACTTCTACCGCTTCTCCAACAGAAATATCAATCTCGACAACTTTGTCAGTCATGCCCATTTGTTGTAGTAGACGGTCCGCTTCTTCAGGTAATAATGGTGTTGGCTTCGCACCACCGCCAGATGAACCGATAAAGCCAGTTACGCCTGGCGTATTACGCACAACATACCAAGAATCATCTGTCATAATAAGTTCTACTAAAACATAACCAGGGAAAACTTTACGCATCATTGTACGCTTTTTCCCATCCTTTAATTCCGTTTCTTCGTGTTCAGGCACAATAACACGGAAAATCTTATCTTGCATACCCATCGTTTCTACACGTTTCTCTAGGTTTGCTTTTACACGGTTTTCATACCCTGAATACGTATGAACAACATACCAATTTTTCTCCATAACTACTAGGACTCCTCGTCCGTCCCTCCCTTACTAAATCAATTACGCCTTGGCGTAATTGTGTCTGGATTTTGTATTGTGCTTGCACAATTAGTTCCTTTCAAAATCCGTGACATCTGCCAGCGGCTTTATCTTCATTCAGTCGGTGTTTGGACACCTACCAAAGAGGAACTGCATTTGCATTCAACCTACCACTTTTAGAAGCAGGAATCTTCTACTGAATGATGATAAAAGTGAAAAGAATCGGATATGCTAAGTGCATTCTTTACTCTTTTCACAAACTGCTATTAGAAAAACATAGCTTTCGCTAATAGCTAGCGAAAGCCTGATGATATATACCAAATCTAGCATAGTCATCTATCGCTACCCCCATACTATCCCGAGTAGCGTACTTATCATATTAAGAATATTTTACTGCTGATTACTTCATACAACAAACGAAACAAACGAAAAAACCCGTTTATTGTAATGACGGGCTATTTCAGAAGTATTAACATGCTATTTACTAAATTATAACTCTAAGTACCAGCGGAATAATGATGAAATACCTAAGTCTACTAACACAAAAAATAAAGCCATAATTACAACAGTTGAAATTACAACGACTGTATATTTCGTCAGTTCTTTACTTTTTGGCCAGCTTGTTTTGCGCATTTCCGACATTACATTGCTGAAAAAGCCTTTAATCTTGCCCATTCTAGCCTAACCTCCGAATCAATCATATCTGTCTATTTACAAATTATTTATAGCGTTTGTTTATGCACTGTATGTTCATTGCAATGCGAGCAAAATTTCTTTAATTCGAGGCGTACAGTTGAATCTTCCTTAGCTGGAAACGTATAATTTCTCGATCCGCATTTTTCGCAATTTAGAACGACTTTTTTTGCCATATAATCACCTTTTCGGCACTTTGTCTTTTCAAGACTAACACCTATATTTGTCAATGTCAACAAAGGCATACAACTGCTAAGACATTTCTTCAAGAACTAAATGTCGCTCTAATTTACGCTTTACTCGTTGTAAAGCATTGTCAATAGACTTCACATGACGATTTAGTTTCGCAGAAATTTCATGATAAGACTGACCATCTAAGTAAAGAGCTAACACTTGTAGTTCTAGTTCACTTAAAATCTCACCCATCTTCTCTTCTAAGTAGCCAAACTCTTCTCTATGAATCATTAACTCTTCCGGATCATCCATAATAGCACCCGTTAATACATCCATTAAAGTACGATCTGACTCTTCGTCAAAAATAGGCTTGTCCAGAGAAACATATGAGTTTAGTGGAATATGCTTTTGTCTCGTAGCCGTTTTAATAGCCGTAATAATCTGCCTTGTAATACACAGCTCAGCAAAAGCTCGAAAAGAAGCAAGCTTATCTCCCTTAAAATCACGAATGGCTTTATATAAACCAATCATGCCCTCTTGCACAATGTCTTCCTTATCTGCACCAATTAAAAAATAAGATCTAGCCTTTGCTCTTACTAACAAACGGTATTTCGTAATTAAATAATCCAACGCATCTGTATTACCTTGATGCACCATTTCAATAAGTTCTTCATCATTGAATCGTTCAAAATCTTGTGTCACTTGTACAATACTATTTTTAAACATGGTATCACCTCAGCCACAACAGATAATTAGGAACAGTATAACGGAATTGGAAAATATGAGTCAATCAATCATTTCAAACCACGCCGCCATTTTTCAAAGGCCAAAGCAACATCCGGCTTAAGCTCCATGCGGGATGGCGGTCTGCTATCATGTTTTTGTTTCACCTCATGAGAAATTTTATGTTGGATAATACCCATATCAATTTCTAGCTCTCTTGCCGATTTTCGCAGAGCACCGTTACCAAAAATAACGTTTTGCTCTGCCATATCGGAAGTCGCTACGTGAATCTGTACATTTCTAGCCTTTAGTTCGTGAGTCATTTTTTCAATACGTTCATCTGCTGTTTCATTTTTCCGTGTATAAATGATTTCGACATCGTTTTCTAAATAAGTTTGCTCCACACCCGGTACAAGATGTGCGTCAAAAACTATAATTACGCGCCACCCCATAGCTGCCTTATACTCAGCCATAAGCTCAATCAATCTCTTACGGGCATCTTCAAAATTTGTATCACGTAATGGTCGTAGCTCTTTCCAAGCTCCTATCATATTATAGCCGTCAACAAGCAAAATAGTTTTCATTGTCAATCATTCGCTTCTTGACGTTTACGATACACTTCGTACATTAAAAGTGCAGCAGCTACCGATGCATTTAGTGATGTGACATGTCCAATCATCGGCAAATGATATAAAAAGTCACATTTCTCTTTTAATAAGCGGCCCATTCCTTTGCCTTCACTACCAATAATAATCGCAAGCGGCAATGTTGCATCCATTTTACGATAGTCTGCAGAACCCTTGGCATCTGTACCTGCAATCCATACCCCTCGTTCTTTTAGCTCATCCACCGTCTGCGCTAGATTGTTAACACGCACGACAGGTACATGCTCAATTGCCCCAGTTGATGCCTTTGCCACTACGGCTGTCAAACTCACAGAACGGCGTTTCGGAATAATAATACCATGCACACCTATCGCATCAGCAGTTCGCATAATAGAGCCTAAATTATGCGGATCCTCTAGCTCATCTAAAATTAAGAAAAATGGATCTTCTTGTTTTTTTGCCGCAGCCGCAAATAAATCCTCTAGCTCCGCATATTGATATGCCGCAACAGAGGCAACAATTCCTTGGTGATTGGCATCTGATAATTGATCAACCTTTTTCTTCGGGACAAATTGAACAATGACACCACGTTCACGTGCCAAATCTAGAAGTTCGTTAACCCCCGATTTTTTCACACCTTCTGCAATCCATACTTTATTCATATCGCGGCCTGAACGAAGTGCTTCTAACACTGGGTTTTTACCGGCAATCATTTCTCCATTTTGCTCTGCCATTAATTTGACACTCCTTTCGATTCCTCGATTATTTGAATAGCGTATGCAATGATTGCATAAACGCGTTCTAATTCATTTAATAAAAATAAACTACCAAGCACAGCCTCAAAGCCTGAGCTATTACGGTATGTTTGAACATCTGTATTTTTCGGCACAGAGCCGGATTTGGCATTGCGTCCACGACGGAACACAGCCAACTCCTCCTCTGTTAAAAAGCCTTCATCCATCATTCGATGTACAATCATAGATTGTGCTTTCGCTGATACGTAATGTGTCGCTTCCCTATGAAGTGTGTTAGGTTTGACGCGACCCGCACGTAGCAGATGCTCTCGTACCTTTTGTTCTAAAACTGCGTCCCCCATATAGGCTAACGCTAATGCATTCAATTGCTTAACATCTTCGTTGCGGAGTTTATCCAAATTACTTACCCTCGTTTCCATCTAGTTCCTTGTCGCGTATCTTCTAAAACGATACCTTGTGCTTGCAAATGGTCACGAATTTCATCTGAACGGGCAAAATCACGATTTTTACGAGCTTCTATACGCTCCTGTAAAAGCGCTTCAATTTCTTCGTCTAATAACTCTTCTTCTTTTGCAAATTCAATACCTAAGACGTCACCTAACACCTCAAAAGTTTCAGTAAAATGCAATAATACTTTTTCATCAGTATTCGTTTCATTTAAATAAATATTTGCGATTCGCGCTAATTCAAATAATACGGAAATAGCATTGGCTGTATTAAAATCATCATCCATCGCTTCTTCAAAATGCGCTTTTTGTTCAGCAATTTTTCCAAGCCATCCTTCTGAGCAATCACCTAAGCTTGCTGTTGCTGTTAAACGGTGTTTGACATTGTTGTAGGCAGTACGAATTCGTTCTAAACCATTTGCGGCTGCATCTACTAAATCCTTCGCAAAGTTAATCGGATGACGATAATGCACCGAAAGCATAAAGAATCGTAAAATTTGCGGGTCAATTTGTTTACGAATATCATTTACGAGTATAAAATTGCCAAGAGATTTGGACATTTTTTCATTATCAATATTAATATACCCATTGTGCATCCAATAACGCGCAAATGTCTTATCATTATGAGCTTCAGATTGTGCAATTTCATTTTCATGATGCGGGAATGTTAAATCTTGCCCACCAGCATGAATATCCATAGTATCTCCTAAATGCTCACGCGCCATTACTGAGCATTCAATATGCCAACCTGGACGTCCTTTGCCCCATGGACTTTCCCAGTAAATTTCGCCTGGCTTCGCAGCTTTCCATAGAGCGAAATCTAACGCATCATCTTTTTTCTCACCCGCTTCTATACGAGCACCGATTTTTAAATCATCCACCGCTTGGTGAGATAATTTACCGTAACCATTAAATTTACGAGTGCGGTAATAAACATCACCCGCTGACTCATAAGCATAGCCTTTATCGATTAAAACTTGAATGAATTGAATGATATCATCCATATGCTCTGTTACGCGTGGATGTACATCTGCTTTCTTGCAGCCTAACGCTGTAATATCTTCAAAGTATGCAGCAATAAAGCGTTCCGTTAATTCATGAACCTCTTCTCCAAGTTCATTTGCAGCCTTAATAATTTTGTCGTCCACATCTGTGAAATTTGAAACAAATTTCACATCGTAGCCTTTGTATTGGAAATAACGACGCACTGTATCGTAGACAATAACAGGTCGTGAATTCCCAATGTGAATGTAGTTATATACTGTCGGACCGCAAACGTACATTTTTACTTTGCCTTCCTCCAGCGGTACGAAAGTTTCCTTTTGTCGTGTTAATGAGTTGAAAATTTGAATACTCATTGTATTTCTCTCTCCTTTTGTAAGCGTTCGATTTCCTGATTCATTGCTGCAATCTGCTTCTCGAAAGCTTGACAACGTTCTTCTACAGGGTCAGGGATATTTTGATGGTCTAGTTTTTTCTCTAGACGGACTCCATCCTTAATCACTATTTTACCAGGAATACCGACAACCGTAGCATTTGGTGGCACTTCTTTTAAGACAACTGAGCCTGCACCAATTTTACTATTTTCACCAATTGTAATAGAACCTAACACTTTCGCACCTGTTGCAACTAGTACATTATCCTCTAATGTCGGATGGCGTTTCCCCTTTTCTTTTCCTGTACCACCTAAAGTTACACCTTGATACAACGTTACATTATCACCAATCTCACATGTTTCACCAATAACAACACCCATCCCATGGTCAATAAAGAAACGTCGACCGATTTTCGCTCCAGGGTGAATTTCAATTCCAGTAAAGAAGCGACTAATTTGTGAAATGGTACGGGCTATAAAATAAAAACGCTTTTTAAAGAACCAATGTGCAACTCGATGTGCCCAAGTAGCGTGCAAGCCCGAGTATGTTAATATCACTTCGAATACACTACGCGCAGCCGGGTCATTCTCAAAAATTGTTTCTACATCTTCCTTCATTCTTTTAAACACAAAAGCTCCCCCTTTTCATTTTGATCTACCTTGATCCTTCGAAATACTATAGCTGACGTTGATTTCACCCTAGAGTTACCGAGTGATTTTGGCGCATCCCCCACTTCAAGTCTATGTCTAGAAAATAAAAAAGCGCCCCTATCATCCCAAAAAAGGAATGACAGAGACGCTAAAATTTGCGCGGTTCCACTCTGATTGAAGGCGAATGCCTTCCACTCTGGACGTTCTATAACGGGAACGAATCGATAAAGCCTACTTTTTTTCAGCTTTATGCTCAAAGGTGCATTTCAGTTTTGCCTAGGCTCAGACCACTTTCAGCCGGTGATGGTCCTCTCTTTAGAGCATGCGCCACTTACTTCTCCTTATCAACGCTTTTTCAATGTAAATACATTTTACAACGAACTAATAAATTGTCAATCAATTTCTACTTATTGCGCAAATTTTTCTACACGGTCAATTATTTTCTGTTTGCCAATTAAGCAAATTGCGTTCGGAAGTTCTGGACCATGCGTTTCACCCGTCGTTACGACGCGAATTGGCATAAATAGATTTTTACCTTTGTGTCCAGTTTCTTTTTGAACAGCTTTAATAGCCGCTTTAATTGTATCAGGCGTAAATTCCTCTAAACTTTCAAGCTGCGCTTTAAATGCAGTCATTACCTCAGGTACCTGTTCACCTGCTAAAACTGCTTTTGCTTCTTCATCATATTCAATATGATCGTTAAAGAATAGGCGAGATAGTTCTACAATTTCAGCACCAAAGCTCATTTGATCATGATAAAGTGCGATTAAATCTGTAGCCCATGCACGTTCTTCTTCTGTTAATTCTTCTGGTAATAAACCAGCTTTTTGTAAGTGTGGTAAAGATAAAGCCACTACTTCTTCTAAAGATAATTTTTTAATGTATTGGTTATTCATCCAAGTAAGCTTTTGTTTATCGAACATAGACGGTGATTTTGAAAGACGTTTTTCATCAAAGATTTTAATAAATTCTTCTTTTGAGAAAATCTCTTCTTCCCCTTCAGGAGACCAGCCAAGTAATGCAAAGAAGTTAAACATTGCTTCAGGTAGGTAACCTAAATCTTTATATTGTGTTACGAATTGAATAATTGATTCATCACGTTTTGATAATTTTTTACGATTTTCATTAATGATTAATGTCATATGACCATAGCTTGGATATTCCCAGCCGAATGCATCAAAAATCATCATTTGTTTTGGTGTATTCGATAAATGCTCTTCACCACGGAATACATGTGAAATTTCCATAAAGTGATCATCTAGCACTACCGCATAGTTATACGTTGGGATACCGTTTGCTTTAACAAGTACCCAGTCACCAATATCTTTTGACTCAAATGATACTTGTCCACGTACTAAATCTTCAAATTCATATGTTACATTTTCAGGTACGCGCATACGAATTGTATATTGTTCACCAGCAGCTTCTTTAGCCGCAACTTCCTCTGCTGATAAATGACGGCAAGTACCATCATAAGTCGGAGCTGCTACACCTCGTGTTTTTTGTTCTTCACGAGACGCTTCTAATTTCTCTGAAGAACAGAAGCATTTGTAAGCTAAACCTTGCTCTAGTAGCTTTTCAGCGTGCTCTTTATAAATATCAAGACGCTCCATTTGACGATAAGGTGCATACGGTCCACCAATATCGATCGACTCATCATATTCAATACCTAACCATTTTAAGTTATCTAGCTGAGATGCTTCTCCGCCCTCTACATTTCGCTCAACATCTGTGTCCTCAATACGTACGATGAATTTACCGTTATGATGTTTTTTTGCATATAAATAGTTAAATAACGCTGTACGCGCTCCACCGATATGTAAGAAACCAGTAGGGGATGGCGCGTAACGAACACGAACTTCTTTCGCCATAATTAAAAGCCTCCTAAATTTTCGTTCAAAAAATTGACTTTGTTCATTTTACCACTCTGTTACAGGAAATAAAAGCACTGAGAGCTCGCTTTTATTTCTTCATCAATAGGATTGTCGCCATCGCTGCAATCCCTTCCTCGCGACCTGTAAAACCTAAACGCTCAGTTGTTGTTGCTTTAACATTCACTTGAGAAGGCTCTGCATGAAGCAATTCAGCAATACGATTTTGCATTTGTTCAATATACGGTGCCATTTTCGGACGCTGTGCCATTATCGTACAATCCACATTACCTAAAACATAGCCTTTATCCTCAACAATTTTCCAAATATGCTCTAATAATTTCGCTGAATCAGCATCTTTGAACGCAGGATCTGTGTCTGGGAAATGACGACCGATATCGCCCTCACCAATAGCCCCTAACGCTGCATCTGTTACAGTGTGTAATAAAACATCTGCATCCGAATGCCCTACCAACCCTTTTTCATGAGGAATTGTTATACCACCAATAATTAATGGACGCCCTTCTTCAAATGCATGCACGTCAAATCCTTGTCCCACTCGAAACATATGATTTTGAGAATGTCTAATAAGATAAATAAAAAATCCACCAACTGAAGCTCATTTACTTCAAGAAATATGCAGACTTAAATAGCTTCTATTCAGCTTATAAGACAGTCTCATTCACCTTCCTTCACTTTTATATTTACTCTATATTATACCCTCATATTTTAACATATTTCCTAGGAAATTGAGTTAACAGTAAACCTTACTCTAGACTAAAGTTCAATTAAAAAATAAAATCTCATCAGCATCTACTGCTAATGAGATTTTTGTATGCTATCATAATGTTTTCAAAGCACGTTTACGCAAGATCGCTTCACCAAATACTAAATCCTCTTGCGTTGTCATTTTTACATTTTCGTAGCTACTTTCTACAATATGCACCTCATGGCCAAGACGTTCAACAAGCATTGCTTCATCGGTACCAAGGAAGCCCACCTTCTCAGCGACATCCTCTGCCTCTACAATCAAATCAAATTGAAATGCTTGAGGCGTTTGAATCATCCATAAGCTTTCTCGATCAATCGTCTCCTCAATAACACCATCACGTACTTTTTTCATCGTATCCTTCGCACGAACACCCGCAATCGCAGCGCCAAAGTCATGCGCACTTCGCACAAGATTCGCTATAATGTCGTGCGTAATAAATGGACGCGCAGCATCGTGCACAAGCACAATATCAACCTGCTTCATTTCTTTCATGCAAGAATGGACGGAATGCTGTCGCTCTGCACCACCATCAGGTAAACCTTTAACTTTAGTAATTCCATACCTCTCTAGCATGTCCTGAATAAACACACGCTCTTCAGGCTTTACCGCAAGCCAAATACCTGTACACTGACTATCCTGTTCAAATACCTCCAGCGTGTGTACGAGGATCGGTTTTTCTAAAAGATTTAAAAATAACTTATTCTGCCCTGCGCCCATTCGCTTTCCGCTTCCCGCAGCAGGCAATACTACTTCATATTGCACATTTCCCACTTCCTAGTCATCCTTTGGTTTAGCAAAAATCATTCGACCAGCTGATGTTTGAAGAACACTTGTTACGGTTACTGTAATTGCCTGTCCTATATAGCTACGTCCACCTTCAACAACGATCATTGTGCCATCATCTAAATAAGCAACCCCTTGATTATGCTCTTTCCCATCTTTAATGACCATCACTTGCATATCCTCACCTGGAATTACGACAGGTTTGACTGCATTAGCTAAATCATTGATGTTCAGTACTTTAACGTGGTGTAGCTCGCAAACTTTGTTAAGGTTAAAGTCGTTCGTCACAATTTGTGTATCGTAGCCCCTTTTCTTTGCAAGGCGCACGAGCTTTAAGTCAACCTCTTGAACATCCTCAAAGTCCTCTTCAGTAATCTCAACATTCGTCATACGTTCATCTTGTAATTTTTTTAAAATATCTAAGCCGCGACGACCTCTTGTACGCTTTAACGTATCCGAAGAATCAGCAATATGCTGGAGCTCCGTAAGGACAAACTGTGGCACAACTAGTGTACCTTCTATAAAGCCTGTTTCTGAAATATCTGCAATACGACCATCAATAATAACACTAGTATCTAACAGTTTATAGCTCCCTCGTACTTCTTGAGGCTCTACACCTTCCGCTAGTTTTTTCTTTGTAGTGTTACCACGCAAAGTAAATAGCTGGATTAATTCATCTCGCTTTTTAAAGCCTACACGGAACCCTAAATATCCAAGCATAAATGACAGTATAATTGGTAAAACCTTTGTAATAATCGGTAAATCAATACTATCGATTGCGAAACCTAAGAAATAAGCAACGATTAGTCCGATAATAAGTCCAAGTGTACCAAAGAATAAGTCACCAACCGGTACTTTAAATAGCACCTCTTCCATCCAACTAATAAGCCGTACAAAATAATCCGAAAAGGCAAATGATAATGTAAATAGTAAGAGCGCTCCTAAAGCTACTGATACGTAAGGGTTATCAAGCCAAGGATTAGATGATAAATGAAGCAATTCGTATAATGGCGGTAAGAAAACAAGGCCTAATGCTCCTCCAATCAGTAAAAAAGCAATTTGAACAAATTTTTTCATAAACTGTCACCCCCCATTCTTAATATATAATTATACATAGTTTACTGCAGAAAATCTTTTATGACCCCATCAAAGCATCGGTAATTTCATCCATTTCCAGATCATCCCGAGTATACTGAAAATCAATGACTAAAAATTTTTCACACTAAAATCAGAAATGCTCTTTGACATTTGCTCTGCATTAAACAAACATTTTCACAGACATTATCATAGACGCCAATTCTCCTCTTTGAGTTTCCTATCTTCTATCTATAAAATTTAAAAGACCAACGCCCTGGTGTTTAATTGCTGAAAGATGTTAAAAGTGCATGTCAGAACGTTGTCCAACATGCACAAACTACTTTATAGCTCTCTAAAGCAAGCATTCAATGCGTCCTTTATCGTTTCTACACCGACTATCTCAATACCTTGAGGAAAATCCCAACCACCGATATTTGAAGCTGGTATGATGGCGCGTTTAAATCCGAGCTTTGCTGCCTCCATCACACGTTGTTCAATACGAGATACACGACGCACCTCGCCAGTCAAACCTACTTCTCCAATAAAGCAATCCGTTGCCCTAACAGCTTGATCCTTAAAACTCGAAACAATACTTGTCAACACAGCCAAATCAATAGCCGGCTCATCAAGCTTCACGCCGCCAGCAACTTTAATATATGCATCCTGTGCCTGCAGCATGAGGCCCATTCTCTTTTCAAGGACGGCCATAAGTAGTTGCACACGATTTTGATCGACACCTGTTGCCATTCGTTTCGGATAATTAAAGCTTGTTGGTGTTACGAGCGACTGAATTTCAACTAGAATTGGCCGTGTACCTTCCATTGAGGCTACGATTGTTGACCCAGCCGCTCCCTGCGAACGCTCCTGTAAGAACAACTCAGACGGGTTTAACACTTCCTTTAAGCCCCCCTGAAGCATTTCAAAGATAGCAATTTCATTCGTAGAACCAAAGCGGTTTTTTTGGCTGCGTAAAATACGGTGGTTATGATGTCGCTCTCCTTCAAAATACAATACCGTATCAACCATATGCTCCAAAATACGTGGTCCTGCAATTTGCCCCTCTTTTGTTACATGCCCGACTAAAAATATGGCAATTCCTTTTGTTTTTGCTATTCGCATAAGTTCTGCTGTACATTCACGCACTTGTGATACACTACCAGGTGCACTCGTTACCTCTGGATGAAAAACAGTTTGAATAGAATCGACAATAACAAACTTTGGCTTCACATCATCAATGGTCTGATTTAAAAGCTCTAAATTTGTTTCAGAATATATATAAAGCTCCTGTGAGATTACCCCTAAACGTTCTGCACGCAGCTTTGTTTGACGGATGGATTCCTCACCAGAAATATAGAGCACACGATGTCCCTTATTTGAAAGCAACGCAGATACTTGTAATAATAATGTCGACTTCCCAATCCCAGGATCTCCCCCAATCAACACAAGAGAACCTGGTACGATGCCTCCACCTAATACTCGGTTAAGCTCACCCATTTCTGTTGCAACGCGTGATTCCTCAGCAGCTTCAATTTGCATAATAGGGAGAGCCTTTTGGGTAACCGTAGCAGAGTGTTGGAATGCACCTCGTGGCCCTTTTGCAACGACCTCCACCTCTTCAACCATCTTATTCCATTCCCCACAACCTGGACATCTTCCCATCCATTTTGCAGATTCATAACCACAGCCTGAGCATACAAATTTTGTTTTTTTCTTTGCCAAATTGCATCCACCTCGAATATTTGTTCTTATATTTATTATTGTACATAAAAAAAGACAGCTTGGCACTTAAAGCCTCGCTGTCTTTTTAAATCGCGATTATTTAGAAGTAGAAACTTCCTCTTTTTTCTTCACAACAAACTCATCATTTACATAATCAATGATTACTTGGTTACCCTTCTCTACATTGCCTTTCAGTAGTTCTTCCGATAAACGGTCTTCTACTTGTTTTTGTAATGAACGACGTAGTGGACGGGCACCATATTGAGGATCGTAGCCTTCCTCTGCAATTTTTTCAAGAGCTGAATCCGTTAACTCTAACGAAATGTCTTGCTCTTTTAGACGTTTTGTTAAAGAATTCGCCATCATCGCTACGATTTCTTTTAAATGTTCTTTTTCTAGTGAGTGGAAGACGATCATTTCGTCGATACGGTTTAAGAATTCTGGGCGGAATGCTTTTTTCAGTTCCTCCAGCATCGTACCCTTCATATCTTTATACTTCGTATCCGTACCACCGACATTGAAGCCAAGGTTTTTCTGATATTTTAAAGCATCCGCACCAACGTTTGATGTCATAATAACAACTGTGTTGCGGAAATCCACCACTCGACCTTTAGAGTCTGTTAAACGACCATCTTCAAGTACTTGAAGTAAAATATTGAAAACATCTGGATGAGCCTTCTCAATTTCATCTAATAATACTACAGAATATGGTTTACGACGAACCTTCTCTGTTAGTTGACCGCCATCATCAAAACCTACATAGCCTGGAGGTGAACCAACTAAACGTGAAGTCGAATGTTTTTCCATATACTCAGACATATCAACGCGAATCATTGCGTCCTCATCACCAAACATAACTTCAGCCAATGCTCTAGCCAGCTCTGTTTTACCAACCCCTGTAGGGCCTAAGAAAATAAATGAACCAATTGGTCGTTTCGGATCTTTCAAGCCAGCTCTTGCACGACGAATTGCGCGAGAAATCGCCTCTACCGCTTCTCCTTGACCTACAACACGTTTGTGTAACTCTTCTTCAAGTTGTAATAACTTAGAAGATTCCTCGGAAGCAATTTTAGATACCGGAATTCCAGTCCACATAGATACTACCGCTGCTACATCATCCACTGTAACTTTTGATTCGGCTTTACCTTGCTCTTCCTTCCAATTTTTTCTCGTAGTTTCAATTTCATCTTTTAGCTTTTGCTCTGTATCTCTTAATGATGCTGCCTTTTCAAACTCTTGACCTGAGACAGCTGCATTCTTTTCAGAGCGTACATTTTCCAGCTTATCTTCAAGCGCTTTTAAGTTTGGTGGCACCGCGAATGAACGTAAGCGTACTTTAGAGCCCGCTTCATCAATCAAATCAATCGCCTTATCTGGTAAGAAACGATCAGAAATATATCGGTCACTCATTTTTGCTGCCGCTTCAATAGCTTCATCTGTGATTTTCACACGGTGATGTGCTTCATAACGATCACGTAAGCCTTGAATAATTTGAATCGCCTCTTCTACAGTTGGCTCATCAACTTGAATTGGTTGGAAACGGCGCTCTAATGCCGCATCTTTCTCAATATATTTGCGATACTCATCTAGTGTTGTTGCACCAATACATTGAAGCTCACCACGAGCTAAAGATGGTTTTAAAATATTTGATGCATCGATGGCACCTTCTGCACCGCCAGCACCGATTAATGTGTGCAATTCATCGATAAATAAAATGACATTACCAGCTTGGCGAATTTCATCCATTACTTTTTTCAAGCGATCTTCAAATTCACCGCGATATTTTGTTCCAGCAACAACCGTCCCCATATCAAGTGTCATGACACGTTTATCACGAAGAATTTCTGGCACTTCATTATTAATAATTTGCTGTGCTAAGCCTTCAGCGATAGCTGTTTTACCAACACCTGGCTCACCGATCAATACAGGGTTATTTTTTGTACGGCGCGACAGTACCTCGATAACACGTGTAATCTCCTTGCTTCGACCAATAACCGGATCTAGAGTACCTTCACGAGCAATTTGTGTTAAATCACGCGCAAGGCTATCTAAGGTAGGTGTATTGGCAGCCTGTGCAGCTTGTTGACCCGATTGAGCATTGTCATTATTGCCTAATAACAATAGCACTTGCTGACGAGCCTTATTCAATCCGACACCAGCATTATTTAATACACGAGCCGCTATCCCTTCACCTTCACGAATAAGCGCCAATAGTAAATGCTCTGTTCCAATATAGGAATGGCCTAATTTACGTGATTCATCAACTGATAGCTCTATTACTTTTTTAGCTCTAGGTGTGTAGTGGACAATTGGGCCAACATCCTCTTTACCCTTCCCTACAAGCTCTTCAATACCCGCTTCAATCATTTGTGGGCTAATATCAATGGCTTCTAATGCTTTTGCAGCAATACCGCCACCTTCGCGGATAAGCCCTAATAGAATATGCTCCGTTCCAATTGATTCGTGCTTCCAACGAATCGCCTCTTCTTGTGCAAGCTGTAATACTTTTTGCGCGCGTTGTGTAAAACGATTAAACATCAAATGAATCCTCTCCTTTTCCCCGAATAATAGGCTTACTCATATTTTCTTGAGATAGTGCCTCACGAAGCATTTCAGCTCGTACGCGATCTCGCTCAGCAGGCGGCAAAACGTCCCCTGCATAATTCTGTAAAAACCCAGGTTGCATACTGACTACACATTCGTTTAATTTGGTCGCTTTAATACCTTCAATTAACTGTAAATCTACTCCTAAACGAACATTGGATAAACAGGTAGCAGCTTCCTCACTCGTTAAAACTCGAGCATATGTTAACGTACCTAAAGCACGGTACACACGGTCTTCTAGGGCAAGCTCTGCTTTTTCCATTAACTTGCCTCTTGCATGTCGTTCTTTTTGAATTATTTTCTCAGCGACACTTTGGATGTCCGCTAAAATGTCATCTTCTGTTTTTCCTAGTGTAATCTGATTTGACACTTGGTAAACATTACCTATATTTTCGCTACCTTCCCCATATATTCCTCTTACCGTCATTCCTAATCGTGTCATTGCATTAATGATTTGATTCATCTGACCCGTAAGTGTAAGGGCTGGCAGGTGCATCATGACAGATGCTCGTAAACCCGTACCAATATTTGTTGGACAACTTGTTAAATAACCAAATGTATCTCGGAACGCATAAGGCAGAGCTTTCTCTAAGGTACGATCAATTTTATTGGCCTGCTCGTATGCCTTTTGAAGTTGAAAACTCGCTGTCATACATTGAATGCGTAAATGGTCTTCTTCGTTCACCATAATGCTAATTGATTCGTCATCCGATAAGAGCATGGAGCCAACTTGCTCTTTTTTTGCAAGCTGAGGACTAATTAAATGTTTTTCTACAAGTATTTGACGTTGTAAAGGCGTTAAATCCTTAATAGCAAAATATGAATAATTTCCTTGAAGTTCTGTACTGTCCTTTATTGCATGTGTAACTGCCTGTTCTACATGTAATGCTTCATCCTCTGTAAAGGCTAATGGAAAACGATAACCATTTAAATTTCGAGCAAGGCGGATGCGTGTACTAATGACAATATCTGAATAATCGTCCTCCACACTCATCCATGTTGGTGTAGCACGCTCTAAAAACGATTCAATCATCACGACACATCACCACCTTCAAATTGTACCTGTTTCTCAAGTTCCTTCACTTCATCACGGAGCTCAGCTGCCTCTTCAAAATGTTCTTTATCTACAGCAATCTTCATACGTTTACGAATATCCTCAATTTGCTTTTTGATGACATAAACATTGCTCCTGGCGCCGGGCATTTTCCCTATATGTTGAGGTCCAGCCTGTATACGATTAAAGAGCTTCGGTAAGTGCTCACTAAAGGTGTCATAGCAGCTAGGGCATCCAAATTTACCTTCTTTTAAAAACCGTTTATACGTAAATCCACATTGTGGACATGTTTGCGGTTGTGGTGGTGCTTGCTGCTTTTCACCCACTTTTTGTTGCTGCCATGTAGGTGAGCCAAACCAATTAGATAATAGCTGTTGAATAGATACTGGCTCTTGCTTAAATTCAGCATGAAATGGATGGAACTGCGAGGCGCAGACGTCACAATAATGGTGCTCCACCTTTTGACCACTTTGAACTTGTGTTACAGTAACCGTCGCATTACGCTGCTTACAATGTTCGCAAATCATTTCCATCACCTCTTTTATTTTTGCTGTTCATATTTAATCGTTGTTAGCATCGCTCGTAAAATTTTTGCTCGAATATGATCCCGTAACGGGAGTTGCAAATCGATAGTTGAGCGATCAACTGCCGCTAATATTATTTTCGCTTCTCGCCTTGAAATTACCTGCTCATCAATTAGTCGATAAACTAAATCTTCTGCCATTATTTGCGATGCCCCACCTTCAATTTGCCTGAGGACATCATCGATTAGATCAATTTGTGAATTCGCGCGGACACGTAAAATTCGAATGTATCCACCACCACCACGTTTGCTTTCAACAAGGTAACCTCGTTCGGCAGTAAATCTTGTATTAATTACATAATTTATTTGTGAGGGCACGCACTGAAATTTATCTGCGATTTCACTACGTTTTATTTCAATATGCCCTTCTCCACCTAATTCAAGTACTTGCTTTAAGTAGCCTTCTATGATGTCTGATATATTACGCATTTTAGGAATACACCTCGCTTACTACACTGACTTTGACTATCTTTGACTTTCTTTGAGTATATTATACAAAACGCTTGAAAATAATTGCAATTATTTCGCACACAGAAAAAAATCCAACGAATGCTTTAGCTATAAGATACCCTTATTGGCAAAAGAAAAAACGCAAGCATATGCAACTAGCATATACTTGCGTTTATAGAAATTATACCCAGCGACCAACAATTGGATAACGCCAAGACTCATCAGATAAAGCCTTCACAATACCGATAATTGGCGCAATAAAATACATAATCCCAAAAACAATTAAGAACGGTAAACCAATGAGTAGGAAGCTAAAAATACCCGAAATTGTAAGTAAAACTATCATCACTACTTGGAACAACAAGGCTTGCATAGAAATGCTCTTTACCTCTTCCTCCGAACTAATTAAGAAAAATATAATAGGTACTAACCATGGCGCAAAAAATGCACTTGCGTGTATGATTACCTTAGACCATTTTGTTTCCATTTATATCAACCCTTCCATATAATTTTTTTATTTTATGTACTATTTTTTACGGAAATACACCTTAAATAGTTTCAATTTTAAATTGGATTTATAAATTTTTTTGAAAGGCATGTGATACTCGATGGAATTTAATAACACACTTGCAAATGAATATGAAAAAGGTATTCGTCGCACGCTACCTAGCTACGATGCAATGCTACGTTTAACACAAACCTTTTATCAATCTGCATTACCTAAGGACGCTGAATTTTTAATAGTTGGCTCCGGAAGCGGTAATGAAATTTTACAGCTCGCCGAGCAAAGACCTCATTGGTCATTTGTTGGTATCGATCCATCAGAAGCGATGCTACAAATTGCTGGCGAACGTTTAAAGTCTCTACCTAATAATATTTCTTTATATCAAGGAACTATACTGGATACTCAGCTACCTTCAGTAAAATTTGATGCGGCAAGCTGTGTACTAGTGCTTCACTTTATACAAGATGATCAAGAGAAGCTTGCAACATTAAAAAAAATAGCAAATAATTTAAAGCCTGGTGCTCCATTTGTGCTCGTCTCAAAATACGGGCAGCCGGGTACTTTAGAAACCGAGCTACAATTTGATTTATGGCGCGCTTATTGGCTACAGCATACAAAGCTATCACCATCAGACGTAGCGGAAATGGAGAAATCCATCCGTTCTCTTTCATTTATGTGTGAAGAGGACATATTAGCACTATTACAGCAGGCAGGCTTTACAAAACCATCTAGATTCTTTGCCACTACTTTATTTGGTGGTTGGATATGTTATAGAGAAAGCGTATAAAATTATTTCTTGTGAAGATCAATACACCTGTTAGGATAGAATTAAAAGAATTGAGGTGAATGCTGTGATACGCACTATTGGAATTACAAAAGATCAAAAACTTATAAAGGAATTTCCACTTGAAGATATACACAAAAACGAATTTGAATGGTACTGGGTCGATTTTAATTGTCCAACTGATGAGGAAGAACTACTGTTGGATTCGTTTTTCCACTTCCATCCACTCGCTATAGAAGATTGTTTAATGCGTTTACAGCGGCCAAAGCTCGATTTTTATGATGATTTCCATTTCTTTGTTATTCAAAGGATGAACGAAGAATTAACAGCTGAGGAAGTAAATATTTTTGTTTCTAATAAATTTATTGTTACGTTCCACAAAAATGTAGCACCGGAAATAGATCGAGTACAAATGATGTTAGAAAAGCAGCCAAAGAATTGGGAACGTGGCACAGTTTATTTAACGTACCAGGTAATCGATAAAATTGTTGATAACTATTTTCCACTTGTCTATAAAATTGAGGATCATTTAAATACACTTGAAGATGAGCTTACCTATCAAAGTAACCCCAATGCCATGAAAATTGTATTTGAATTCCGTAGTGATTTGCTCGATTTAAGACGCACCATTTTACCAATGCGTGATTTATTATATCGTATCCTTAACTCATACCGATTTTCACTTAAAAAATCAGAACGAGCTTATTTTGGAGATATTTACGACCATCTGCTAAAACTCACCGAAATGATCGAATCTAACCGCGAGCTCACTGCTGATATGCGTGATAGTTATATGGCGATGAGCTCTACTCGCATGAATGGCATTATGATGACCTTAACAATTGTTTCAACTATCTTTATTCCCCTAACATTTATTGCAGGTGTTTATGGAATGAATTTTGACCATATGCCCGAGCTACATGGGAAGTTTAGCTACTTTATCGTACTCGGAATTATGATTTTTATCGCATTATTCATGCTGGCAATCTTTAAACTTAAAGGCTGGTTCAATTTATTTAAAACTTAAAAGTAAACCATTTATTCATTTGTCGACAAGCTAAAGGCACCTTAGAGATTTTTTCCAAGGTGCCTTTCACTGTTAATAAGGACCGCGATCATCAACTTTATCTTCACCTTGCTGTGGAAATAAAAAGTATGCGAGTACACCAGATACTAATGTTGCACAGATAGTAATTAATAGTTGATCTAAGTCTGGTACTTCAGCATAGTAGTTTCTTAACATGTAAACCGACCCAATTGCTACAATTACCATAACCGGAATGACAAATTTGAAACGTTTCTTCTCCATATAATACCTCCTCAACACTATTGTTACGTTCAAGCTAAACAGTTCGTATTTTACAGGTTTCCTATTTCAAATTCAATTTACCTATTACCTTTTTAGTAGTCTATTTCATGACTTTTAATCGACAATCATCTGTAACTAATAAAAAAAATATAGAAATAAACTAAAATTTCAACCAAAAATAGCACAAAAAATAGTAGAATATATTAAATACTATATATTCAGCAAATTAACAACCCAAGTAATTTAATAGGTATTTAGTTTACTATTCTATACATAATACGGACCTAAGGAATGGAGCAAACAACGATGAGTTGGTTTACAAAAAAGAACGATTCTAGCTACTCAATTACATTAGCACCTGAAAATTATAGGAGCGATGTACAATTGGATGTATCAAACCATCCAAAACTTCAAAAACAGTTACAGCTTTTAGATTTAACAATTGAGGATTTAGCCATCATTAAACAACTACAGCCTTTAGCTAAGGATTTAGTTCCTGAAATGGTGGATCAATTTTATGCAGCCATTAGTTTGAGCCAAGATTTGTTAAATATTATAAACAGAACATCACAAATCGAGCGTTTAAAAGTTACTTTACATAAACATTTAAGTGATATTTTTGAAAGTCATATTAATGACTCTTACATTAATGAACGAAAGGCAATTGCTGAAACTCATGTTCGAATTGGTCTACAATCGAAGTGGTATATCGCCTCATTCCAATCATTAACAACGACCTTTACACGCTTTACAAATGAGTTAGATGTATCAAAACATGATGCAATTCGTGCTATCAATGCCTTCTGCAAAATCATTAACTTCGAGCAGCAGCTTGTAATCGAAGCCTATGAAAAAGAAGAGGAACGCATTCGTACAGTAGAAGGTGAAACAAAGCATGCACTTGTTACTACCATTCAAAAAACGGCAGAGGAACTCAATGAGATTAGTGAAGAAACAGCAGCTTCTTTATTAGTCATTTCCTCTCAAACAGATGATATCGCAGTAGCTACGAAGCAAGGTTTAACCTTCGTTGCTGATACACAAGAAAAATCCAGACGTGGACAGCAGCAGCTGCAAGATCAAAATGATTTAATACAAGTAATTTTACAAAGTGTAAACAGTCTCGAAGTTACGATGAACCAGCTACGCACATCTTCTCAAAAAATATCGGAAATTGTAGGACTGGTCACAGGAATTGCCGATCAAACGAACTTATTAGCACTAAATGCTTCTATCGAGGCAGCCCGTGCAGGTGAGCATGGTAAAGGCTTCGCTGTTGTTGCAGAGGAAGTTCGTAAGCTTGCTGAAGAAACAAAAAATGCGGTACAAAATGTTTCTCATCTCATTAAAGAAACAGAAAGTAATATTACAACAATGTCGACTTCGGTTACTAACGTTGATCAAAAGATTCAACATAGTGTAGATACGCAAAACAGTTTATCTAAATCATTTAATGATATCGCCAATGCAGTTTCTGGCATTCAGCAGCAGTATGTAAATACATCCAGAGATATTTCAGCCATCTCTAATTTGATTACTGAACTGTCACAAGGCGCTACACTTGTTTCTTCTTCTTCCGATTCACTTATTAACGTGGTAAATGAATTACAAATGTAAGCACGAAAAAGGGAAACTGACAGCATACGTCAATTTCCCTTTTTATTTTTAATGCGGTAACTCGCGTTTTTGTTTACGATGTTCGCGTCTTGCTGGTCCCGTTTCAAACAGACGTTTTTCCGCATCTGTTTCAGGATAAATCGCCGGAACTGGCTTAGGTTTACCTTCATCATCCACTGCAACCATCGTTACAAAGGATTCCGTCGTTAATTTCTCCTCACCAGTTTCAATGTTTCGTGAAATAACTCGAACATAAACTTCCATTGAAGACCGTCCAGTTGACGAAACGATGCTTTCAATTTCTAAAATAGCCCCTACATGTGCTGGCGATAAAAAGTCAACCGAATCGATAGAAGCTGTGACTACATGACCTTTTGCATGTTTCATTGCTGTAATAGCAGCAATTTCATCAATATACGCTAACACTCTTCCACCAAAAATGGAGTTGTGATTATTTGTATCTGGCGGTAATACGAGACGAGTTTGAACAGTACGTGACTGGCTCATCGGTATTGCGTTGTTTGACATAATTCTTGCGACTTCCCTTCATGAATGTTCTTTCGTCATCGTATCGCAGAACAAGAGTTGTTGCAAACTAGAACGATTTTTTCATCGTAATTAATTTCATATCTGTCATTTCTTCGATTGCCCACTTAATGCCTTCACGACCGTAGCCACTCATTTTTACGCCACCATATGGCATATTATCAACCCTGAAAGTCGGAATATCATTAATCATAACAGCACCTGCCTGTAATTCATCCGCTGCATATAATGCATCTTGCAAAACATTCGTATAAATTCCAGCATTTAAGCCAAGGTCCGACTCATTCACTAGTCGAATAGCGTCATCTAATGTTTCATATGAAACAATTGAGACGATTGGTGCGAATGTTTCCTGACAAACAACTTTCATATTTGCCGTCACATTCGTCATTACAGTCGGCGTTAAAGTACGTTCCGTAAATGTTCCTCCTGTAGCAACTACCGCCCCTTGCGACTTTGCTTCCTCAATCCATTGACGAATACGCTCAACTTCTTTTTGGTTAATCATTGCACTAACATCAGTATTTGTATCTAGTGGGTCACCTACCACTAATTTCTCTGTCTCGGCAACAAACGCCTTTGTAAATTCATCCATAATAGATGTGTGTACATAAATACGTTGTAAGGAGATACAAACTTGTCCAGCAAAATTAAAGGCACCACTGACACAACGCGAAATAATTTTATCAATTGGTGTCGACGGCTCGACAATTACTGCCGCATTGGAACCAAGTTCTAAAGTAACTTTACGCAAACCTACTTTTTCTTTAATGCTCAATCCAACTTTACCGCTTCCCGTGAATGTTACCTTTTTCACAAACGGGTGAGTCACAAGTGTATCACTTAGCTCCCCACCGCTACCTGTAATAATTTGAAGCGCACCATTAGGTAGACCTGCTTGATGGAAAATTTCCGCCATTACGATAGAACTTAATGGCGTTTGCGTCGCTGGCTTTAATACAACCGTATTTCCAACTGCAAAGGCAGGACCTAATTTATGTGCCACTAAATTAAAGGGGAAATTAAAGGGTGTAATGGCTGAAATTACACCTAGAGGCTCTAGCTTTGTCCAGCCAATACGATCTCCTGCCCCAGGTGCAGCATCCATCGGTACCGTTTCACCCTTTGCTTGCTTAGCCCCCTCTGCAGCAAATTGGTATGTTGCTATTGTGCGTTCTATTTCAGTTAAACCTGCTGATATTGGTTTACCTGCCTCTAAAGCTAAAATTTCAGCTAATTCCTCTTTACGCTGGCGCATTATGTCGACCACTTTATACAATATTTCGGCACGTTCGTAGGCTGTTGTCTTTTTAAACGTTTGGAATGCCTCCTGAGCACCTTCGATTGCTCGTTCAACGTCAGAAATTGACGCCTTAGCTACCTTTGCAATAACCTCACCACTATAGGGTGATTTCAGTTCATATGTTTCCTTTGCGTTCTGCCACTCGCCATTCATCCAAAGTTTTGTTTCCTTCATCCTTCAAATGCACCTCCAAAAATCAAGTTCTTCTTTATTTTATCACGAAGAACTTGCTGCTACAGCTGCTGCACTTACTGCTGCGAACATTGCTGCCTGCTGTGCTTGAATTAGCAATTCAATGGATGACATGATTGACATTGATAAGGATTGTTGTACATTCGCCATATCATAAATAGCAATTTGTGTGGCCATAAATAACACAAATTCACGATGCCATTTTAAAAGTTTCATACCCTTTAACTCATGATATAAATCAACAATCTGTTGAAGCTGTGCTTGATTCACTTCAAGGATTGCTAAAAAGCCCAGTAATGGATAATGCATCGCCTTGACCTTTACATCTTGATTTTTTAGTGTGTCACGAATCGTTACAACATTAGGCACTAACTTATTATCATATTGAGGTGATAAGAAAGTCAGTACTTGTGATAGCCATTGAAGCTCATTGCCTGCATTAAAATTATACGTACGTAGTTCTTTATAATAACGATTCATTGTTTCTGCACGTAGCTCAACGTCGTCAGATTGGCTACTTAACAATACGGCATAGGGAATATCATCGTACGATGTTAAAAATCGGTGGTGCTTGCGGATTGCATCAAATAATGCGCGTGCTACCTGTGCATGTGCACGTTTCTCATTTTCCTCTTCCGTTAAAAACTGTGCACCTATAAAACTAAAATTCCCGCTTCTGAACTTTACCTCTTTCATTATGCTAACGTTCGTCAGTAAATTTCTCACCGCTCGTTCTGTATCCTCTTGCTCCATCAAATTTGCAGCAATACTATAACCTACCGTCGTTCGTAACGGAGATGACCATGACGTTTGCTTTTTCATTTCTTGTAATACTTTTTTATATTTAACGGAATCAAAGGGTTTCCCAGATGCCACATATTTGCTAGCGATTGCCAACACAATTTTACGATCAACCGTCCGACCGACAGCCTTTGAGACATCCTCCACAGTACTTGTAAACTGATTTTCAATCATAACAAAGTCCATGTTTAACACGCTCCTTTTTCCATATTTACGTAATATATTACCGAAAAGATTCAACTGTTTTTTTAAAAATTAAACCTTCCATACACTTTTTCCAGAAGAATGAACATAAAAAAAAGCGGCAATATTTTTGCCGCTTTCCATAAAAGAAAATTTGCTTAATTGCTTGTTCGGTGTACTTAAATTAATCCTAATTCTTTTAATTCCTCTGCGGAAAAGGCTCTTGATCTTGTTAAAAACCTCTTACCTTCAACGCCTTCCAGTGAAAACATACCACCTCTACCGTCGACGACGTCCAAGATTATTTGTGTATGCTTCCAATAATCATATTGATTTTTATGCATGTAGAAGGCAGCACCACCAATCTCTCCAAGACAAACATCCTGGTCACCTAATAGTAAGTCTCCCTCTGGATAACACATTGGCGAGGAGCCGTCACAGCATCCACCTGATTGATGAAACATAATGGGCCCGTGCTTTTCTTTCAATAATTCGATTAGTGCTAGCGCTTCTTCTGTTGCCAAAACACGCATGACCACGCTCATGCACCTCCCTACTAATTAGAAGAAGCCAAGTTTGTTTTCGCTGTAGCTAACTAATAAGTTTTTCGTTTGCTGATAATGCGCTAACATCATCTTATGGTTTTCACGACCAACACCTGACATTTTATAGCCACCGAACGCTGCATGTGCAGGATAAGCATGGTAGCAGTTTGTCCAAACACGCCCAGCTTGAATACCACGACCGAAGCGATATGCCGTATTCATATCACGTGTCCATACACCTGCGCCTAAACCGTATAGTGTGTCATTTGCAATTTCTAATGCTTCCTCTTTTGTTTTAAATGTTGTTACGGCAACAACTGGCCCAAAGATTTCTTCTTGGAAAATACGCATTTTATTATGTCCTTTGAAGACAGTCGGCTTAATGTAGTAACCATTTTCAAAACCTGATCCTACATTATTTTTCTCTCCTCCAATTAGACATTCTGCACCTTCTTGCTTACCAATATCTAAATAAGAAAGGATTTTTTCCATTTGCTCACTCGAAGCCTGCGCTCCCATCATCGTATTCGGATCAAGTGGATTCCCAACTTTAATCGCTTCAACACGCTGTAGGACGCGTTCCATAAATTTATCGTAAATAGACTCTTGAATGATTGCACGAGAAGGACATGTACATACTTCACCTTGATTTAGGGCGAATAATACAAAACCTTCAACTGCTTTATCTAAAAAGGCATCGTCTTCATCCATAATATCTTCAAAGAATATATTTGGTGACTTACCGCCCAATTCTAATGTAACTGGAATAAGATTTTGTGAAGCATATTGCATAATTAAGCGACCTGTCGTAGTTTCACCAGTAAAGGCAATTTTGCCGATCCGTGGATTCGATGCTAATGGTTTTCCTGCTTCTAAACCAAAGCCATTCACAACATTAAGTACGCCCGATGGCAATAAATCTTCTATTAATTCAATGAACACCATTATCGAAGCTGGCGTTTGCTCTGCAGGTTTTAACACAACACAGTTTCCAGCTGCCAGTGCAGGTGCTAGCTTCCAAACGGCCATTAATAACGGGAAATTCCAAGGGATAATTTGACCTACTACCCCAATTGGTTCATGGAAATGATAAGCGACTGTATCATTATCGATTTGGCTTACCGCGCCTTCTTGTGCACGTAAAGCCCCCGCAAAATAACGGAAATGATCAATCGCAAGAGGGATATCTGCATTTAATGTCTCACGTACCGCTTTTCCGTTATCCCATGTTTCGGCAACGGCTAGCTTTTCTAAGTTTTGTTCTATGCGGTCCGCAATTTTAAGTAAAATGTTTGCACGCTCTGTTGGAGATGTTTTGCCCCATTCTTCTTTTGCGGCATGTGCTGCATCAACTGCAAGTTCAATATCCTCAGCAGTAGAACGAGCTAATTGTGTAAAAACTTGTCCAGTAACAGGTGTAACATTATCAAAGTATTGTCCTTTCACTGGAGGTGTCCATTCCCCACCAATGTAATTTTCATATTTTTCTTTGAATTGAACTACCGACCCTTCAGTGTTTGGAAATGCATAAACCATTTTACTTCTCCCCTTTACACAAAATAATGAGAAAATAATCTACAAAAATCACCATTTTCATCGAAATAACGATATTTTCATAGATACCCTCTTACTCAATATATTGTCAGAAACAAAGAATAATTTCAACTTTTTGAAATTTTTTTAAATTAATACTAGAATCTATTCTTGAATCGATTATTCCTCGGCATAATAGCCTCTGGAATCGGCTTTGTGATTAGGCTTGCAAAGTGGCTTATATTTTCTAGAAAAGCTTCTAGGATTCACGGTTTGACCAACTATAATGTATACTTAAAAATAATATAAATGTATAGGAGAACAGTATGCGGATTAATAAATATTTAAGTGAGACAGGCATTATATCTCGTCGAGGCGCAGATAAATGGATAGCAGAAGGTAAAGTAACGATTAATGGTGAGCTTGCTACAGTCGGCAGTCAGGTTGAGGCTGGTGATATGGTTTGCGTTGATGGAAAAGAAGTAAAAAAAGAAGAACAGCTCGTTTATATTGCCTTAAACAAACCAGTAGGAATTACAAGCACAACTGAACGTCATATAAAAGGAAATGTCGTTGATTTTGTCAACCACCCTCTTCGTATTTTCCATATTGGACGACTAGATAAAGAGTCAGAAGGGCTATTATTATTGACTAACGATGGGGACGTCGTCAATAAGATTTTACGTGCAGAAAACCATCACGAAAAAGAATATATCGTGCAAGTTGATAAACCTATTACGGAGCAATTTATAAAGAAAATGGGCGCTGGTGTAGATATTTTAGATACTACAACCCTACCTTGTCATGTTGAAAAAATATCTGATAAAGTCTTTAAAATCATTTTAGAGCAAGGCTTAAACCGTCAAATACGTCGTATGTGTTCAGCGCTTGGGTACTCCGTTAAACGTCTACAACGCATTCGTATTATGAATATAAAGCTTGGCAATTTAAAAGTTGGACAATGGCGCGATTTAACAGACAAAGAACGAACAGAACTATTCAGACTACTTAATTACACACCAAAATAAAGCCATTTTAAGGGGATAGGACTATGCTGTCAATTCAAAGTACTGAGCAGTTAACCGGTGCACGTATTAGCGGTGATTTTTGGGATTTAGATGAGTTGATTAATGCTATTTACAAAATAACTGGTGATGAAAACAAGTATTATGATTATCAAGGAGCGCGCTTTCGCATTCTTAGCGTTTGTTATAATCTCCGTCAAGCTGCCAAGGGGGAGCATCAGCTTGAGTTTGTTAGCAACGGGCTCAATAAAAGTGTTCTGACACAGCATGAACTAATTTTCCCTAACAAAAATGCTTATTTCGCAGCAGAGATTCTTTGGCCAGAGCTAATCTTTACTGCTATCGCATTAAACGATTTCATTCGCCTACATCAAGAGCTAATTGATTCTTCTGATTGGAATATTGACGTTGCCACAATTCGTAAATTCCAGGCAGCTGTTGCAAATTGTTTAGAGCAGGAGCTCCATGAAGATGAATACTTAGTATTTTTAAGAATGCTGCACACTAAAAGTCCATTAACATTCCGTTATGCCACACAGTATGTAGATGTTTTAAATCTTGAGTATATTCATTTAAATTTAGAGGCACGTAAAGCTCATTTAGCGGCATTTGCTCTGCGCTTGATGTTAGAAGATGATGAATATGTAGCGTTAAAATCACAGCTCATGGAAGTTGCGATGACTACAAAAAAAGCGTTACATGAAATTGAAATTAACACTAATTATCCTGAAACTATTTTGTGGTAAATAGAAAGAGCCGTCTCAATTAATTTTGAGACGGCTCCTTTTCTTCTATATTGTCGTGTAAGCCATTTTTCGAATAACTTCCTCGTGCTGTGGATAGTTAGCTAATAGCTCAACTTGTGTAAATAATTCGAAGTCTTCAAAGTCAAAGCCGGGTGCAACCATACAGCCTACTAAACTAAATGTATCTGCATCCTCTACGGATGAGCCAAATATAGTATTTTTCGGTACTGCGATTTGTGGTACTTCTCCTGCCTCTACATTTAATCCAAGCTTCTTCGCCTTATATGTACCATCCGGGAAAATCATATGGACCGTTAGTGGGCTGCCAGCATGATAATACCAAAGCTCGTCTGATTTCAAACGATGCAAATGCGATATATCCTGTGAACGTAGTAAGAAATAAATACTTGTATAAATAGGTCTCTGTACATCTCTTACAGCCATATCGTCCGATGCCCGAAACGAGGATATATAGTACCCTCCTTCAGGATGCTCTGCTAAATTTAATTTTTCGATAAAATATTGTGCTGAATACTTCATACAACATCACTCCTTTCTTCCACATTACCAAATAATAAAAGATGAAAGCTACTCCTATTTTGTCAATTTGATAAGTAGTATCCGTCGTTTGGGCCTTTCTTTCCGTCGCTTTGATAATTATCCGTCGCTCTGGACCTGCTTTCCGTCGCTTTGATTGTTCTATCCATCGTTCTGGACCTGCTTTCCGTCACTTTGATTGTTCCATCCGTCGCTCTAGCCCTTCTATCCTTCACTTTAACATTTCTATCTGTCGGTTCACTCCTCCGTTTATACGAAAAAAGACGTCCCAAAAATTGAGACGCCTTCTCCCTCTATAAACCACCTAAATAAGCAGCCTTTACTTGGTCACTCTCTTGAAGCTCTTTTGCTGTACCTGATAATACAATACGTCCCGTTTCAAGTACGTACGCACGATGCGCTACCGATAATGCCATATTCGCATTTTGCTCAACAAGCAATACAGTTGTGCCCTCTTTGTTGACTTGCTCAATAATATTAAAAATATTTTTTACCATGAGTGGCGCAAGTCCCATTGAAGGTTCATCCATTAATAACAATTTCGGTTTTGCCATTAATGCTCGCCCCATCGCTAGCATCTGCTGCTCACCGCCCGATAATGTACCTGATTGCTGTTTCCGACGTTCGAAAAGACGTGGGAATAGTTCAAACACATGATCCATATCTTTTTTTATGCCAGCCTTATCGTTGCGAAGATATGCGCCTAGCTCTAAATTTTCCTCAACGGACATATTGGCAAAAACACGGCGCCCCTCTGGAACATGTGAAATGCCTGATTTTACTATTGTCTGTGCAGCCTTCCCTGCGATAGAGAAGCCTTCATATTCAATGATGCCACCCTTTGGTTTTAATAGGCCCGACAATGTTTTTAATAATGTACTTTTACCAGCACCGTTTGCACCGATTAACGTTACGATTTCACCCTCATTTACTTCTAAAGAGAGGTCCTTTAATGCTTGAATATTACCGTAAAATACATCTATATTTTGTACTTTTAGCATTAGCTGATAACCTCCTCACCAAGGTAAGCTTCAATTACCTTTGGATTGTTGCGAATCTCTTCTGGTGTCCCATCTGCGATTAATTGTCCGTGATCGAGCACGTATATACGTTCACAAATCCCCATAACTAAGCTCATATCGTGTTCAATTAGAAGAATTGTTAAGCCAAATTCTTTACGAATAAACGCTATTAATTCCATTAAATCATGCGTTTCCTGCGGGTTCATCCCTGCTGCAGGCTCATCCAATAAAAGTATCTTAGGTTTTGCAGCTAGGGCACGAGCAATTTCTAATCGGCGCTGCATCCCATAAGGTAAATTTTTTGCAAGCTCATCCTTATAAACATCTAAACCAAAGATTTTTAGAAATTCAATAGATTGATGCTCCATTTCTGCCTCACCTTTAAAATGATTCGGCAAGCGGAAAATGGAAGACCACATAGAGTGCTTGGCAAGCGAATGGTTCGCTACCTTAACATTATCTAAAACAGATAGCTCCTTAAATAAACGAATATTTTGGAACGTACGGCTAATACCTTTTTGTGTTACTTGATATGGTGCAAGCCCGTTCAACTTTAAACCGTCAAATGTAATCGTGCCCTCCGTTGGCATATACACTCCAGTAAGCATGTTAAAGCTAGTTGTTTTACCAGCACCGTTGGGCCCTATAAGACCTACTAGCTCCCCTTGATTCAGGTACATATTAACGCCCTGTACCGCCTTTAAACCACCGAATTGAATGCCCATGTTTTCTACATTGATAAGAAGGTTTCCAGCCATTATTTTGTACCTCCTTTTTTACCAAACTTAAATAAGTCCGTAACTTCTTTTGTTCCCATTAACCCTGTTGGGCGATATAGCATTACGACTATTAATACTAAACTGTAAATAATCATACGTGTTTCTGGGAAGTTTGCTAGATATGCTGAGACTACTGTTAAGAAAATAGCTGCGATGACAGATCCTGAAAGACTTCCTAAGCCACCAAGTACTACAAAGATTAAAATATCAAATGATTTTAAGAACCCGAAAGTTGTCGGTTGAATAATGTAAAAGTTATGTGCAAAAATGGCCCCTGCAAGACCGGCGAAGAAGGAACCTATCGCAAAAGCTACAACTTTATAGTAGGTTGTATTAATACCCATTGCATCTGCCGCAATTTCGTCCTCACGAATCGATATACATGCGCGTCCATGACGTGAATTCGTAAAGTTCGAGATGACTAAAATTGTTAGAACAACACCTATGAATGCATAAGACCAGTTTGATAAATATAGAACCTGCATCCCTGCCGCGCCACCAACATAGTCCGTATTTAAAAAGATAATACGTATAATTTCCGCAAAACCAAGCGTGGCAATTGCTAAATAGTCACCCTTTAAACGTAATGTCGGAATACCTACGATTAAACCTGCTACAGCTGCTGCTAATGCCCCTAAGAAAATAGCTAATGGGAATGGAAGCAATAGCTTAGTGGTAATAATTGCAGAAACATATGCTCCAACTGCTAAGAAACCGGCATGCCCAATCGAGAATTGACCAGTAATCCCAATAACGATATGCAAGCTGACCGCAAGCATGATGTTAATACACATTGTGATCAACATATTTTGATAGTAAATATCGAGAATGTTTGTAGAAATAAGGATTTGAACAACTGCATAGATGACTAGCGCTAATACGGCATAGCCCCAGAAAACTTTAGACTTTTTCATCATTACCGCTCACCTACACTTTCTCACGGGCATTTTTACCAAAGATACCCGATGGTCTGAAGATTAAAATTAAAATTAAAATAACGAATGCCGCTGCATCGCGCCATAAAGAGAAACCAAGTGCACTTACTAATGATTCCACTACACCTAACAACATACCGCCAACCATAGCACCTGGAATAATCCCAATACCACCAAGTACCGCGGCGATAAAGGCTTTAACCCCTGGAATAACGCCCATTAATGGATCTATTTTCGTATAGTAAACACCAAAGATAACGCCTGCTGCTCCAGCTAGAGCAGAACCAATCGCGAATGTTGCTGAAATTGTATTATCTACGTTAATACCCATTAAACGTGCTGCATCTGCATCATGAGAAACCGCACGCATCGCTTTCCCGATTTTAGTTTTATGTACGATGAATTGTAAAAGAATCATCAGTACAATTGCTACAGATAAAATTAATATTGATGTACTACTGATTTGAACACCAAAAACATCAAATGATTTATTTGTAATGACTTCAGGATATGCAGCCGGTTGCGCACCTCTGAAGTAGATCGTTGTATATTCAATTAGTAGCGATACACCTATTGCCGTAATTAAAGCTGCAATACGTGTAGCATTTCGTAAACGCTTATAAGCAATACGTTCGATTAAAACACCAAAGATTGCACAGACCACCATCGCCAATAATAGCGCTGGGAAGAAGCCCAGCTCCCATTTAGCAATTGCGTAAAAGCCAATAAATGACCCAATCATGAAAACATCACCGTGGGCAAAGTTGATCAGCTTAATAATCCCGTATACCATCGTATACCCTAGCGCTATTAATGCGTAGATACTACCTAGTGAAATACCGTTCACAAGCTGCTGTATCCATTCCATAAGCGTTCACTCCCCTTTATTTTTCTGAAAAATGCAAAAATAGAATTTACTACTACATGTTATTATTGAAAATAGAGTAAATTGTGTCGTCTTTAAAATTTTTTTCTTGGTCTATCTAGCAATCTCGCTTTAGATATTTTGAACACGGTAATGAAACTATATCCGCATTCATCTCATCACCTTCAATGGCGAGAGCCTCACTGAATGAAGGTAACATAAAAAGGAAGGCGTGTTTACCCGCCTCCCCTTGCCAAGAAAACATTAAGGATTAACTTTAGAGTTGAACACTTGTTTACCGTCTTTAAATTCAAGAACTGTTGCTGTTTTAATTGGGTTATGATTTTCGTCAACCGAGAAAGTACCTGTTACTAAAGAAAGATCTTTTGTGTCAGCTAAAGCAGTTTTAATAGCTTCCCCATCCGTAGAGCCAGCTCGCTTAATAGCATCCGCAATGTAGTAAATTGTGTCATAGCCAAGTGCATTGAATGCATCTGGTGCTTTATCACTGTTCGCTGCTTTAAACGCCTTTACAAAATCTTGAATTTTTTGATCTGGATCTTCTGCAGAATAATGGTTTGTGATATACGTGTTATTCAGCGCTTTCGCACCAGCTAGTTCAACTAAAGTTGGTGAATCCCAACCGTCAGCCCCCATCAATGGAACATCGATGCCCATTTCACGTGCTTGTTTAACAATTAAACCAACCTCTTCATAGTATCCTGGGATAAAGATAAAGTCTGGTTTAGCTGCTTTAATATTTGTTAATTGTGTACGGAAGTCAGTATCCTTAGCGACATATGCCTCTTCTTTTACAACTTTCCCACCATTTTTAGTGATTGTATCTTTAAATGATTTTGCTAAACCTTTTGCATAGTCAGATGCGTTGTCCGCAAAAATAGCTACATTTTTAGCTTTCAATTCACCTGAAGCGAAGTTCGCCGCTACAATCCCTTGAAATGGGTCAATGAAACAAGTACGGAATGCATATTCGTTAACGCTATCATCATCATTGACTGTAATGTTAGGAGCAGTACCTGAACCTGTAACAATCGGGATTTTATTGCTGTTCGCAATTTGAACAGTAGCAACTGTATTACCAGAAGTCGCTGGAGCTAGCATTGCTACTACTTTATCTTGTGTTGCTAGTTTAAGAGCTGCTGCAGTAGACTCTGAGTTTTCAGATTTGTTATCTACTTTAACAAGCTCAATTTTTTTACCGTCGATTCCGCCTTTATCATTAATTTCTTTAACTGCTAGGTCTGCACCTACACCAATCGAAGAACCATAAGAAGCTACGTTCCCCGAAAGTTCTAAGTTTGCACCGATTTTAATAGTATCACCGTCAGAACCACCACCTGATGATGACCCTCCTCCTGAACTTGAACTATCTCCGCCACCACAGCCAGCAAGAACTCCTGCAAGTAGTGAAGATGCAACTAGAAGTGAGCCAAACTTTTTAAGCTTTTTGTTCTCTCTCATAATTTTATTCCCCCTAGAATTTTCTCAAATATTAGATATTTCAGATAATTATAAACAATTAATAGCATTTGCTCAATAACAAAAATAACCAAAATTATAATTTATAACTATCTATCTTTAAGTGAATCAAACTATTATTCATTTAGGACTTTTACATTGTAAAACATTCTTTATATTTAGTCTAGAGTGATTTTTCTGTATAATTAGTAATTTGTGAATTATCCATTAATTTATTGTGAATATTCATACAAACCTATCATTTCCGATTATTTTTTTCGATAAAGTCTCGTAAAAAGAAATCAGAAATTGCATGATCTAGAATATCAGGTACTAAAATGGTTGTGTTTATATGAAATTACTAATAACTATTTATTACCTAGGAAATAAATAGAAGTATAGGGGTAATCATCGGTCTTTTGCTTTTAGTCGCTAAACCTTCATCAATTATGCCTTGGCATTATTGTGCCCGGAATCGGAAAAAAATTAAAAAAGCTTAAAGCTGGACTATTGCTCAGCTCTAAGCTTTTTTCAATGCAAACACACAGAGGCGCTCGTTAATATTTGTTTCATTTTCAAGATGGACCTCATAGATTAATTCAAAAGGTGTACCATGATGTAAAAACTGCAAATAATCATATGGTGGGTAGTATAAAATAATATGAATTTCGCGCATATGCAATTCATAAGACTTCCAAATATTATGAATAACTGTACGGAAAATATTGATTGAAAACGGATTAAAGAAAAAGAAAACTGTGTCGCATGGTTGTATAGCATAGTCTTCCGCTATTGAATGAATAAAGGAAATCGGAGCTTGAGCACTCTTCTTTTGAAGATAGTTCTTTTTATTATTCTCTGCCTCTGTATAAAAACCTGCATCCATTTCTACCCCAATTGTAGGAATATGAAATTTGTGATGTACATAAATAGGGACTCTCCCTTTTCCACATCCCATATCAATAAATACTGGATGATCAGGCATTTCATATTCCGAAAATAATTGTTCTAAGCCAGCATACGGCGTTGGCTCATAGCGATGGTAGTGAGCTAGCTTCGGGAAGCCGTATTGTTCACCTACTGTGTTAATATGTAAACATTTATCAAATTGATGTTCATTCATAATAAAACTCCTAAAAAAAAGAATGATTAATTGTAGCACGATAAAAAGCAAAAACCATACCCAAAAGTTTCGGATATGGTTATTTTTTAACGACCTCTTCGCTTAAATTTTAAAACAAAGAAAAGCGCTACTATTAATAAGGCAAAACAAACAATCATTGTAAGAATTGTATTTTTATCAATAACAGTTTCTTGCTTTAATTGCTCATCGCCTTGGTTAGGCCACATGGGTCCTCCATTTTGGTCAGGTCGTTGCACAGGTTCTCCCTGATTATCGCCATTTTGATTAAATGGAGGGGCTTGTAAAGGATCAAAATCTTCTGGCATTTGATCCGGATCGAAGTTCTCTGGTCTTTGTGTCGGGATGTCCATGTCACCATTTTCGTTTAAATTAGGCATTCCCATATTTTCTTGTGATGCTGTAGTTGCTTCCACAACAAGTTCCCCTGACAGCTGTTTTAAAATAGAGTCAGAGCGTTGTTTTGCAAATTCAGAGAGACTATTTTCTCCTTCTACTGCTTCTATAAACTGTTCTGTTGTAGAGAATTTTGTAGGATCTGCTTCCACATAAGTTGTTAATAGCAATGCTAATTGTTTCGTAATGTTCTTTACGTTGTCTTCTGTTAAGTAATTAGTCGCTAGCTCTTCTAAATAAGCTTCGTATTTAGCACGATACTCTTCATTTGAGAGTAAGGCGTTTAATAGCGGCCGCTCCTCTAATGTTGTGCCAGATATAGGTGTAGTCACACTAAAGTTAATAGCACTATCTGCCATCAAATTGCTAGACATTTCAAACCCCATATTGAGTCCACCCTGATTCTGGTCACCATTTGGCTGTCTTCCTTGCTGTTGTTGCTTAACATTATTTGATCTATCTGATTTCTCATTCGTCTGTGTATTATCTAGCGTTTTTATATCAGCATTGGGCCGGATTTTATTATTGTCACCCATTCGACCGCCTCCAACACCAAAGCCACCAAAGGACATATTATAATCCCAAGGGATAATCGAAAACACACCACCGTTCTCATACAAATAGTAGTTGTGTTTCATATTTCCTTGGTAACTATCCAGATTTACAAGTGCTGTATTCACAGCAAAATAACGTAGCATTTCATCGACATCAATATATTTTTCTATATTATCGCCATTATTAATCGCTTCAATCATCTCAATAAATTTGGATTGATCAATATTGCCTTCGTTCGTTTTTAAGCCTATTCCCGTATAATCAGCTATATTATCACTAATATATTTTAAATCACTACCTGTTCCATCTGGCTTAAATAAAAATCCATCATTAGAACCGTAATTATTAGCTAGGAAGGTTTCATCTACAGCTTCTACCCCTAAAAATAGCCCACGCTCTTCCCCATTTACAGTTACGTTCATATATGAATGGGCTGGTGTTGGTAGCCCCATCTGTTCCATGAGCTCATAAGAAATATATTCTCGCATTAATGTTGAGTCACTGTAATTATTGTTTAAATTAATCTTTTTTAAGCCATATAA
Source organism: Lysinibacillus sp. NPDC093692 (assembly GCF_050280125.1). Taxonomy (NCBI): domain Bacteria; kingdom Bacillati; phylum Bacillota; class Bacilli; order Caryophanales; family Bacillaceae; genus Lysinibacillus; species Lysinibacillus sp. NPDC093692. Next base: position 84,553 of record NZ_JBNNUW010000010.1, read on the forward strand.
GCTTTGTGTATCATCGTAATAATCGAAATCAATTTTTAAACTATAGCGATCTGAGTCGCTCGCAACTACTGAACGCAATGATAAGTTTCCTTTTGTGCGAATTGCTACATTTTCTATTTTCTTACCATTTACCGTAATATTCGCCTTCTTTAGCTCCTCTGCTGCCGCATTTTCTAGCATGTCCGCCCAATCTTCTTCGGCTATTTCAATATCTACCGTCGTTACCTTATTCTTATTAAACACAATGGTCTCATAGGAAAACTCGGTATTTTTCGTTTCAATGCCTACGTTTGGAAGCACAGCATACATCATGACAAAGAGAAGTAGAAGAATCGCCATACAAAAATAGACAACCCTTGTTTTAATCATTTATTGCACCTCTCTTCACTCTAGAGTGGTTACTAAGCAGTGAAATTACCATCATAACTAAGCATTACTGCAGATTTTACTCCAGGTACTTTTGTAAGATTGTCCATCAATTTTGCATCATTTTGTTTAACACGAATTTCATAGGTTGTTTCAATCTCCTCATCCGACATAATGGATTTTGATTTTAAAGCGAATTTTTTAGATTGTGCCGCAATAATGCGCTCCACTTCTTCACAAGCAAAGTCTTCTTCAAATTTCACAATTAATAAATACGGATTTTCCACAGTAATTTTGTTTACAAACACTAGTAGTACAAGACCGATTAAAACTGCGCCAATAATAACAAGCGGAATAAATCCTGCTCCACAAAGAATCCCAGAAACTATTGCCCAGAAAATATAGACTAAATCCATCGGGTCTTTAATAGGTGTACGGAAACGCACGATCGATAGCGCACCAACCATACCTAGTGATAACAGGACGTTTGAACTTATCCCCATAATTACTAGAGCTGTTGCCATTGTCATAATGAGCAACGAAATATTGAAGGAATGAGAGTAAATTACTCCATTAAAGGTTTTCTTGTAAACTGCATAAATAAAAAGCCCGACAAAAAAAGCTACAACTAATCCAATCATTGAATCTATTAATGAAAATGATGTTGTTTTCTCTAAAAAGTTAGATTTAAAAATATCATTAAATTTTATTGTATCCATTGTTCAATTCTCCTTTATTAGCCGTACATACGACTAAGCTGATATTTTGAATATGCCTCAGCACGTGTATCTACTGATTGAAGTAAGTATTTAATAAGATCCGGCAAGTACTCATCATATTTCACTTCTAAAATAACTAAGTTTGGCTCAAGTACATCCACCATCGGCAGTTTTGGATGAAACATATCTGTATTGCGGAGACTTGACTGTACCTTACTATCGAAAGTGACACGCACATTTCCAAAGGGATAGATGTAAGCCTCACGCTCGTAATCGACAACTGTCATCGGTTTCAATTGGTGATACTTCATTTCCTGATATAAATCTTGAATTAACGCTCGTTTGTCTTCCTCCATCCAAGCGATATCCCCAACGCGCATTTTTTCAAATTCCTTTTGAGATATGGCACATTTCGTTTTATACGTTACATTATTACGTTTACTTTTCCGCTCCAAATTTATAATCGCTGTGGACTTACCATACATTCGTACTCGATATTTATCTCGATTGATAAAACCCTCTTTTTTCTCATTTAGAACCTTGTTTGCAAAATTATCAAAGTATGTGCTGCGAATTAAATACTTACCATTCATCCCAGCATGCTTGTCTAACTGCATCACATGCCGAAGTTTAGTTTTTAATAATGCATAGTCCGGATAGGAGATTGCCTGTTTAATCTCCTTTCGACCGTTAGGATTAAACGAAGTAAGAGTAGGCATATAGTTCACTCCTTACATTTTTTCAATTTTGTATTGCTCTTGCTTTTCAGCTAACCAAGACGCATACTCTTCATTTATGCGCTCCTCAAGTACCGTTGCATAAACTTCATCTTTTATATCCTCTAATACTGCCTCTTCTGCCGGTACTTTATCGGTTACTTTAATAATGTGATAGCCTTCTGATGTTTGTACGATGTCGCTGATGCTACCCTTTTCAAGGCCAAATGCTACTTCCTCAAACTGCTCCTCCATTTGTCCTCGGCTAATATAGCCTATTTCCCCGCCAGCCTCATTCGTTGTTGTATCAATTGAATATGTTTTTGCTAAATCTGCAAAATCCTCACCTGCTTTTATTTTTGCTAGCACGTCTTTTGCTGTTGTTTCATCCTCCAATAAAATTTGACTGGCTACGACCTCTTCTTTTTGTCCATAGCTATCTTTATTGTCTTCAAAATATTGAGCTACTTCCTCATCTGATATGTCAACGGTTGTAGCAATAACATTTTTCGTAAGTTGATACATGTGAATATTATCCTTCACACTTTGCTCTGTCAGCCCATTTTCCTCTAGTGCTGCTTGTAAAGATTCCTCTCCGCCATACGACTCCGCTAACTCCTCATACTCTCCTTGAATAATGTCCTCAGATACAGAAACGCCCTCTTTCTTCGCCTCTAACTCAACTATTTTATTGGTAATGAGTGTATCTAGTACTTCTGTACCGTATTGTTCACGCAATGCGTCATCTAATTCAGTTTGTAAAATCTTTTCACCGTCAACCTTCGCCACATAATCGTTACTCTCACCACATCCAGCTAGTAGCATTAATAACGTAGCAGGTAAGGCGATTATTCGGAAAAACCTTTTGTTTGCGGCCATCCTTGATCCCGTCCTTTCTTTTGGTTTTCTCGTTTACAATGCCTACTATAAAGGTCTAATGTGTCAGTCAGATGTCGGCTTTAACATGCCCTTCAAAGTTTCTTACAAAGAAAAAGCTACCACGCCTTTTAGAGCGTAGTAGCCTTTTTCAATGTTATTTCAAAGCATGTTCCAGATGAATTACTGCCAATTAAGCGTAAATCACCACCTATAGATTGCGCCATCATTTTACTAAGCGATAATCCTAAACCTAATCCACGGACCGCATATTTTTTATTTTCGCCTCTATAAAAACGCTCAAAGATAAATGCTTGATCTTCTTGAGGAATACCGTATCCAGTGTCCCTTACAGTAATTAATACAGCATCCTCTTTTTCCATAAGCGCTACGGTAACGATCCCTTCCTGCATAGCCTGCTTTGCATTCGTCAATAAATTCGTAATTATTTGCTGTATTCTTACTACATCAGCCTGTACATCAACGGATTCTGCAAGGTAATCCAGTTGTATTTTTACATTTTCGTCATCTTGCATTACTTCCCACTGTGCTACGGCATCACGTAATAATTGATTAACACTTACTGTTTCAAGCTTCACGGGAATTGCATCTACCGCAAAATGATTAAAAGCTAGTAAATCGCCAACCATTGTTTTCATTTTCATCGTTTCTACTAGTGCCATTTGAATAAATTCACTAGCGTCTTGGCCTGTAACGACACCATCTTTCACTGCCTGCAATAACCCACTAATTGATGTGACTGGTGTTTTCAGCTCATGGGTGACCCCTGCTAATAACTCTGTTCGAGTCTTTTCTAATTGCTCTAGCTTATTCGCCATTTCCTTAAAAGACGTAACGAGCTCATAAATTTCTTCTTCCTTATTATTTTGAGGCAAATCAAATGTATAGTTTCCTTCTTGAACTTGCTTTGCAGCTTCGGCAACTTGTTTTATTGGATGCGCTAAACGTTTTGATAAAAAATAAATAGCCCCCCAACCTAATACGGCAAGTGCTCCAATTAGTAGTGCCAGTTGTCCATATGCTTGATTAACCTTCGTTAAATTGTCTTTCTTCTCTAAAACAAGCACCCAGCCAACTACTTTATTGTCCTTTTCAAGTTTTCGTTTTACGACATATTGGACCAACTCTTGTCCATCATTCGCTGCAGTTATTTTCTTTGTCCCCTCTTCACTATCTAGCAAGCTGGCAACGTTTTTGGCATTCCCCGGTGGCACCGGTCGATTGCTATTTACTATATTCCCTTCCTTATCTACGACATACAAAATGGGGTCAATTTCTCTCATAGTAAACCGTTCACGATTGCCAATAAAACCTGGAATACCGCCCATATGTCCATTGTTTTGACTTGAAAGATCAGTTAGGCGATATACAGTCTCGTCTGCTAAAAATTCCATCAACTCTAGTCGATTTTGAAACGCTGTATGACGAATCCACGCCGCAGAAATCAAAGAGATAATTGCTAAACCTACAAATAGCGTTAATAAATAGCGACTTGTCCAGTAGTTGAGTAAAGATATTCGCTTATTTTTTTTGAACACTTAGCTGATACCCCAATCCACGTAGTGTCTTTATTTCGCCCTCTTCCTCATCCCACTCCTTAAGTACTTTTCTGAGTCGCTTCACAGCTAAATCAACCGCTCTATCGCTACCTTCATATTCCCAGCCCCAAACTTGATCGATCAGTTGATCCCGTGTAAATGTTTGATTTGGGTGTTCTGCTAAAAATAAAAGCACAGATAAATCTCTAGGCGTTAAGACGATTTCTTCTCCCTTAAGTAGCACTCGGTGGGCTTTCATATCAATCTCTAGCTCACCAAAGCGTTTTATTTCTGCAGATTTATGACGTCCTTCAGCTCGTCTTAAAACTGCCTTTACTCTTGCCACTACCTCATCAGCTATAAATGGCTTTGCAATATAATCATCTGCCCCTTGATCAAAACCCTCTAATCGATAATTTACATCACCTAATGCCGTTAGCATGATAACTGGACTAGAGCTACATTCTCTAATTTCCTTTAGAATAAACCAACCGTTTTTTTCTGGTAACATAATATCGAGTAATACTAAATCAGGCTGAACCTTTTGAAACATATCCAATGCCTGTCCACCATTAAAACATTGCATAACATCAAAGCCTACTTTTTTCAAATATGCCTTCAAAACTTGGCTTATTGCATATTCGTCTTCTACTACTAATATTTTTGCCATGTCCTTCACCTCGTTACCAGCTCATTCGTATTTTCATTATATCATCGGTTTATGTCAGTTAAATGTCAGGAACTAGTGCGTCTGTTCATTCTTATAGCGAAGTATATTTCCATGTATGGATCCAACACTTCAAATATCGAGCTATTTACAATTTAAATCTATTGACAATGTCTTCCTAAGACAATTATCATTGATTGCGAATGATAATCATTGATAATTCATTCATATAGTAGATTTTATTAACTAAAAATGATTAGGGGGGAAAAGCATGATTATTGTTACAAATCGTATTCAAGTCAAACCGGGATTTGCTGCAAAAATGGCACCGAACTTTACAAAACCAGGTCCTCTACAACAGTTTGAAGGCTTCCATAAAGTAGAGGTACTAATTTCAACTGATGATCCGACTTATGACGAAATGAGCGTCAATATGTACTGGGAGACGAAGGAGCATTTCCAAGCTTGGCGTAATAGCGATGCATTCGCTGCGGCACATCACCGTCCTGGACAAAGCTCTGAGGGTGGAAAACCTGAAAACAGTCCAATGATCGGTAGCAAAATAGTTATAGCTGAATTAGCTTCTTCAATTGAAGCATTACGCTAACTTTTAATTTGTATCTCCTATCCTCACTATTACCGAGGAAGCGGGATAATAACTAACATATCTTCTGATTCTATCTAAAAAAAACCTGCATTTTTAAAAATGCAGGTTTTTTAATACTTTATCGCATGAAAATAACTAAAACATATCCAAGTATTGATAAACAAACCGAACCGATTAGTCCGGCAATAAACGCCTTTACACCTAATTGTTTAAATGTTTTTATGTCTACATTTAAACCTAGTCCGGCCATCGCCATCCCTATTAAAATATAAGCGGTATTTACAAATGTTTGCGCTACATTAGCTGGTACAATCCCTAACGAATTAATAGCACTCATCGCTAAAAATCCGAGAATAAACCATGGAATGATCGACAATGAAAATCCTTCCTTTTCCTGCCTCTTGTCAATTCTCCGATATAAAATACCGATGACAATGGCTACTGGTACAAGCAATGCGACACGTGTTAGCTTCACAATAACCGCCATATCAATTGCTTCATTCCCACCAGCAGAGGCTGCCGCAATAACATGAGCAATTTCATGTAAAGTGCCTCCCGCAAAAATACCATATTCAGTAGGAGTTAAGTTAAATACTGAGTATAACACCGTATAGACTAATGTGAATACAGTCCCTAATAATGCAACAATCGCTGCGCCCACTGCTGTCTCTTTTTCATTTGCTTTAATTTGAGGAGCAATAGCAACGACGGCAGCAGCTCCACAAATAGCTGTGCCACAAGCTGTTAATATGCCGAGCTTCTTATCGACATGAAATACCTTCGTTAAGCCATATACAACCAGCAAAGCAAATACTAGATTAATAAACGCAATAAGGAAGACACTCGTTCCAGCATTGTAAATATCCATTAAATTCAAACGCATACCTAATAAAATAATGCCGAGGCGTAATAATTTTTTACTTGAAAATGTGATGCCTGTTTGCCATGAATCCTGCACCTTAAAGGTTGCTCTCCAAGCCATACCTAATATAATGGCAATGACAAGCTGCCCTAATATTGAGAAGAACGGAAATGTCGAAATATACTTCGCCACTAAGGCAATAATGAGTGTCAACAATATCCCCTTCATAAACGCTGGGGCCAGGAAACTTTTTAACCTACGTTGGCCATTATCCATGTTGTTCACTTCTTTCATCCTTGATGATTATTACTTTATTAGAAAGTTAATCATCAGTAAAATACATATATATAATGGCAATTATTAATATTTCTAATGATAGGAGTGATGATATGCAGTACGATGCTTTAAAAACGTTTATCACACTGGTGGAGATCAATAATTTTACGAAAGCCTCCGAAATACTTCATATTTCACAGCCGAGTGTCAGTTTACACATTAAAAACTTAGAACGAGAATTTCAAACGACCTTGTTTATCCGTTCACCAAAATCTGTACAAATTACCCCAACTGGAGAAATTTTATATAAACGAGCTAAACAGATGCTGGCCATTGCGGAAGCAGCAAAGGAAGATATTTTAACCTATCATCATGAAATTCAAGGGACGCTTGTGATTGGGGCTAGTTTTACAATTGGCGAATATATTTTGCCTCCTATTATAGCTAGCTTACAACAGCAATTCCCTCAGTTAGAGCTTCAAGTTATTATTGGCAATACGAAAGAAATCATTCAATATACAAAATTGTTACAAGTCGATATCGGTCTTATTGAAGGACAGGCACATGACCATGAACTTATTATTCATCCGTTTATGCAAGATGAATTATTTATTGTCAGTGCGAGTAATCACCCTCTTGCAAAGGTACCAACTATTACGGTTGCGGACTTACAGCAGCAAAATTGGGTTGCACGTGAAGATGGCTCTGGCACACGTTATTACTTAGATCATTTATTTAGAGCAAACGGGCTCCAAGTACGTTCACTTCTTACTATTAGTAGTAATCAAGGTGTGAAAGAAAGCGTGATTCAAGGGCTTGGACTTTCATTACTGTCCGCTAGTGTCATTGAGCGTGAATTAAAAAATAATGATATAAAAATCTTACCTCTCGAAAATCAACATTTTACACGAACATTTTCTTATTTGTACTCACCTACAATGAAAAACAAACGCAATGTTGACACTCTTATAGAGGCATTATTAAAGAAAGCTTAGCGACTAGTAATTCGCTAAGCTTCTTGTTGTTGAAAAGCTATTATGTGTCGAAGGAAATATACTATGTGAGGTCTCACTTTAAAGTTCTTGGGTTTATACGTTTACGCTCCTGCTTTTGCTCAATAATTTCTACGAATTTCAACGCTGCTCGAGATAAAGGCACACTTTTCAAATAACACATGCCAATGCTTCGTGTTGGAATACTTTCTGTTAATGTTAGCTCATATAAAAGGCCTCGTTGCAAATAATCCTTTGAAAATTCTTTCGTTACACAGGCAATCCCTAAATTACTTCGTGCAAATTCAAGCACTAGATCATGTGAACCAAGCTCAAACTCAGGTTCAATGTGGATTCCTCTTGCAAATAAGTAATCTTCTACGTACTTTCTTGAATTTGATTTTTTCTCTAAAAAAATAAGTGGAAATTTTAGCAAATCCTCAAAGCTTATACTTTTTGAAGCCAACGTTTTGTACTTCTCACCACATACAAAAATATCTTGAACCTCCGTGCAAGTGGTTAACTGTAATGTCGGATCTTCTATCGGAAAATTACAAAGTCCTATATCAACCTCACCAGATTTAATAAAATTACAAATTTCCGAAGTCGTTCCATTTAACATTTGTAATTTTATATTTGGGTACATCGTATGAAACGCCTCTAGATAAGGCATTAAAAAGAAACGAGAAATTGTATCCCCTACCCCAATTTTCAACTGACCTGTTGTTAAATTTTTAAATTCCAGCAGCTTCTCCTCGCCAGCATCTAAAAGGCCTAATGCTGAATTTGTATATTCATACAGAAGGCTGCCCTCAGTTGTTAACGTCACCCCTTTAGGTGTGCGGTTAAAAAGGCGTGTGCCGAGCTCCTTTTCTAATTGCATCATAGCTTGGCTAACAGCTGGTTGAGTCATATATAAATCTTTAGCAGCACTTGAAAAGCTATTGTTTTTAGCAACAATACTAAAAACTCGATATAAATCTAATTTCCCTATCATATAAGCACCTCTTATAGCTATTATACAAACTATTAATTTTACTTATATCATTAAAGAGGCGTATAGTAAAACCATATTGATTTAATTTCACAATATTTAACTTTTTTCAGTAGGCGAAAAAGAATCGGCAAGGAGTTTTTTATGAAACACAGCCGGTTCCAGACGTAATTATGCCGAGGCATACTATTAATCATACATTTATCTATTAATAAGGAGAGATTATTTTGGAACGTGTAGTTGGTACAGTAGTAAGAGGTCTTCGTGGTCCAATTATTAACGAAGGCGATAATATTGAGCAAATTGTTGTTGATACAGTATTAAACGCAGCAAAGACTGAAGGCTATTCAATTGAAGATCGCGACATCGTCACAGTAACAGAATCTGTCGTAGCGCGTGCACAAGGTAACTATGCATCCATCGATGACATCGCAGCGGACGTAGCTGCTAAATTTGGTGATGATACTGTTGGTGTTATTTTTCCAATCCTAAGCCGCAATCGCTTCGCTAACTGCTTACGCGGTATTGCAAAAGGTGTAAAAAAAGTTGTTCTTATGCTTAGCTATCCATCTGATGAAGTTGGGAACCACCTAGTTGATATCGATGAGCTAGATGTAAAAGGGATTAATCCTTGGACAGATACTTTAACTGAGGCTGAATTCCGTGAGCATTTCGGCTATAAAAAACATACATTTACAGGCGTAGATTATATTGAATATTATAAAGAACTAATCGAAGCTGAAGGCGCGTCTTGTGAAGTTATCTTTTCAAACAACCCAAAAACAATTTTAGATTTTACGAAGAGCGTTTTAACATGTGATATTCATACACGTTTACGTACAAAACGTATTTTAACGGCAAATGGTGCTGAAAAAGTATACAGTCTTGATAATATTTTATCTGAGCCTAATAACGACTCTGGCTTTAATGCCGAATATGGTCTACTTGGTTCAAATAAAGCTACTGAAGATAGCGTAAAATTATTCCCACATACTTGCCAACCAATCGTTGATGGCATCCAAGCAAAGATCAAAGAAGCTACTGGTAAAACAGTTGAAGTAATGGTTTACGGTGATGGTGCTTTTAAAGATCCTGTGGGCAAGATTTGGGAGTTAGCTGACCCTGTTGTTTCTCCAGCTTTCACAGCCGGATTAGATGGCACACCAAACGAAGTAAAACTAAAATACTTAGCAGATAACGATTTTTCAGAGCTTCGCGGCGAAGAATTAAAAGCAGCAATTTCTGAGTATATCCAAAACAAAGATGAAGATTTAACTGGGCAAATGGCCGCTCAAGGTACAACGCCTCGTCGTTTAACAGACTTAATCGGCTCTCTTTCAGATTTAACTTCAGGTTCAGGCGACAAAGGAACACCGATGATTTATATCCAAGGTTATTTCGATAACTATACAAAATAACAGCTACAAAAATGAACTCCCATTATCGTTTGGGCGTTCATTTTTTATATAGTATGCCATTTTATTTTATGCGGATAACAGAAATCGAACCTATGGATCCCTATTCTCTAAAGAGACACACTGCCACCGTTTACTTCCTCATATATATTATATATTTTCCGTTTGTTTTACTTCCCTTTTCACATCATACTTATTTCAAATGATTTGGAGTCTCTTTTTCGTTTAGCCAACGTTCACTTGTTCGAACTTGATCCTTTCTCACAAACTTTTCTAAGTTCTATCAAAAATCAGCATATTGGACTGTTTTCATTCATATATATATAAAGCTCCTCTTTGGTGCGTCGACTTTGGATATTACTCTTTTGAGAATTCATACAAGCTCCCTTCGTGCGCAATATGAACCTTTCCATCCCCTCCCCCAGTATTGGAAACTCTATATTCCTGCTCATTTCCCCCATTATTACTATCGAATCCCCTCTCTCTATTTATTGTTTTTTTGATAATAACATCATATTTCTTTCATCAAAATCACAACATCAATTTTACTAAAAAACATACATTTTACCTATATTAAATACCCCTCATCCCCGTTCGATATTTGTCACATCAACAATCACAAATTGACCTTTAGCCACATTCAAACGCTCACACAAAACATAGAATACCATTCGTAATTTCTATCTTGCAGCACCTCCAAAAAAACTCTTAACGTATAGCATCCCTTGAAAGAATATGTGTGTTTTCGCTTTTCGTTAGCCCCTTAACAAACGTACTCTCCCCACATTCAGGTACCAAACTGTAAATATCACCTTCATTTTTCGCCCCCACCAAATGTCTATATCATTTACAAAAGCTCTTTTTCTGGGATTAACGACTATTCTTCTTACTTATCAATATTAATCATCAAGTTAACTTTAAAATACCGAGAATAATTTTCGATGATCTAAATGATATAGAAGAAACACTAGGTAATCACCATAACGCAAGGTTGATTCCCATTTCGACTAAGCGCTTTTCTATAGGGCATCCTATAAGCCGCTTTAGTCATAACGCTCGCTCCATAGTCTTATCTGTGACGTTGAACCCCACGGGGTCGAATAACCTCACTCAACTTATATACATAATTTCATACCAAAATTTAGGAGTATATTCATAAAAGTAACTCCTTTTCAAATAGATAAATACGGATACAAAAAAGACTGCCCCAACTTTTTCGGAGCAGTCTTTTTGTTAAAAATCTGATTTTCTTTTATAATTTTATTATATCATAAATTTACCAAAATTACTAGACTATACTTCTTTCCTAACTAGCTGTATGATAAATTTCCCGATTCTAAATAATAAATAATCCATATTGAAAGGAATGTGAGTAACATTGGAAAAGCAATATGAACGGACAGAAGAAAATCAGTATCTTGTTCTTTGTTTAAATACAGTTGGTCACAAAAAGGAGGAGTTACTACAAAAGGAAAAGGATGTTAGAAACAATGTTTTAACATTAAAGAAAACCTTTTGGGATGACGTCAGAGTGAATTTAGATACTCCTGAGGATATAGACGAAACTTATTATGCTATTAAACAACAGGCGGAGCTCTTATCCGATTCTCAACATGCTCAGCAACGTGCCATCAAGGATGTAAAAACTTATGACCGTTTACTGCAATCCCCCTATTTTGCTCGCATTGATTTTTTACAGGATGGGCAAAACGAACCTTTAAAGATTTATATCGGTGTAGCAACCTTAATGGATGAAGAGAATGAAAACATACTAATTTATGATTGGCGAGCCCCTATATCAAGTATGTATTATGATTACACCCCTGGCCCAGCCACTTATGAAACGGCGACCGACGGCATTCAAGGTGAGATGCTTTTAAAGCGGCAATTTATCATTAAGAATGGTCAATTGCAATCGATGTTTAATACAGGATTAACAATTGGTGATGACTTATTACTCGATATTCTCGCTCAAAATGCAAATGAACATATCCGCAGCATCGTAGCAACGATTCAAGCCGAACAAAATAAAATTATTCGACATGTTAACACGCCTTATCTCATCGTAGAGGGTGTCGCGGGTAGTGGAAAAACAGCTGTTGCTCTCCAACGTGTTGCTTATTTGTTGTATCATTATCGAGACCAAATTACTGCTGATCAAATTTTATTGATTACACCAAATCAGCTCTTTAATCAATATGTCCATACCGTTTTACCGGATTTAGGTGAAGATAATATGCAGCAATTAACCTTCTCCGAATATGCAACAAAACGTTTAGGTCGACAGTTCCAATTGGAATATCCTTACGAGCAATTGGAGTCAATTTTAACAGAGAAAGATGACTTGCTCTACCAAACGAAGCTTACTACTATTTCTTTCAAAGCTAGCCTCCAATATCGAGAATTGATGGACAAATATATAGAGTACCTTGCCAATGACGGTTTGCTATTTAAAAACATTGTTTTTCGAGGAGAAAGAATTATTACAGCGCAAAAAATTGCTGAGTATTTTTATTCGTTCAATGCGACAATTCCCATCCCAAATCGACTGCAGTTAGTGAAAGAATGGTTGTTACAACAATTATCGAAAATTGAAAAGACAGAACGGACGAAAGACTGGGTAGAAGAAGCTAGTGAATTGTTAGACATTGAAGAATATACAAAAACCTATAGTGATCTTTTACACGAAGGTCGCTTTTCAGAAAACTCCTTTGATGATTTTGAGCAAGAGCGCAAAAAAATAGCCATCCAAATTGTCAAAAAACAGCTCAAGCCACTTCGTCAATCTGTGAAACAATTAAAGTTCGTTCATTTGTTAGGCATTTATCGTCAACTGTTTGATATGAACAATACTATTCATCAGCAATTACAGAACTTTTTACCCGACCATTGGGAAGAAATCTGTCAACAAACGCTCCCTAATTTAACAAAGCGCATTATTTCATATGAAGATGCCGCTCCATTTTTATATTTGCAGGACAAAATAGAAGGTCAACGAACAAATACGATGATTCGTCATGTTTTAGTTGATGAAGCACAAGACTATTCTCCATTTCAGCTATTTGTATTACAACAATTATTCCCACGTGCACGTATGACTATATTAGGAGATGGACATCAAACTATCCATCCTCATACCTTTAAAAACCCTTCACTGCTGACGCCACAATTGTATGGTGAACAAGCAGAAAAAATAATATTAACGAAAAGTTATCGCTCAACAAAACAAATTATTCACCTTACTTCAAAGATTTTACATGAGGACGTAAAAGTAGAGGCCTTTAATCGAACTGGTCCCGAACCGACTATCACGATTGTTTCGAATGAAATAGATTTAATCGAACAGCTTGTCGAAAAGATTAACAGCTTGTCCCTAAATTTTGAAACAATTGCAGTCATCTGTAAAACAGAGCAAGAGTGTACGAAGGTTTTTGATCAAATGAAAGACCAAGTAGATATTCAGCTCATTACCCATCATACAAATCAATTTAAAAAAGGTATTTTACTGTTGCCTGCTTATATGGCAAAAGGAATTGAATTCGACGCTGTCTTAATATACAATGCTTCCGCAGCTACTTATTCTAGAGAAACAGAACGTAATTATTTCTACACAGCTTGTACACGAGCTATGCACGAATTGCATATCTATTCCATTAATGAGTTAACACATTTTTTAAAGCTTTAACTTATTTCAGCGAAGTTCCCAGGTGGTGAGATAAATGCGGATTTAAGCTACTTTTCGGGTGTCCAAACATCAGCTGAAATAGAGGAACTCAGTCTAAGGACACCACGTCCTATGGCATTACCGAAATGACCGACATCGTGTCGTCCCTCGTGTTGTTGTTGTTGTTGTTGTTGTTGTTGTTGCTGTCGCTTCGCTTTCGCACAGACAAAAACATGTTGCTGTCGCTTCGCTTTCGCACAGACAAAAACATGTTGCTGTCGCTTCGCTTTCGCACAAAAAACATCTGCAGGCCTAAGCACAAAGCCGACTCCGGACGCTATTATGCCAAAGCATAATTGATTTTCTATAAAGAAGAGAATCTGCACGCTTCAATTGAAGGCTAGCAGATTCTCTTTTTTAAATATAGTAATTATAATCCTCAGGAATAACACGTTTTAAGAATTTCTTCGTGCGCTCCTCTTTCGGATTAACAAATATATCATGAGGGCTTCCTTCTTCTACAACGACACCACCGTCCATAAAAATTACTCGGTTGGCTACGTCTTTTGCAAAGCCCATTTCATGTGTGACAACAAGCATCGTCGTCCCTTCCGCTGCAATGTTTTTCATAACCTGAAGGACTTCTCCTACTAGCTCTGGGTCAAGTGCAGAAGTCGGTTCATCAAATAAAATAATATCAGGGTTCAACGCTACGGCCCGGGCAATACCAACTCGTTGTTGCTGGCCTCCAGACAATTGACTTGGATAGGCATCATATTTTTCTGATAAACCTACTTTATCAAGCGCTTTTCTACCAATATCAATGGCTTCGGCCTTGGGAATTTTACGTCCTATAATAAGCCCTTCTGTCACATTTTCTAGCGCTGTTTTATTCGTAAAAAGATTATAGTTTTGGAATACAAAGGCTACACGTTGTCGAATAGAATGTACATCCTTCTTCTTCATATTTTGAAAATCTACTTGGATATCGCCAAATGTCGCATGTCCTTGGTCGGCTGTCTCTAAAAAGTTAATGCAACGTAATAATGTTGTTTTTCCCGAGCCGCTGGGACCTAAAATAACGACAACATCTCCTTTATCAATGGCTAAATCGACACCTTTTAAAATTTCATTGCTACCAAATGATTTATGGATATTTTTAATTTCTAACATACTCGTTCACCCCTTAGGCTTTTGCCACTTTGAATTTACTTAAATGTTTTTCATATCGTTTAAAAATGTATTCGACCGTACTACATAAAATTAAGTACACAATGAAAATATCAATATATGCTTCCACGTAATTGTAGCCAACATTGGCAGCTACTTTAGCTTTTAATGTAATTTCAGGTAAGGACATTGCATAGCCTAAAGACGTCGCTTTAATGAGATTGACTGTGGCTGTACAAATATTCGGCATCGCTACTACTAAAGCCTGCGGAATAATAATACGGCGATAAGCTTGAAATGTTGTTAAGCCTACTGCTTGAGCTGCCTCTAGCTGACCTTTATCAATCGTACTTAAAGCAGAACGAAATACTTCTATTAAAATTGCCGTCGTACTAAATGCGAAGACAATAAATGCATACCAGATCGGATTGACTTTATAAATATCATAGGCAATATTATATTTTTCAAAAATAATTTTAAGTAGTAATGGAATACTACTATAAATAATAAAGATTTGAATGATTATCGGTGTACCTCGGACAAAGGAGACATATATCTTTGCTAAATGATGGATCACTGGGATTTTATTGATCCGTGTTAGTGCTAGTAGGAAGCCTAGTGGTAAAGCAACGAGCATAGCAACAATTGTCACAAGGAGTGCGATAGGTACACCTGATAATGCAACAAAAAATGTTTCAACTAAAAATTGATAATTCACAGTTACGCCTCCTTACGTTGTTTCTAATGTCTTTTTCCCCTTACCAAAAAACTTTTCTAGCATAGAGAAGAATTTTTCGATAATAATCGACAACACCCAATAAACAATGGCTAAAGCGATATATATTTCTAATGCATGTGCATTAATATTACTTGCGATAATTAAATTTGCCTTACCGACAATATCAATTAAGCCGATTGTATAAGCGAGCGCTCCTTCTTGTAATAACGCAATCATTCCATTCCCAAAGTTCGGTAAAGCAATAACGAGTGCCTGCGGGAAAATAATACGGCGATAAGCTTGGAATGGCGTTAATCCCACACTAACAGCCGCTTCAAATTGCCCTTTATCAATCGCTAAATAAGCAGAACGAATAACCTCTGACATAATCGCTGCAAACTGTAAAGTGAACGTTACGACTACGAAAATGGCTGTTTCAATTGAATGGAGATTTATGCCGAAGTTTTCCGCTAACGCTGGAACACCATAATAGACCAGGAATAATAAGACGATAGATGGTGTACAACGCATAATCGTTGTATATAAGTTTGCTAATTTTCGCAGCAATTTTATTGAACTTAACTTGGCAGCCGCTAATAGTAAGCCAAATATTGTGCCTAGTACAATGGAAGATCCTGCGACTAGGAAGGTCACTTTTAAAAACGGCAATAATACAGGAATTGAGTTCCAAATGTATGATGCATCAAAATACTTCTCCATTTCCTCACCAACTTCTATATTTATAAGATTCTATTTCTATGAATAAAGACTGCTGAGTATACTGACTCAACAGCCTTTTATTTGGTAGTAGCCGCTACCGCCTATTAGCGCTTCACGGTTTCTAACACTTCAAATAAATCTCGACCGTAAAACTTAGTGCTTAATTCATTTGTTTTCTTTTGCTCTTTAATTTTTGCTATAGCTTTATCGTAAGCATCTGCAAATTCTTGTTCCTTTTTATTGAATAACGGCCATGTTTTAATAACGGAAAATTCGTTGTAAACTACGTCATCCTTTAAATTATGATAGGGGCCATCTTCTGCTAAAACTTGTTGTTTAAATGGACCTTCAATCATGACACCGCCATCGACACGTTTTTCATTTACCCATTGCACAACATCGACAGTGAACGCATCTCCAGCCTGTAATTTTACTTTATTGTCTGGATTGGCTTTATTATATTCATCAATAATTGTATATTGAGCATTATTCGCAGCAATTGGTGCTAATGAATAATCTTTTTTTGCAAAGTCGGCTAATGTTTTTACACCTTCATCCTCTTTACGTAATACTAAACCCGCACTACTTAAGCCTAAAAATTCTTTAGGGAAAATAAACTTTTCCGTACGCTCTTGCGTAAAGAAGGCATTTTTTATTCCAACTTGATATTTCCCTTGCTCAACACCAATTAATAAATCATCACTAGTCGTGCCTACAAATTCAAACTTATAGTCAGGTAACTGTTCATCCACTAGCTTCATGACTTCCACATCGTAGCCAGTCGGATTTCCGTTATCATCTAGATAACTAATTGGCTTAGACGCTTGGTCAAATGCAACCTTCACTGTACGTACTTTCCCGCCATCCTCTGAATCTTTATCTGAAGCTTCACCTGAATTACAGCCTGCTAAAATAGCCAGTGAAGCCAACCCGATTGCGGCCAATTGGAAAATCTTTTTCTTTTGTTTAAACATATGTCATTTCCCCTTATTCTCCATTGTTTTGTAATTGATGTTCAGTCGATTTTTGCTGTTCAATTGCTGTACTCGCTAATTTTATAATTGTCATATCATCCATCGGTGGATTATGAAGTCCCGCACGCACATTTCGATAATAACGCTGTAATGGATTCGTTAATTGTAGGCTTTTGGCTCCTACTACACGCATTGCCTTATCGACGATTTCAATCGCCAAATTTGTCACCGTATGCTTAGCAACTGCCATTTCATTTGCCAAAAGCTCACGTCTAGCTGGGTCATCATAAGCGTCGGCAACCCCATACAGTACAAAGCGCGCTTGATATAGCTTCAATTCAATATCACCTAGAAGTTGCTGCACATTTGGTAATGTACTAATCGGAGCATTTAAACTATTAGGTTGATAATGATTTGCAAAATGCAGTGCATAATCGCGTGCTGCCTGCGCAATCCCTAAGTATGTTGCTGGTATATGTAGAATCCAACCATTTATTTTTCCACCACTTGGGTGACTCGGTAACTCTACTAAATGATTCGTAGGAACGACTACATCTTTTAACACTAGGTCATGACTGCTTGTGCCTCGCATTGCAGACATTTCCCAGTTTTCTTCAATTGAAAGCCCTTGTGCATCTTTATGGATAAGGAAGTAACCAATTTGATTTTTCTCCTCAATCCACGCTGATGTTAAGAAATAATCTAGTACCGGGGAGGCTGTCGTAAAGATTTTACGCCCATTTATGAGCCAACCTGCCTCTTTTGAAACAGCATTCGTTCCTGGTCGCCCTCCACGTGTTGGACTACCTGTTGCCGCTTCACTCGCAGCCCTATTTATAATTGCACCGTTCTTTATTTCCTGAGCAAACGAACTTAGTAAATTGTCTGTCCATAGCTTTTTCTCATATAGTTCACCTACAACACCTAATGTCCATCCTAGCGAGAGTGAAGCATTCTCGTCGTAGCTCGCTAACGTTTCTTGAACGAGTACCATATCGTAGACCGATAATCCTTCACCGCCATATTCTCTCGGTAAAGTTAGCTTTGGATAACCAATTTGCAGAAGTAGTTTATGTGCTTCGAATGGAAAACGAGATTGTTCATCTACTTCTTTAGCTTCAGCCTTTATTGACTCAGAAATAGATGCTAGCTGATCGAGCCAATACTGTTGTTGCTTCGTTTTAACAAATAAATTTTTCAAGAAAATCTCCTTCTTCCCAAAATATATAAAACATATATACTTACTAAGAATTAATGTTGTAAAAAATCTCCAACTACATTTTGTAGCAAGAGAATGCGTGGTACTGAATTTTCTGATTCGTTGACATTTATGATACTTTTCACATTTAAATATGTCAATGGGTTAATTATAAGTTTTTTTATAAGTTTTATAGTCATTACTAACACATCTTCTTTTTTCACCAAGCCATATTTACAGCATATGCTAACACTATAGAAAGAGGTGCATGTATGACTAATAATATGAATCCGGCCTTAAATAATATGCCTATTTCGCCTATGACCCCTCAGGTTATTCAGACGAAATTTGGAGATATTAATGGAGATGGCTTACTTGAAACTGTTCTTTTGATGGGGAATAAAACACCAGATAGCCCTTTGTGGAAAAACCTAACGCTTGCGATATTTTACGGACAGACGCACCAATTCGAAAAAATAATGCTGAAACAAAGCGTCGGGTACAACCCAACTATATTTTTAGGTGACTTTACCGGGAATCATCTAGATGATATTTTAGTTATTTCCGACACGGGGGGTAGTGGCGGTATTATCAACGGCGAAATGTTTGCCTCAATAAACGGGAAAATACGCTCAATTTTTGATGCAGAAACGTTTAGTAATACGCTTAAATACACTGTTAATTATCAAAATCAATATAAAGTGGCCGTGCGTAGCATGAATCCAAAAAAACAATATATCATCGATTTACAATACAAAGATCCAGATTATTTAGCAGATATTTATAATCAAGACGGTACACTAAAGCAACCAATTCAAGGATGGGTTGATCCAATCAGCGGATTGTATCCGGTCGACTATGAACGAGATGGCATATATGAGATTTTAGCGTATCAGGCTATAGCAGGCAGATTTCATGCCGATGGATTAGGTTATGTAGAAAATATTTTGAAATGGGATGGCAATGAATTTAGCGTTGACCGTCAAACTGTAGCCATTTTTGGCGAAGATTTAAAATAAGTTACTATGTCCTAATATAAGGAAAAAGCAAGAATTTGCCCGATTTCCGCAATCGAAATTGGACAGATTCTTGCCTTTTCTAGGTAGGACAAACCTTATTTTTCTACTAATGCAAAATAATTATTTTCGTGATCAGCAAAATTAAAAACTCTACCCATTGGCATCATTACTAAATCCCCAACTTTAACGCCTTTTGCTTGAAAATCTTGATATAGACCTTCTATATGGTCGGCATAAAACATTATAGATGGTGTCCCTAAATTTAAGTCAGGCTGCATTTTTGCAATGATTTCTTTATTGTGTAAAACAAAGGTAGTTTGAGCTTCTTTAGTAGGAGCAATTTCAATCCAGCGTACTCCGCCCTCTTCCTGATCAGCAACTACAACAAATCCAACTTTTTCTGTCCAAAACTTCACGGCAGTATCTTGATCATTTACATACAACATTACTTGTCCAATTTGTCGAATCATGAAACAATTCCCTCCTCTTTTGAGCATTAGTATACATCAAAAAGTAGCTTTATATGTCATTTAGCGGTTTCCGTTTTTAGGAGAATTTTAAAGTATCCATTGATGATATTTACTATATAGTAAACAGTTATTATAAAATACTTAACTTTTATTTTATTTTTGGTAAAATGAGCCTAGCTGTCTATTGTTTACATAGAAAGTAAATGTATAGACTTTATCACCATCCACTAAGGCATTATTACTTACTCAATATTCGGTGATAAAAAAGTACAAAATACTAGATCATAGTGAGGATAATTCAAGTGAAACAACTAAGTTTAAGGAAAAAGCTCATTTTTTCGTTTTTAGCAATGCTTCTCATTCCAACACTGTTAATTGGAATTGTGTCTTACCAAAGTGCCGGAAGGCAAATTTCAAAAGAACAGCAAGCAAGTGCAACCGAAAGTGTGCGCATGCTTAATACGAATATTACTAACACGATTGAGCCAAAAGTGAAAGACGTTCAATATTTTTCAAACAAGCTCCATCAATCTTATTTACAAGAAGGTAAAACTACAGAACTTAAATCTCTTTTCCACGAATACATGAACATGCATCCCGAGGTGGAGCTAATTTATATCGGAACCTCTGATGGCAGACTACTGGATGAACCTGCTCAAAAATACCCTAGTGGGTTTGACCCTCGTAAAAGATCTTGGTATAAGCAAGCTGTAGATAGCAAGGGCCAAGTATCTATTACTGCTCCATACGTTACACAGACTACAGGTGATATCGTTCTTACGATTACTCAGGCTTTACCAGACGGCTCAGGGGTAATAGGGCTAGATGTAAATATATCTAGATTAAGTACCATCACGAATGATATACGCATTGGAAAAACTGGCTTTGCTTCACTTTTAGATAGTAATAAAATTTATATTGCCCAACCAAATAAAGAAAGTGGTGCTGAAGCAACAGAAAGCTATATTACTAAAATCTATGAACAAGATAGTGGTACTGTTATAGAAAAAGATCGACAACTTCAATTTGTTACAAATAAGCTAACAGGCTGGAAAGTCGTTGGTACCATGTTTACAGCTGAGGCTGCAAACGCTGCTGCTTCAACATTTAATATCAATTTAATAATTATCGCCATTTCTATTACTGTTGGCATTATTTTTATGCTATTCATGATCAAATCAGTCGTTAATCCGATCAATCGACTTAAACAAAGCGCTATAAAAATTAGCGAGGGCGATTTAACAGAGTTTATTGACAATCATTCGAAAGATGAGATTGGACAGCTTGGAGAAGCTTTTATCGCCATGAAGGTTAACTTAAAAAAACTTATTCGTAACGTTGATCAAAGCTCTCAACATGTTCAAACTTCGGCGCATGGCCTATCTGCGAATGCCGAACAAAATATCGCTGCTTCTGAGCAAGTTACTGAAGCTATGCAGCAGGTTGCTGTCAGTACAGAGAAACAAACAACTAGCATTGACCAAAATGCTGTTTCTATTGAGGAAATCGCAAAAGGAGTCGTCGAGATCGCTGATAGCTCAATGCAGGTTTCCGATTTATCGAGCCGTGCTATACAATTGGCCGATGAAGGCGGACAAGCAGTAGAACAAACTGTTAATCAAATGGTCTCGATTCATGAATCTGTGACACAATCGGATACGATGATTAAATCTCTCTATGATCGAACAAAAGAAATTGGTTCTATTTTAGAAATTATTAGCGCTATTTCAGAGCAAACAAATCTGCTTGCCCTTAATGCTGCTATTGAAGCAGCGCGAGCTGGAGAACACGGGAAAGGCTTTGCAGTAGTCGCCGATGAAGTGCGGAAGTTAGCAGAGCAATCTCATCAATCGGCAGAGCAGATTTCTGCACTAATTACTGGCATTCAGCAAGATACGGCTAAGTCTGTTCAAACAATGATGAAGACTTCAGCCGATGTCCAGGATGGTTTACAGCTAACAGAAGATACAAGTAAAAAGTTTGCAAGTATCATTAAGCGTCTCCACGAAATTGCTCCGAAAATGGAGGATATATCTGCATCTGCTCAGGAGATGTCAGCAGTAGTTGAAGAAGTTTCTGCAACAGCTATAGAGCTAACAGATCATGCTAAAATAAATGCTGCAGCGTCAGAGGAAGTTGCCGCTTCTACTGAACAAACATTGTCTTCGATACAGGAAATGGCTGTAGCCTCAAAAGCACTTCTCGATATGGCTGATGAATTACAAAGTTATGTGAATCGTTTTAAATACTAAAAAGAAAAGCACGATGTTAATGGTGAATTTTCCAAAAACATTGTGCTTTTTAAAAGTAATTTTATCTATTATCCTCATGACTAAATTGCCATTCAACACCAAATTTATCAGTAAGGGAGCCATAACATTTACTCCAAAACGTTTCTTGTAGCTCCATCGTAACTTTGCCACCTTCTTTAAGGCCATCAAAAGCTTTTCTCATCTGGGCCTCATCGCCTGAGACAACGGCTAATGTTACATTGTTTCCAATCGTGAATGGGTGTCCTGGAAATGTATCTGAGAACATTACAGTGCTACCAAAAATCGAAAGTCGCGTATGCATGACAAGATCTTTTGCCTCCTCTGGTAATGGATAACTTGGATTCTGTGGTGAATCTCCAAACGTCATAATTTCAGGCTTGTTTGTATTAAAAACTGTCTCATAAAAAGTTACAGCCTCTCGACAATTCCCATTAAAATTTAAGTAAACCTCTACTGCCATTTCCAACACTCCCTTTGTCATTTTCGAAACAATTTTATTTTACACGGTTAATAACTAATAGTTCAAATCTTAGACGAAGCAGTCAAAAAATTACTTTCCTTCTTTTGACAAACGATACTAACAGCTTACTTCCCTACAAAAGCTCAGGATTTCCTCTAACTACTTTTAACCTTTGAATAAAATAAATTTACACCGCCTCCTCACTCTAACAAAAAGAGATGTAACTATATATTTCGCTTAATTCCTGTTCTTTCCTGCTAATTTTTTATTAATTTAGATAAAAGCTTTGACATTTACTCGAAAATAATGTAAATTACCAAATGACGAACGATTTAAATCAAAACTTAAAAAATATTCGTATTTTAGGAGTGTTTATAATGGATAACGTATTTGACTATGAGGATATTCAGCTAATTCCCGCAAAATGTATTGTAGAAAGTCGCTCAGAATGTGATACTTCTGTTACTTTAGGCGGTCATACATTCAAGCTTCCTGTTGTACCAGCAAACATGCAAACAATTATCGACGAAAGCCTTGCTGTGAAGCTTGCTGAAAACGGTTACTTTTATATCATGCACCGTTTTAATCCAGAAACTCGTATTGATTTCATCAAAGGTATGCAAGCTCGTGGCTTAATCGCATCAATTAGTGTTGGTGTAAAAGATGAAGAATACACATTTATTGAAGAATTAGCAGCTGCTAATGTAGTGCCTGATTTTATGACAATCGATATTGCACATGGTCATTCAAATGCTGTTATTCGTATGATTCAGCATATTAAAAAACATCTACCAACTAGCTTTGTGATTGCTGGTAATGTGGGCACACCTGAGGCAGTTCGTGAACTTGAAAATGCTGGTGCAGATGCAACAAAAGTGGGTATTGGACCTGGTAAAGTATGTATTACTAAAATCAAAACTGGTTTTGGTACAGGTGGTTGGCAGCTAGCTGCACTACGCTGGTGTGCAAAAGCTGCTACAAAGCCAATTATCGCTGATGGTGGTATTCGTACACATGGTGATATTGCAAAATCGGTCCGCTTTGGTGCTTCAATGGTGATGGTTGGCTCATTATTTGCAGGTCACGAGGAGTCACCTGGTGAAACAATCGAAATCGACGGTAAAACTGTGAAGGAATACTTCGGATCTGCTTCAGAATTCCAAAAAGGCGAACGTAAAAATGTTGAAGGTAAAAAGATGTTTGTTGAACATAAAGGCAGCATCAAAGATACTTTAATTGAAATGCAGCAAGATCTTCAATCGTCTATTTCTTATGCAGGTGGCAATAAACTAGATGCCATTCGAAATGTAGATTACGTAATTGTGAAAAACTCTATTTTTAATGGAGATAAAGTATACTAAAAACTAGAAGAACCCAAACAAGAATTTATTCCATTCTTGTTTGGGTTTTTTGTTGGATTCCGTTTCTCCTATGGTCAAATAATGAGCAATTGTGGTTCTTGGTTAGCCTGTTACTCGATTAGTTTTTCAGGCTACTTGAGCATTCTCGACTCTTGACTGACCGATTCTTTTATTGAAAACGAACCTTTTCAACAAAAGAAAAAATGCTACCGATTACGTGTAGCATTTTCCTTAAAATTATAGTTTGTTAATAACAGCGTGGATCGTTTCTTTTAATTCTTCATCATGATCAGAAAGGTCTACAAGGTTTGCTACACGCTCACGTAATACTGGACGTTCAATTACAAGCTTTTCATCAAGTACTTGTACTAGTAACTCGATAATAAGACGATCACGTACGTTTAATGCTTCCTCTAAACGCTCTGGTGTGATTTTTCCTGTTTTTGCTGCTTTAGCCATTTTAAAAACCCCTTTTAAATTTTATATTCATGCACATCTATTTTAGCATACAGCTAATTTATTTTGAAAACTTTCTTTCATTAACATATACCAAAACTTTACAAATAAACACCTATACATTTACGATAATTTGTTATATTCAAATCATAAAATGATGACGCTCAACCATATGATTATGTGTTCTCTATTTAATCTTTCATTTTCACTTAGGACGATTTACAAGATTGGAGGAATTCTGTGAACCAAAAGAACTCGACTTACTTACAATTAATAAAGGCTGTACCGAAATCTTTACAATTGTTTCTAAATGTTTGCCTTGTACTTTTAGCGCTCATTTTATCTTTCCTACTTTGCAAAGAACTCATTCAATTCCTTAAAATTTTATTATTCAACAATGATGGCGGAGACTATA
This sequence comes from Lysinibacillus sp. NPDC093692, assembly GCF_050280125.1. NCBI lineage: Bacteria > Bacillati > Bacillota > Bacilli > Caryophanales > Bacillaceae > Lysinibacillus > Lysinibacillus sp. NPDC093692. The sequence continues at coordinate 109,500 of NZ_JBNNUW010000010.1, forward strand.
AGCTTTTTCTCGCTAACATTCTTATTTTCTTTTTGTATTTTGAATTTATCACGATGATTATTAAATATTTTAAAGAGAGTTATCATTTTCCACTAAGGTACTTTATATATATAGGGATTACAGCCATGATTCGATTAATTATCGTAGAGCATGACCATCCCATTAATACATTAATTTATTCACTTATTATTTTAATATTAATTATTAGCTATTTTATTATTAATATTACACCACTGGAACGACCTGTACGCTCGTCACTCTTTATGAAAAAAGAACAATAGCTTTATTACAGTAATCAAAACCCTTGAAGCTTAGACAATGAGCTTTGTATTCGTTGGCGACCTTTTCTTTTCCCTCATTGGAATTAAGGTTCATTTCAAAATGATGGAGTTGCATAACCTATAATACTGAAAATAATGCTCATTGTTTTGATTGTGTATAAAAGGTCTCTTTTGTTCAGTAAACCTTCCCGATGTATACAGCCTTCTCCCTTTAATAATTTTCCAACGATTCTCATATACATCCCCACCCTACACTGAATTTATTTTAAACACGCTCTTTTCAACATTTTTTTTCACATTAATTTTAGTTTTTAATAATAACATATATTACCACCCAAAAAACCCGAGGTGGACTATTAGTGCTTTTTTAGATCAACTACATAAATCGTTTAACGGCTAGCCCCCTATTCAAGCCATTCAGAAGTAACTATGAACTGATTACACTATACTCGTTACTTCGTCGATTAGAGCATTAGGAAGTGCTTATAAATAACTCAGAAATAGGATGGGTTGAGCACATATAGCTCAGCTCGAAAAGGAATGTACAGCTATGAATTTAGGACAGCATGAATTATTGGAGGGAGACGGAAAGAATGAATCTGATTGATGTATATATTCATGAAGTAACTAGAAGAATCCGCAAAGAAAAGCGCGATGAAACCAGTCTAGAGTTAAGATCTACTATTGAAAATATGTTACCTGAAGATTATTCAGAATCAGATATTAAGGAAGTGCTTAAGAAGCTAGGAAGTCCTGTAGAAGTTGCATCCAGCTATCAAAACACACCTCGATTATTAATCGGTCCAAAAGTGTTTGATACTTATATTAGGACAATAAAATTAGTTATTCCTTGGGCAATAATTATTACAGTTATTGTACAGATGATAGACAGTATTGTGCTTTATAATGAAGAAGGTGGCGCTCTTCTGTCTGCTATTATTCAAACTATTTCTTTAACTATCGCTCATATTATCTCAGTAATCATTTACGTACTCTTCTGGATTACAGTTACTTTCATTGTCATAGAACGATCTGGAGAAAGTAACATTCGAATACCCCTTATAAAGGACCATCCAGATTGGACACCTGATGATTTAACTAAAGTTAAAATAATTCCTAAAGAAAAAACAATTTCGCTTAATGATAATATTTTTAGTTTCTTAGGTATTGCTATCTTCTCCTTTGTCTATTTCAATGCTCATCACCTTATAGGAATCTATACTTCTCACAATAAAGGTGGCTTTAAATTTATTATGCCTATATTCAATCAGGAAGTCTTACTCTCCTTTGCACCGATTATTTTAAGTTGTATCGTATTAAGTGCAGCTTTAACATTATGGAAATTGAAGGAAGGCCAATGGACAATGTTAATTGCCGTAGTTAATGCTCTTCTTCAATGTACAGGAATCATTGTTTTTATCCTCATGGCTATTCACCCTGATTTCATACACAGTCCCGCTGTACCTTATATCGCTGCGATTACGGAAACGACCTCAGCTAAGATTTTGGTAGCTATAGATCGAATATTGTTCGTCAGCATAGCTATCACCATCGTCGCAAATGCATTTGATATTTATAGTGGCTTTAAAAAGGCTAAAATTTGAAATGAAAATACGTTTTGGGGCTGACTCTTTCTTGTTGGCCCTACACTTATTTAAAAGCTCACCCAATCGATCAAAATACCGTTATTCTCTAATGTTTTGTATAATAAAGTTGAGAGTTATTAAATAATTCGCACTAATTCAGACAGAATAAGGGGAAATAATTATGACCATTCTTCTTGTAGATGACAATCAAGTCAATCTATTTGTAATTGAAAAAATATTAAAAAATGCAGGTTATGATAACTGTGTTTCTCTAACATCTGCCTATGAGCTTTTTGATTATTTACAGTTAGATGCACCAAATCCAACAGGAAATTCAGTGGATTTAATTTTATTAGATATTATGATGCCTGAAGTAGATGGTATCGAAGCTTGCAAACGCATTAAGCAAAATGAACGATTAAAGGATATTCAAATTATCTTTGTCACCGCTCTAGAAGATAAAAACGCGCTTGCGGAAGCACTTGATATCGGTGGAGTAGATTATATTACAAAGCCAATAAATAAAACCGAGCTACTTGCTAGAATTCGGGTTGCTTTACGATTGAAAGCAGAATTAGATTGGCATACTCAGCAAGAAAAAAAAATACAATACGAATTAGATTTAGCTACACATGTACAAAGAAGCCTTTTGAGCGCCCCTTTAAACGAGAAGAATATTCAAATAGAGGTCTCTTATCGTCCTTCTTCTAATTTAGCAGGTGATATGTATTATTGGCATAAAATAAATGATCACCGATACGCCTGCATTTTGCTTGATATGATGGGACATGGTATCTCTGCAGCACTTGTTTGTATGTTTATCTCCTCTGTCCTAAGAGAAGCTGTGAAACAATTAGAAGATCCCGAATTAGTTATAAAAGAGTTAAACCGTTATATGACAATTTTACGAAATGGAAAAGAGGACAATCTTTTTTATTTCACAGCTATTTATTTAGTGATTGATACTGAACAAAAAACCATTGAATATGTAAATGCCGGTCATCCTTCAGGCTATGCTCTAGTTGATGATAAAACGCTCGTACATTTAAATCGAGGAAGCTGCGCAGTCGGCTTTTTTGATGAGATTGACGTGCAAAAGCAATTCATCCAATACAATGAGGATGTGCAAATTATTTTATATACGGACGGAGTGTTGGAGGCAATGGGACCATGTGAAATGGAATCCGAGAAGCATTTACAAACGCTAATATCTACGAAATGGGATCATTCTCGACGTCTGATCGACCATATACTGCCTAAGGAGAAACAAGGGAATCAACCAGATGATATGTGTGTATTAATGATACAAGTACATTAAACTACATAAAAAGTGGCTGTTGCCTAAGTCTCTACTATGGAGAAACTTGGACAACAGCCTATTTTTTATATTACTTTATCTTCTGATATATTTTTTCATTTCCTACGATTTCTTTATATTTTGAAATAATATCTTCAAATCGTAGTGTCTCTTTATCCCCTAAGCATAAAAATCCATTTTCACTTAGACTTTCGGAAAACAAATGATGAACCTGATTTTGTAACTCAGGTGAAAAATAAATCAAAACATTTCGGCACATAATGACATGAAATTCATTAAACGATTGATCTGTTACTAAATTATGCTGTGCAAATATAATGTTTTTTAACAGTGCCGGATGGAAATAAGCATATTGATAATCTGTTTTATAGTATTCAGAAAAAGCATGGGTGCCTCCAGCAAGTATATAATTTTTCGTATATGCCTGCATTTTATTAATCGGGAATACTCCTTTTTTTGCCTTTTCCAATACTTGTTCATTCATATCCGTAGCATAAATAACCGCTTTATCCATTAACCCTTCTTCCTGTAGCAAAATAGCCATGGAGTATACTTCCTCACCTGTAGAACATCCTGCATGCCATATCCGAATTTCAGGGTAATCTCTTAAAAAAGGTACAACCTCTTCGCGAAAAGCCTTAAAAAAACTAGGGTTACGGAACATCTCAGTAACATTTATCGAAAAATCATTCAATAATTGCTCTAAAAACCCACCTTCATGTATTACTTTTTCAAGTACACGAGAAATCGTTGGGATATTACTCATCCTCATCCTACTATAAATCCTTCGTGATATAGAAGAACGATTGTATTGTCGGAAATCAAAGCCCGACAAACGATATATAGCCTCTAGTAATAAATCAATTTCTAATTCTGTATGCATTTTTTGCAGCAAAGGAAATCGTTCCATTTTATTAACTCCCTTTAGAAACTAGCCATACTCTTAAAACAGATACTAATTGATCTAAATTTAACGGCTTACTTATATAATCTGAAGCACCCGCCTCTAATGTTTTATCTCGATCATTTTTCATAGCCTTCGCTGTTAAAGCAATAATCGGTAAATCCATAATCTTCATTTGTTTACGTATAATCGACATCGTTTCATAGCCATCCAAATTCGGCATCATAATATCCATCAAAATAAGGTCAATTTCATCATTAACTTGCATAATATCTAAACACTCGATCCCATCTTTAGCAACTAAGATATTCATACCTCGCTTTTCGAGTGCATTTTTTAATGCATAAATATTACGGTAATCATCGTCTACAATTAAAATATTTTTCCCTTGAAAAACTTCTACCTCTTGTTGAGAGAAATCGTGAGCTTCCAATAGCTGTTCTTCCATTAGCTCTTCTAATTCCTTGGTAGCCCCTACCTCATGAATAGCAAGTTCAAGATATTCTTGCTCCTCAATGCCATTTGGCAAGCTTGGGATGGTTAGTGTGAATGTACTACCTTGCCCTTCATTACTTTGTAATGAAATCCAGCCGCCAAGTAATCTCGCAAGTTCTTTACAAATGGATAAGCCAAGACCTGTTCCACCGTATTTACGTATCGTAGCACCATCAGCCTGTTGGAATGATTCAAAAATAAGCTGATGCTTGTCCTTCGGAATCCCTATACCTGTATCGGAAACTCTGATTTCTAACCAGTCAGCACTAACATCCTGCATATTATTTGTTAACTGTTCTTCTCTAAGCTGTTTAATGTCCAGATGAACTGAGCCTTGCTTTGTAAATTTAAAGGCATTTGATAATAAATTTTTCAATATTTGCTGGAATCTTTGTTCATCAGTATAGAAAATATCGACTACATTTTCGTCTTTCGAAATATAGAATTGTAGATTTTTTTTCATTGCAACAGGTGCAAAGGTTTGTTCAATTTGTACAGGAACCTCACTCATATTCATTTCATCAAAATTAATATCTAGCTTACCTGCCTCAACTTTTGATAAATCTAAAATATCATTAATTAATGCCAGCAGATCTCCACCTGAAGAATGGATAACCTTTGCAAATTCGGCTTCCTCTTCTGATAATGTATTTTGGCTATTTTCAGCCAACATTTCCGATAAAATTAAAATGCTATTCAGTGGCGTTCGTAATTCATGTGACATATTGGCTAAAAACTCAGATTTATAATTTGAATTTAGTAACAGCTGTTCTGCACTTTCCTCTAATTCTTTCTTAGCTTGTTCTAATTGTTTCGACTTTAACTCTGCCTCTTTTGTTCTTTCTTCCAATTGTTCATTAATCATTGTCAGCTCCTCTGTTTGCAGCTGCAATTCTTCTGATTGTTTCTGAAGCTCTTCAGATTGTACCTGTAATTCCTCTGTCAAAGCTCTTGATTCATTCAATAAACGGACAATTTCCATACGCCCTAGGACACTATTGATCGTTAATCCAAAGGTTTCAATAACTTGCTTCACTAATTCCTGCTGTAGCTCATTAAAGCTAGTTAATGTAGCTAACTCAACAATAGCGATTACGTCATTTTCAAATATAATAGGAACGATAAAAATACCTTTTGGCTGTATTTTCCCTAAACCAGTGCCGATTAAACGGAAATCTTCTGGAATATCATTATAAATTAAAACCTTTTTTTCTAGAGCACATTGTCCAATTAAGCCTTGTCCCAGTTTAAAGCTCTCCATTCCAACGTTATCCGTTACATCCGCAAAAGCCGCCTTTTTTACAAACTGTATTTGATGATCAGTAGTTTCACGAACATACAATGCTCCAAGGGAAGATTGCGTTTTTTGCGCTATTTCTGAAAGGAAGGTTTCAGTTAATTTGGTTATGGCAGAAATCCCTTGATATTTTGTGACAATTTCTGCGATATTCAACTGTAGCCATTCTCTTCTCTCAAGCGCATCCAACAACTCATTTGTAGCAGCTGCAAGAGCATTGATTTCATCATTTGTTTTAACATGTATTCTTCCTTTTTGATTGCTCTTGGAAGCAGTGATTTCTTGGATCGTTCGTGTAACCTCTGTTAACGTTTTTACGATTGAACGAGAAATACTACTTGCAATGATAATCGCAACAACTGAAATAAATATAAGTATGCCAAGCAGTGTAAGTGTTACAATACTATTTTTTTTGTCCAACTCGTTTACTTTGGCTTGCATCGTTGCAATTACCTCTGAACGGAGTGATTCAAACTGATCTCGTACTGTTTCTATGTCTTTACTACCTATATCTACTTTATAGAGTTCCCATAAAGCTTCTTTATTCTTTTCTTTTTTTAATTTAATGGAAGGCTCTCCTACTGTTGTAATCCAATGCTGTATCGTTGCATTTATCTCATTTAACCTCTGTTGTTGTGCTGGTTTATTTTCTAAAAGTTGATAAAGTTCGCCAAAAGTTAATTCCCAACTTTCACCAGCTCTATTATAAGGTTCTAAATAACTTAATTCGCCTGTAATCATAAAGCCTTTTTGGCTCGATTCCATATCTAAAATGTATTTTTCAATTCGATTAGTTAGAGCTTGTATATTTGAGTCATTCTTGATAATATAATTTCTTTCTTTTTGTAGAGAAGTAATTTGATTATTTAAGATGACCACTGATGCAAGTAAACAAAGTATGATAACAATATAGCCTAACGTAATTTTCGTTCGTATACTTATCTTTAATTTATTTAACATTTGCTTTCCTACCTTTATCTGTCATAAACCCTATAACTAATATCATTGTACATCAAAAAGTAACAAAGTTTCTTCCTCTTACGTTAAGAGAATAATCTCTTTGTGAGGAATATTTAATAAAGTTCATATCCAAAAGTTGTGGATAAACGTCTACTATGTAAATAAGTTGATCTTCGTTACGACTGGGCGACTCCTCGGGGATTAGCGATATAGAGGAACGAAGGCTAAAAGCATCACATCCTGTGATAACGCCTTCGTGACCAACATCCTGCTGCTGCCGCTACGTTGCACTCACGCTTTCGCGCAAAAGACATCTGTTGCCCCGAGACCCTGCAGCGAGCAACGCGAGTGAAGCGGCTCATCGGACGCCCCCAGGAAGCTTTGCTCTGTGCGAAAGCGTAGCGACAGCAACAACAAATGTTTTCTGTAGCGAAAGCGAAGCGGCAGCTACAAAGCGCCCAGTCGCAACGGAAATCAACAACACGTTTTGGTGATGATTCATTAAAAGTTAATAAGCCCCATATTCTTTTCATATATATTATATATTGGCCAATTTTGCCGAGACATAATTGATAGTAAGGAGAGAACAATTGTGGACATTTTCGTAAGACCTGGGGATTCTCTTTGGCATTTTAGTGAAGTGTTTAAAATACCTCTTCAACTAATTATAGATTCAAATCGAACTATTAAACCTCAATTTTTAAGGGTTGGACAGCGTGTTCGAATTCCGGGGTTTGTTACAATCAATTATCAAATAAAGCAAGGAGATACTTTTTGGCAAATAGCCCAAAGCAGAAATCTCCCATTAGTGGCCATTTTGCTCGTCAATCCTGGTCTCAATCCAAATCAATTACACATTGGGCAGACAATTCGCATTCCCCAACGAATCACATGGAGGCTCATCAATGGTAACCAAAATTATACTTACACGACCATGATGAACGATATTAAAAAACTACTCGATACTTATCCGTTTCTACAAAGCTCTACAATTGGACATTCTGTTTTACAGCATGAAATTCCAGAGCTTCTAATTGGGAACGGAGCTAAGCGTGTCCATTATAACGGCTCCTTTCATGCAAATGAATGGATTACAACTCCAATTATTTTAACTTTTATAAACGACTACCTACTCTCTCTCACTAATCAAAATACAATTCGCGGTTTATCCCTTCTCCCACTTTACCAGCAAACACTCCTTTCTATCGTTCCGATGGTCAATCCCGATGGTGTTGATTTAGTATTACAAGGACCACCTAATGACGAAGCATTAAAAAACCAGCTTATTACTTGGAATAACGGTAACACCGATTTCTCTGGTTGGAAGGCAAATTTACATGGTGTCGATTTGAACGACCAGTTTCCTGCAAAATGGGGGCTTGAAAGAGCACGAAATCCGAAAACACCTGGTCCAAGAGATTTTGGAGGCCAAAAACCTTTGTCCGAGCCTGAGGCAATCGCTATGGCTGACTTAACAAGGAAGCGTGATTTCGCCAGAGTTCTTGCGTTTCATACACAAGGTAGAGTCATTTATTGGGGGTTTGAAAACCTCGAACCACCAGAGTCAGAAACCCTTGTTAATGAGTTTAGCCGGGTTAGTGGCTACGAGCCTATCAATTCAGCAGGCAGCTATGCAGGCTATAAAGATTGGTTTATCCAGGATTGGCGTAGACCTGGATTCACTGTTGAATTAGGTAGTGGTACAAATCCACTTCCACTTAGCCAATTCGACGACATCTATGAAGAAACATTAGGTATATTCCTTGCAGCTTTGTATATGTAATAGAAATCGATAATCTAAGAATAGTTCCCCTTAAGGATTTTTCATCCTAATTCAATTCTAAATAAATATCCCCAATCCCCTTTTACTTCTAAAGTGAATGGGGATTTTTTAACCTCTGATTGATTGCTTCTTGATAGTTCATCACCAAAAGTCGTGGGTGACTTTTGTTAGCGACAGCAAAGCGGCAGCAAATGTTTTGTCTGTGCGAAAGCGTAGCAACAGCAACAACAAAGCGCCCAACCGGAACGGAAATCAACCACACGTTTTGATGATGATCCTTCTTAGCAGAAATATGGACCTATTTGGAAAAATTACTTTGACAGGCAGAGTAATGTTTGCTAATATTACTCTGACAGATAGAGCAATAAAAAAATAAGTAGGTGACTTATGGTTCGAAGTGACATCATCCGCGGACACTTGGATTCCATTATTTTAAGGCTAATATTAGAGAAAGATCGTTATGGCTATGAAATTTCTCAGGAAATAAGTATCCGCACAAATAATCGTTTTCAAATTAAAGAAGCAACGTTATACGCAGTTTTTCAACGCCTTGAGAAAAAGGAAATTATTGAAGCCTATTATGGTGATGTTTCACACGGAGGCAAAAGAAAGTATTACCGTATTACCCCATTAGGTAAAGCTTATTTAAATGAGCTAGTAAAAGAGTGGTCGGAAGTAAAAGAAATTATCGACTTATTTATGGAGGGCTTAGAATGAAAAAAATAAAAAACCATATTGATGAGCTTTTTAAAGACATTCCTCGTAATAAAGAAACCGAGATGGTTAAACAAGAAATCATTCAAAATCTTGAAGAAAAAGTATATTATTTGATGGATCAAGGGAAAGAACAAGAGGATGCCATTAACAAAGCAATCGTAGAGTTTGGAGATATTGAAGATTTAAAAAAGGAATTAGGTGTGAAAGAGCCCGAAAAGAAAAACATGGCTAAATTAAATTTAGAATTCTCTATATGGGGTAGCGGCTTAATTATTGTATTTTTTATATTTATTAATCTCTACTATACGCCACATACAATATGGGCAATCTATCCGATCTTCGCAATTTTATGGTGGCCCTTATCTATGTACTTTGTTTGGTCACGTAAGAAATGGAGTGAATAAAACATGAAGAACTTTATTAGCTTTTCGATTGTTGGTAGTTTAATGACAATGATTTTTTTAGGTATCGTCAATTATACGACATCACCTCAGACGATTTGGTTCATTTACCCGTGTTTACTTGTTCTGCTATGGCCCATTACTTTATTTTTTATGTCTAAAAGAATGTATAAACAATATTCTCTAGTTTGCAGTGCTATGATTATTGCTTTTCTTATCATTGAAAATTATTTATACTCCCCCGATTATATATGGTTCATTTATGCGGTTTATCCAATCATCTGGTGGCCAATTCTTATGTATTTAGAAGAAAAAGCAAAAACATTAAAAATTGCGCTGATCGGCTGTGCAAGTACCATCATTTATTATTTTTTATTAAATATTATTTTATCCCATCCATACCCTTGGGCGATTTATCCTGCATTTTTAGTCATTTGGTGGCCATTAGCTTTATACCACGCACAAACAAAAACGTTTGTAGCATTCTCTGTTACCGCTACAATGCTGATCAGCATCTTTTTTATTACAGTAAACGTTGTCTCTTCTCCAAACGTAATATGGGCGTTTTATCCAATATTTGTCGCCCTTTGGTGGCCCCTTAGTATGTACTTCTACGTTTATAAAAGAAAAATGTACAATTCAACAACTCTTCCTAAAAGAATTTGAAAATTTCGATTATAATTCACATTCACAGAGGGGAATTAGATGAAAAAGATAATGAAATTTATAAAATTTACTGGAATAATTACTATCATCTTACTCATAATAGCGCTTTTATCCCCTACATGGACTGCCCATATTAAAGGTACTAACAGTGTAAGTGCATTAAAGCAAGTAGAGATAAATGGAAGTAATCATGAAGTTATGATACGTGGCAAAGATCAGGATAATCCTGTTATTATTTTTGTCCATGGAGGGCCTGGATGTTCAGAAATACCGTATGCCAGTAAGTATCAAAACTTATTGGAAAACAATTTTACGGTCGTGAATTACGACCAAAGAGCAAGCGGAAAATCATATCATTTTTTTGAGGATTATTCTAATCTTTCAGCAGACTTACTCGTAGATGACTTATTGGCCTTGACGGATTATATATCAGATCGTCTTGGCAAAGAAAAAGTAATCTTAATTGGCCATTCTTATGGTACGTATATTGCAACGCAAGCTGCCTCTAAAGCTCCTGAAAAATTTACAGCATATGTTGGAATTGGACAGATGAGTGATACAGTAGAAAGCGAGATTGACAGTTTGAATTACGTTATTAAGCAAGCAGAAAAAGCTGGCCATACAGAGGATGTTCAAGATTTACAAGAGTTAACTGGAAAAATTAAAAATGGCGATATATTTACCCCACGTACGTATGTTGGAAAATATGGTGGATCTTCAAGACTTATTGATAACCCTGATGGGAATATCATAAGTATGTTATTCAGTCGTGAGTATAACTTATTAGATGTGATTCGTTACAACTATGGGCTATCCTACTCTCAAAAGACTTTATTAGAGGAAACAATAAAAAATCCGTTACCTACTAAAGTAAACAAGCTCGAATTACCATGCTATTTTGTTATGGGTAAGTATGATTATCAAACTTCATCTAATGCAGCAAAAAACTACTTTGATATTATTGAAGCCGATAAAAAAGAATTTATTGCCTATGAACAATCAGCACATTATCCACAATTTGAAGAGAAGGAAAAATTTTATGAATGGATGTGCGATACTTTTATAAAGTAAATGCAATTGTATTAATTTCATAATCTTGATCCAGTCCAATTCTTAGCGGGTGTATTCTAACAATATGGGTTTTTCAAGAAATTAATCTGCCCTATTTATTTAATAAGAGCGTGTTTTGATTAATCCATTTTTCATATGCCTGGATTTAAGTTGATTGGAGTGGAGGCTGGGCGACTCCTTGGGGATAACAGCAATCGAAGTTATCGATATAGTCAATAGCAACGTTTGCTGTAGCTCACATTATTTATTTACTATATAATTTAGTTATTAAATATTTAACGGGCTGTGATATTATGTCAAAAAATGAGCAATTGCACAATGTGGAAACGATTATGAGAGAGATGCTTGAAATACAGAATAAATCAAAAATGTTTGTAAATCTCTTATCTGAGGGAGACTCATTGTCGCAAAACCAATTAATCCTCCTACTTCAGCTAAAGATTAATGACGGTATGAAGGCAACAGAAATTGCTGAGTTCTTTAGCGTGACGCCAGGAGCCGTTACATCCATGTGCGATAAACTTGAGAAATTAGAATTTGTAAAACGGATTAGAGAGCAAGAAGATCGTCGTGTTGTAAAAATGGTATTAACTAATAGCGGTGAATTAAAGGTTCAAGATTTATTTTTAAAGTTTCCACAGGAAAAACTGATAGACATGGCAAAAATATTGCGTGAGGTTAATCAGTTAATGAATAAAATTTTTTAGGATTTCATGAAATTGAAATCCTTTTTTTATTGCCTAGAAACCTATAAAAAGCTCGTGACAATTATTTTGTTCTTGACAAAACAAAGCAGCATATAATTTAATTAATATATATTTTAATAATTAAAATATATATTAATTAAATTAAAATGAGGTGGTTATCCGTGATTCAAAAACTACGTACAGTAACCCTTACTAACGGCTCTATTAATGACTTAGCAGCAGACTGTGAGCAATTAAATATCCGTGGATTTGTTACTTTACATCAAGAAATACGCGTAAAAAAAATCTCTACTCATGGCCATAGCTCTTTTCATTCCCGCGTTGAAGCGCAGATTTTAAATAGTACAGGGTCTTGCTCTATAAAAGATTTTTGTGAAGTTAATGAGGTTAAAAGTGCCGGGAGCTTAAATATGCGCAATGGGCGAGTAACAACATTGAATAGTTCGGGGAAGTTGACCATTGAACAAAACTTACAAGTTGAACAGTTTCATGCAGTCGGTTTTGTTAAAGCAAATGAGATAGAGGCTAAACATTTTCAATTAAGAATGTCTGGTGGAAATGAGATTGGAGAGCTTATTGCAGATGTGATACATGTAGAAAAAGATACGTTATCTATATCTTTTCTAAAGAAAAAGCTGAATTGTAAATGTATTAAAGGTGAACAAATACACCTTTCCTATACAGATGCAGAAATTGTTGACGGAGATATTGTAGCAGTAGGCGATAATTGTCATATACAAACACTTTACTATACAAAAAGCTATTCGATTGCTAAAAACGCCAAGGTGCAACAAATTATACAGAGGAAAGAGGAATGACATTCATAAAAATTATTCAAGGCTTTTTTTGCTCATTAGCCCTTCTCGTACTATCTGTCCTCTATACAGGGCTGATCTTCAGTGCATTACTATCAATAGTAGCCGGCATTTTGCGAACATTCGGCTTGGAACAAATACAAATGAGCATTTGGAAAGGTGTTGAGCTTCCGATCGCTTTCAGCATTCCTTTAGCACTCTTGTTTTCTTTGTTGCTATTCTTTTGTTCAATGTATATCAAACGCTCTATCCAATTTTGTTATGCCAAGCTTAAATTTTAAAATTAGAAGCACACCTTTTGTTTGCTAGTAAAAGGTGTGCTTCTAATCATTTATTTTGTTTTATATAATCAATAAATATTTTTTTCATTGCGCTTTTGTCATTAATTAACGCCTATTTTAATATATTAGATAATATGGATAAAAAATTCCCGATACAACTTATTACTAAAAGTGGATATGAGAATTGTTAAATCATACGCTATGAAATATAAGGTGATCTTCGTTACGACTGGGCAACTCCTTGGGGATCAGCGATAGAGGAACGGAAATCACTCCACGTTCTAATAGAAGCTTATTTTTTGGCAAAATACTCTTCCTTAAGGATTTGTGCAATAAAAAATAGAACCTCCACCCAAAATTAGAATGAAGGTTCTATTTTATTATTTAGAAACAAATCGTTTACATTCTTTGTTTCTACATCTAATTTTATTTTAAACGAAGCGCTTCGTCTGTTGCTTCGTTAATTTCTTTAAGAAGCTCTGGATTTTCTGCTAATGACTTGCCGTATGATGGGATCATATCTTTAATTTTTGACTCCCACTCGTTAACATGTTGAGGGAAACATTTATTGATTACCTCAAGCATAACGTGTACAGCAGTAGATGCACCTGGAGAAGCTCCAAGTAATGCAGCAATTGAGCCATCAGAAGCACTTACAACTTCCGTACCAAATTGAAGCGTACCTTTACCACCAGCTTCAGTATCTTTAATAACTTGTACACGTTGACCAGCTACAATAATATCCCAATCATCGCTCTTAGCATTTGGAATGAAATCACGTAGCTCTTCCATACGTTGTTCTTTAGATAACATAAGTTGTTGGATTAAATATTTTGTTAATCCCATCTCTTTAACTCCTGCCGCTAATAACGTTGTAAGATTATGCGGTTTTACAGAAGCAAATAAATCCATATTTGAACCTGTTTTTAAGAACTTAGGTGAGAAACCTGCGAACGGTCCAAATAATAAAGATTTTTTGTTATCAATATAGCGTGTATCAAGATGCGGAACAGACATTGGTGGAGCACCAACTTTAGCTTTTCCGTATACTTTTGCGTGATGTTGCTCAGCAACTTCTTGGTTTTTACATGCTAGGAATAATCCACTGATTGGGAATCCACCAATATGTTTCCCTTCAGGAATACCTGATTTTTGTAGTAATTCTAGGCTTCCTCCACCAGCTCCAAGGAAGACAAATTTTGCTGTATGGTATTCCATTTTACAGCCTTTTTTGTCGTGCACTCGTACTTCCCATGAACCATCGCTAGTACGTTTCATGCTTTCTACAGTGTGATTGTAGTTGATGTCAACGTCTTTGTTTTTTAAATGGTCGAATAACATACGTGTTAATGCACCAAAGTTAACGTCTGTACCAGTGTCAATTTTTGTCGCAGCGATAGCTTCATCTGCTGGACGATCTTGCATAATAAGAGGAATCCATTCCTTTAGTTGTTCTGGGTCATCAGAAAATTCCATACCTTGGAATAAAGGATTTTTCGCCATCGTTTCATGACGTTTTTTCAGAAACTCTACATTGTCTTTCCCTTGTACTAAACTCATATGAGGTAAAGGCATAATAAAGTCTTGTGGATTACTGATTAGTTTATTGTTCACAAGATAAGACCAAAATTGTCTTGAAACATGGAACTGTTCATTAACGTTAATCGCTTTGCTAATATCGATTGATCCGTCTTTTTTCTCTGAAGTGTAGTTAAGCTCACAAAGTGCCGCATGCCCAGTTCCCGCATTATTTAATTCGTGAGAACTTTCTTCACCAGCTTTATCAAGCGACTCAAACACTGTAATTTTCCAATCTGGTGCTAATTCTTTAAGCATTGTCCCCAAAGTCGCACTCATGATTCCGGCACCAATTAAGATAACATCTGATTTAATTTGTCTGTTACTCATTTTTACCTTCCTTATATATTAAGATTTGCAGAAAGGATGTAAGCTCTCCTGCTGTCACAGTAAGCTCTGGAGTAACGTAGGAGTACATCTTTTCTGTATCAATTATTACCTTATTGCAGTGTATCATAATTACATAAAGATTAAAATATCAACTATCTATATGAGAGTTATGTGCATTTTTCGAGCCTTCTCCTTAATAAATCAAGAGAAAAACCCACTATTCCCCCACTAAGAATCACCACCTTTATTTAAGCGTTATGGAATAATCGTCCTAAATTTGGTTAGCGTTTTCATAAAATAATGAGGTTTTATTTATTATTATATTTATATAATAACATAAAAATATGGAACCAGTCTTGTTTTTGCACCAGCTCCACTATACATAAAAAATATATAGAATTTTCTCACTATTTTCTAGTGTTTTATTAAAATTATTTCTTTTTAGTCTAACCAAGAAAGTAAAGCTCATTCTATTAGAGGACTTTTTATTTTCCAACCATCAATATCAAAATCACCCATCTGATTCATTACATGGTTTACTAACTCTTCATATACTTCCATCATCCTTTGTATATCCGTTTCTATTAAAGCTTTTAAAAACATTTCCTTAAATATGGAATCAGGGAAAACATTTTTTAAATATTTTTTATTATAGGCTGGATCTATAAGATAAGAATGCACTTGATAGTATGGAATGCTTTCTAATCTCAAAAACTGACAGTACTCAGAAAATACATTAGCTAATGAATTAAAATATACAAAGTGGAAATCCACTCTTTTTTGTTCAAAACAATCCTTTAAATTATCTAATGAATCCCATAGTGAATATTTTTTCATTTCTACTATTGTTTTATTAAGTTCATCATATTCATTGTTTAGCCAATGTTCAGCTTCGATTTTTAATTCATGAAGTATCCCTGTGTTATCGAATAGAATCTTTCCTGTCATCAATTGAACTATAGACATTGTTCTATGGTTTTGAAAATCTTGTTGAAAGTATTTGCGAATCTGTTTTGGTGGATTGGCGAAATACTCTATAAGAAAACCATTAATAAGTTTATTCCCTCTCTCCAATCAACATCATCAGATAAAATAATATGTACATCAATATCAGAACGATTTGTAGGATTGCCCGTAACATAGCTCCCACATACAAGTGCCCCTACTACGTCATTTCTATTTTTCCAGTCCTTTAAAAATTCTTCTAGCGCTATTCTCCATTCTTCCATAAAGTTATCATCACCTTCTTAAAAAGTTTGTGCTTTAGCATATCGTATATATTCAAAATTTATTTTATAAATCCTTTCTACAGGGATGAATTCTGTATATGAAAAAACACAGCCATATTTGCTGTGTTAATGATGGATGTGCCACTTTTGCCTATTGTTAGTTCAGCATTTTTCGCATGAAGGGAGTTATCAGGATTTTAAAATGATACCGTGATTTTTTATTAGAACACCTATCTATCTTTATTTTTTTCCAATAGCTGCTCCATTTTATTATCAGCACGTTGTAAGACTTGCTTTATTTGTTTAATCTCTTTTTCTCTTTGAATCATCTGTTTATACTTATTTTGAAATAATAATTTCATCTGTTGAAGGCTTTGAATTTCTGATTCTGTCAATTCATCATTTTCATCCGTATTTTGCGACCATTCAAAAAGTATTTTAATTTCTTGAAGTGAAAAACCACATTTCTTTAGTTTTAGAATTGTACTAATGATCTCGATATGATCCTCGTTATACTCACGATGTTTGTTATTTATTTCTGGACGTAATAGACCCATTTTTTCATAATAACGGATAGTGTCTTTACTAAGACTAGTACATGTAGCAAATTCACCGATTTTTATGATCATCACCTACTCATAAATAAATTTATAAACCATTAATAGCAGTATACAATGGAATATGAAGCGAACGACATGGTGACTATATCTAAGCTGTTTATTTGTTACTAGCCCTTCCGCAACTGCTAATACATGTATCAAAACAAATTCAAGGATTAGCAACATCAGTACTAGAGCTTTGTTCGGTAAAAATATCGTTACAAGAATACAGATAAATAAGACAATAAACAAAAATGTTCGTATTTGATATCCGTTCTCTCTCCATTGCTGCAAGCCTGCAATCCCTGTCAATAATGCGTATAACCCTATCAATACATAAGTAATAATAGCCATTCACATCACCCCATTCTTTTAATACTTTCACTATAAAAGATGGAGTTAGCTCCATGTCAACATCTTCTGAACTATTACTGTTAGTACAAGCAAAAATATATCGCTGTCGCTAATTATGTTAAAGGTCAAATATTTCACCAGAATGTACTTTTAATTGTTCGACACCAATTTTCATTGCACTTTCTTCTGTATCCATTAGTGAAAAACCTTGTGTGATAGAACTTCAATACTCATATGAGTAGACGATATCGCCTTCAAACCATCTGAAGATCTCTAATGTATATAGACCGTCATTTCTTTTAATAATTTCAACCTTATATTCTTCACTTGGGGATAAAATTGCTTTTACAACTGCATTCATTGCCTCACCACCACTTAACCCTTTAATGACTTATTCTTTAAACATCCTTTCAACATTATGAAGTTCTATCTTTTCTTCTTCTTTTCGATAATCAAGATAAACATTTTCTTCAGCAATTATTAGTAACTCTTCTTGAAAGAATGACAACAAACGCTCTGCTTCTTTTATTAGTTTTGGTTTGAGATTGTTTAATATTTCTCTCTTACTATTAAATTCATTTTCATCCCATTTATCCCTTTGCTTTAATTTAGGTAGTGCATCAATCCCTGTTATATACGTAAGTCCTAAAAAACGAAGAAATGAATACCCGTTGCAATAATCATCATATAATTGCTCCAATATCTCTATTGGATCATCCTTATCAAATATGATGTTTTTCAAAAGAGAAATAATTCGTGTCTGTTCAAACTTCCCATGTGGAATTTCCATTTCTATTATCTTCACTAATTCAACTTTAATATGCTTTTTTCTATAATCCAAATCAAGTAACTTGAAGTAAAAATCATTGTTATAAACACTTTCAATTTCTTGTGTTTTGTAAAGCCACTCTTCAAATTCTGAGATACTATTCTGTCCTTTATATATTTTATAAAACTGTTTTTGAATATCCTCTTTACTATTCACGCTCTTACTTCAACTCCTTTAATTCTTCTGTTCGCAAATTTTGCTTGAGAATCAATTATGCCTCGGCATGATTGCGTCCGGAATCGGCTTTGTACTTTAATTTCTTTCAACGGGTGTCCAAATACCCGCTAAAAGACATTAAATAAAGGAATTGGAAAAAAATCCAATTCCAAATATGAATAGACGAGTTTTTTAGCCAGTCTCTATATCCTAAAAAATACAATTCTACTTAGAAAATAGTAGCTAAATAGTTTTGAACAGATTCAGGTAATAGTTGAAAGAATAATCCTTCATATTTGATATCGAGTATACCAGCAATAAACATAATAATAATGATGAATATTAAAAGGAGTTTCTTGTTTTTAGAAATCCACTTCAATAGGCTCCCCTCCTCTTAAAAATAGTGTTTATAGTTTGCCAATTAAGTATATATTGATTCATGTATTATATAAACCTGTCCTTACAAGCATTCTCTGTCACCCAAATTGGGTATGTTACATAAATTAAAAATAATGTTGTTGATTTTCTTTTAGTCATGAATTCAATTTAGCTCCTTCGGGTAAACAATAACGAAAGCTTTTGTCTCACCAATAATTGCTTAAAATTTTATAAAGAAAGGAATTGCAATGGTAAACTTTAAATCATTTCGTGGTGTCGTTACTCAGATTGATGATTTCCCTATTGGGCAAAATGGTGAAAAGGAAGGCTGTTATAAACTGATGACGGTAGAAGATAGTACTCAGGGCATCGTCAATTTTGTCGTCTCACCTTCCACTTACTTTGTGAATCAAGAAATTGTGAATCCCGGCGATCGGGTTACTGGATATTATGATGGGAATGCGCCTGTCCCTTTAATATATCCGCCTCAATATCGAGCACTTGTTGTTGTAAAGGAAAATAACAATCAAAATGTCAAAGTCGACTTTTTTAATAACCAATTAGTTAGTAGTGATGGTCAATTACAACTAAATGTTTCTGCTTATACACTTATCTTACTCAAAAATGGGCAACCTTTTTCAAAAAGCATAGCCAATCGGAACTTAATTGTGATTTATGGCCCTACTACAAGAAGTATCCCTGCACAAACCACACCGTATAAAATAATCGTTTGGTGTTAATTTAAGATTATGAACATATAGTTGATGTGCGTCCCTACCTAATCTAACATTCATGACATACGTAAATATCATTCCAACTTTAGTAATTACACAAAATTAAACTGAATATTAAAAATATACAAAGATTATTTCCCAGGAAAAGGTGCTCAGTCACCCGTCTTTCGCAAAATTTCGCAGAAAGAACGATTAACTGAGGATTACTGAAAGCAAACAAAATGAATAAAATAAAGCGGCTTAGTCCTTTCAATTATTGGACTTAAGCCGCTTAAAAATTATTATTATTTCTTCTGTCACTATTTGTCTTGCATTTCGTGTAATTGCTGCTTGATCTGCTCTAAGTACTCTTTATTTTGTTGGACTGTATCCAAATGCTCACCATATTCCTTTGCATTCATAAATGCATTTTCTGCATGTTCGATTTGATTGAAAGCATGCTCAATCGCTATTTCCTCTGGGTGTGACTTTACATGTTTCAACAAACGCTCCACCTTTTGGACGGAGTTCCCAAACAAAGTGCTTGGGTGATCCTTTTTCCAACTCATATCTGAGTGTTTAGCCAATTCTACCTCTCCCCTTCCTGCCATTTAAATAAATAATCTAGATATAGTATTGTAAAATGTGCAGAAAATATGTACGGACAAAGTGCGAATATCTATGCAATCTAAACTTTGGCTTTAATATTTGCATGCAAAATAAAATTTCCCCATCTCAAAAACGAAAAAAAGAAGCACTAATGAATGCTTCCTCTACAAAATTTCTTCAGCCATTTTCTTATTGTCAGTATGGATGCCTCTCATCCCTTCAAAAAATGAATATTCTTCACTTAAATATCTTTCTAACTCTCCATTATCATGAGGAAGCTGCTCTAAGTAATACTTCGAGCTGTTTATCCTTTTTTGAATTTCCTGTTGATTTTGCGTTGTCGTACCATGTCCAGGTACGTGGGTCGTTATTTCATGATTAAGCAAAATATTTTCAGCTTTATTAACCGTATTTACATAGTCTTTATAGTTACTAAAAATAAATGGAAACTCAACATCTGACAAATAATCGCCAGAAAGAAACAGACCATAAGGCTCAATAACTGTAAATAAACCATCATTCGTATGACCAGGTGCTTGATAAAATGTCATGGTAAAAGAATCGAATTCTACTTTTTGCCCGTCCTCTGAAACGACAATATCTACATTTGGATATTGAGGTGAATAACTTCTATTCAAATAATACCCTTGGTCAAATTGTTTAATTTTTTGCATGATGTCTTCTTTGTTAGGATTTTCATCAAATTGTTTTGAGGCAATTATCTTAGCTTCTGGGAATGCCCCAGACCCAATAATATGATCAAAATCGCTATGTGTATAAACAATATATAGTTGTTTATCACCTCTAATCTCGTTTATAAAACTCTTAATGTCTTCAATTTCAGTAGGTAGCCAATTAGGATCTGTCATAATTACTGCTTCATTCGTTTGAATGATTGCCGAGGTAGTCATATATAATACACTTTGAAAAACTGTAATATTATTTTTTTTGAATTGAATCACCGAACCACCCTTTTCCCCTTATTTTCTTTTGATAATGAGCTAGTTATAATTTGCCCGCTCTATTCCTTAGTTCGGTCACTATTTATAAAATCCTTCTTTAGGAAAAAAAGTATGCAAAATCAATTTAAATTTCACATACTCTTAGCTTTTTCTATAGATACAAATATTCATAATTAACGGATCACATTATTTTTTATACCTTACTTATGATACGATTTCCCATAACTAGTTTAAATGTAGAATCAAATCAATGTCACCTATATATTAGGTAAAAACGTTATTTCAATCAAGGAGAGCCAACATGAACAACGATAAGGACAACACAGAAGTCATCTTACTTTCTAACCCATCAGAACGTTTAAAGCATCCATTTCATCATAAACAAATTGTCTTTACTGGGGCCCTTTCCACTATGACACGTTCAGAAGCTGCAAAAAGAATACGAGCTTGTGGAGGAATTATGCAAGGCGCGGTTACACAGGATACAGATTTCCTTATTCTTGGGAACAAACGTCGTGGTATAAGTACAAAACAATTAAAAGCTGAGAAGTTAATGAACCTCGGCTTAGACATTCAAATAATTATTGAGGATGATTTTATTTGGCTCATTTCAATGCAAGAAGAATAGCTACCTCAAATTTAAACACCTTTTTTAAATCCCATCTAAAAAGGTATGAAAAACAACTACATACCTTTCACCTTTTTTATTACCTCAAACCCGTAATAATTCCAAATGATTTTAATTTGAAGGCTTACAATTCCAGAAAAATTTGAACAGCTAACTAAACAGAGTTTAAAAATAGTACGGCATAGTTTACTACACAAGCAAGCTCTACTATAAAACATATCTTATAGTATCCTAGCAAAAGGAGGTGATAAAATGGTGCAAATCCTTGATTATCAAGCAGTGGAGCCTCTAAGTACGTTTAACCTAGAAACTGCTTTTCCAATTCCACAGGCTCCATTTAGAGTTCTTTTAGCTTCAATTCAAATAAACATCCCAGGCACCGCTTCAAGAAATAATCGTGTCGAGCTACTTACAAGCGTTGGTGTAGCAGGAGTTACCGATATTTCTCAAATTGTATTTAGAGTGTTCCGTAATGGGAAAGAAATCTTCAATACTCAAGACGGGGTAGAATCAGCTGGTTCAGAACAAAATTACGTCTTTACATTCCAAGCTATTGATTCCAATTTAATAGCTGGCGCTAACTTCTATCAGGTTTTCGCTGAGAATTCTACTCCCAACACACAAGCAAACATTGTAGGACCCGTTTCTTTTAGTGGTCTAGCGATAAAAAGTTAACGATAAATAGCTCTTACTTTGCATTGATAATATTTAGGCCCTGCGCAAATCTGTGGCATATCATGATCGTTTTTTTTAAGAGTGTTGATTGATAAAGTGAGATGCATGTTTTAAAGCACATTATATAAAGATTAAAAATAATAAGCTGTATAGTAGTTATTAAAAATCTAACTTTCTACACAGCTTATTTTATTTATTTGTATTTAACGTCCCTAATATAAAATTTATTAGATACAGAGGTTATTTAGCAAATTGTAAAAACTTATTTATTCATGATACGTTTCTCTTGATTGGACTAAGTGAGATTTTATAAGTCTATTTGAAAAGAAGCACATTTCCTCAATAAATCAAAATTCCTTTGTCTAGAACAGATGTATTTCGCACCTGATTCCCTAAAATATACAGCTTTTTCAAATTAGGCAAATTCACTAAAGGCGCTACATTTGAAATAGCATTATTTTCTAAATGAAGCTCCTCAATTTGTTGCCACTTTTCCATAAAACTTAATGATTGTAATGAACTATCTTGTATAGTGAATGAACGCAGAGCTGAAAAACCAGCGAAGTAAGGCATAACCTTATCAACTTCGTTCACCCAGTCACCATTGTCTATTTGAAAAGATGCATCATTCAAAGTTAAATGCTCCAGGTTGTTATTGTTAAACGAATTTTGACTATCAATTTGAAACTTACACTCATTACAATTTAACTTTTTTACATGCTGTAAATTGAATAATTCACTCGTCTCTTCATAAAAAGTTGTCTCATTTAAATTTATCGTTTGCAAATTTGGGAGACGATTTAAAGAATCGATGCCTATAAAATCACCACCCTCCATTGCTGTAAGTTGTTCTAACTGTGGGTATTTTAGTAATTCTTCTCCATTCAAATACGACTGCGCCCCACTTATTTCAACAGTCAAATATTTTAAAACAGGTGCCTCTAGCTTGGGGAGCAAAGAACTTGCTAATTCTGCTTTTTTTAAATGAGGTGCTACAATCGACGATATTTCACCATGATAACCAGTTATCGATAAATCGGTCAGAGAAGACAGGCTGTTTACAATATCATGCAACTCTAATTTAAAAAGAGAAGCTAAACGCAGTTTTGTCAATGAAGACTTATTTCTAAGGCGTTCTACATTTGAAATATCCATATTTTCAAGATCAAGCGATTGCAGGTTGGGCATGTTTTGTATAAAATCAAGCGTTTTTAAATTTCGTACCGCTGTAAGCTTCAATTCTTGTAATTGATTCAGTGAATAGAACGAGCTAAAATCTGTCGCTTCACTTAGATCTATTGTTAACGACTGTAAATCAGTTAATGAAGACAACCACTTCAAATCATTGGCAGACATTAAGGACAATGATTTTAATGGCAGTTGATTCAGCAGAGGGAAGTCTGTAACCGTCTCAGTGTAGTACGAAATTTCAAGTGATTGAAGATTGGGAAACTCTAATAATAAAGCAAGTTCATCATTACTTCGAATTTGGATAGAGAGCTCTACAATATTAGACTTATCACTAAAATATTCAGCAATTTTACTAAATGATTCATTAAAGCTACCTGTATAGCTTTTTAAACCTTCCAGATGTCGGAAGCTTACATTTTCACTTCGTGATATTTCATAATCGCCCATCAAATTCAATACCGTCAGACCAGTAAAGGCTTCAAAATCTTTTTGTTCGATTTTTTGTGTATTTAATAGCTTATCCATAATGATATAGTTAGAAATTTTGGCTTGCTTATTTGTAAATGGATCATCAAGACTGTAATCAAAATGCCACTGATCTTCAGAATGGTATGCTGCCAAATAACGGATACTTACAATTTCTTCTTTAGTTGGCAAAGCTTCTCCTTTATCAAAAATATCTTTTAAAAAGAGTAAAAGAACTTCGCTTTCAGGCATTTTTCGAACAGATATTTTCTCACGGTTACCATTTTCTGTTTGATTGCTACTTAAGAGGAAATAGCCAAGGAATGCACAAAGGATTACAAACGGTACCATTAAAAGAGCCTTTAAATTCATTTTTGGACGTGTAGCTTTATTCGCAGAAGTTGCACCATAATAATTATTAATCGTCTGATCAACATAATAAACTTTATTCTCTTTCAACATTATTTCGGTCTCACAAAAAGGACATTTAAATGATTGTCCCTCTTTATATTCAATTTTCCCATTACAATTCGGACAATTTAATTTAATGAATTCCACTGGCAGTCCCTCCCCAGCTCTATTTTCAATTCAGCTAAGTTATCTAAAAAATAAATGTCATTATTTCTATTAAATACTAATTATCTCCCACCTTTAGACCTACAACAAAAAGTCGCCCAAGAAATTACCACTGTTTGATATATTTAAATTTACTTTCGCTACTTGAAATACAAGGAATACCTTCGCTTAAAGAATGATTGTAGTCCTACATAAAAAGGCTACTAATAAAAAGACAAAATACTCTTAAGATTTTTTTACTAATTTTTATATTTTTTCACCTACCTGTTTATTACTACTGTAAAATGAAAAGACTGGGACATTCGATACGAATTAAGAAATAATTTAATAAAAATTTATACAAGATAAGGATAAAATTGGGGGTTCATATATATATGTCTATGGAACAAACGAGGTATTCTCGGCTGGCTAATATAACAAAAATGATTAATATGAAGCTAGATTTACGTGAAGTATTAGAGCAGGTAACAATAGCAATTTCTGAAGAAATCGTCACATGTGATTCTGTGGGCATTTATTTACCACAAAAAGATGGTACATTCAGAGGATATGTAGGAAAACCAGCAGTTATTAATGGCTGGACTTTGAATATGCATATAATTGATACCGAAATAGATTTACTAGCAAAAGAAGTAATTGAAACAAAGAGAACCATCTATATTCCTGATACTTCGAAGGATAGTCGACCAGATCCCAGAGCAGTTGAGGGGTTCCATATTAAATCTTTATTAGTGCTTCCCATCTCCTTTGAACAAGAGTTATTTGGCCTTGTTTTTTTATTTGATTATGGAATTCCAATGAACTTAACAGACGAAGAAATTCAAACGGTCGAGGCATATGTGAATATGGCTGCTGTTGCTATTCAAAATGCAAACAACTTAACTTATAAAGAGCGCCTTATTAACGAAAAGCAGCTGCTGCTTGATGTTACACGTGACTTATCAATGTGCTCCTCACTACAAGAAAGCCTTGATAAATGCTTTTTCTACTTAGAGAAGTTTTTAGATAATAAAAATATAGGGATTCACCTTTTAGATCCTTTAGCAGAAAAAAGAGTGAAACCGGCTAAGTTGAGTAAGGAAAGTGATTGGACAGAAGAAAATTGGCTAAAGACACATAACAAATTTAAAATTGATCAAAGCAATGATGCTGTAATGCAGGAGGTTTTTGAAACCAAAACAGCCATTCTTATTCCAAATGTATTTGAGGATGATAGACCTAATCATGAAGTTTGTCGTAATTTCGGCATAAACGGTTTAGTTATGTTTCCTCTAGTTTCAATGGGTGAAATTTTAGGGCAAATATCTATTGTTAATCTTGAAGAAAAAGCATTTTATTACTCAGAAACCCAATTACAGTTGGCCCAATCCATTGTTGACACTACAGCATCTGCATTATCAAACCTGATATATATGGAAAAGCAAGAAATCATTATTGAGGAGAGAACCTCAGAAGTAATAGTGAAAAATAAAGAGCTTGAAAAAGTTGTAGCGGAGTTACAGCAGCTTAGCCGTGAAAAAGAGTTAATTCTCAACTCTGCAGGTGAAGGTATCTTTGGATTAGATCTTGATCGAAACATTACATTTTGCAATCCAGCAGGTGCACTCATGTTAGGTTATGAAACAGAGCGAGAATTAATCGGAAAATCCGTCGATATTATTATGAGTGGTAGTGAAACGGAAGACAAAATTATTATTTCATCCTTATTAAACACTAATTTCAACAGCTACAAGGTATTTTTTAGAAAAGACAATTCCAACTTTCCAGTAGAATATGTAACCTCCTTAATAAAAGAAGGAGACAAGATTGTAGGAGAAGTTGTCACATTTAAAGATATAACTCAAAGAAAGCAACTAGAAGAAAAGATTAAATACCACGCTTATTTTGATAGTTTAACGAATTTACCGAATAGAATTCTTTTAATAGATAGACTAACTCAAGGGCTAAAGTATGCAAAAGCGAACGGAGAAAAATTAGCAGTTCTCTATTTGGATTTAGACCGTTTTAAGTTAGTAAATGATTCGCTTGGACATAGCTATGGCGATCTATTACTTCAAGAGGTTGCCAAACGTTTAAGTACTTGCGTCCTAGGAGATGCAACTGTATCACGGCAAGGAGGGGATGAATTTACAATTTATTTGCCTAATATTAAATGTGAAAATGACATTTTGAAGGTTATTAATTGTATTAATGCTTCTTTCTCTAAACCTTTCAACCTTATAGACAATGAAATTTACATTAAAACAAGTATTGGTATAAGCCTGTTTCCTGATAATGGGGATACGACAGATACATTAATCAAAAATGCAGACACAGCTATGTACAAATCAAAAGAAACACCAGGTACTAGCTACCATTTCTTTAGCGAAGGAATGGATACGAGAACTTTTGAAAGTATCAAGCTTGAAAATGATTTATATAAAGCATTAGAGCGAGATGAACTTATTATCTTCTATCAGCCACAAATAAACTATAAAACAAACAAAATTAAGGGCGTTGAAGCTTTATTAAGATGGAATCATCGAGAACACGGAATGATTACACCAGATAAGTTTATTCCACTTGCTGAAGAAACCGGTTTAATCGTCCCTATAGGTGAGTGGGTTCTTAAAGAAGCTTGCAAGCAATTGAAAAAATGGCATAACCAAGGATGTCCTTTAATTAGTATGTCTGTAAATTTATCCGTCCATCAATTCGAACAGAGTAATTTATTTTCTATTGTAGAAAATGTCCTACAAGAGACAGACTTGTCACCTGAGTATTTACAATTAGAACTTACAGAAAATCTAATTGTTAAAAATACAGAATTAACATTAAAAACAATGATACAATTAAAGGGACTTGGGGTAAATTTAGCCATAGATGATTTTGGTACCGGATATTCATCTTTAGGTTATTTGAAAAATCTGCCGATATCTACATTAAAAATTGATAAATCCTTTGTACAAGAGATGTTAACGGATGATGCAGCAGCAATTACAAATACAATTATTACCCTCGCTCAAAATTTAAAGCTTGAAGTTATTGCTGAAGGGGTTGAAACAAAAGAACAGGCCGATTTTTTATTGAGACAAAATTGTTATTTAATGCAAGGTTATTTATTTAGTAAGCCCATGAAGGCTGAAGATATTATGAAAAAATATTTCTATTAACTTAACGTTCTATATTATAAAAAAGGGAGATTTATAATGAAAGCAGCTCGTACGGTCTTAGAATATTTAAAAGGTAACGGTGTTCAATATATTTTTGGTATTCCAGCAGGTTCAGTCAATGCATTTTTTGATGAACTGTATGATATGAAAGACTTAACACCGATTGTAACAAAACATGAAGGTGCTGCTTCATACATGGCCGCAGCTTACGCAAAATATACAAACGAGATGAGCGTATGTATTGGTTGTAGTGGCCCTGGTGGAACTAACCTAGTAACAGGTGCTGCAAATGCTATGCGCGAGCATTTACCGGTTTTATTTTTAACCGGTGCTGTTCCAGTTAGCACAATCGGCTTAAATGCTTCTCAAGAGTTAGATGCTCAGCCGATCTTTCAACCAGTTACTAAATACAGTGTAACAGTTAAAGAATCAAAGGATTTACTGAAAGAAATAGTAAAAGCCTCCGAAATCGCTATATCCGGAGTGCCTGGTCCAGTACATATTGCTATACCAATAGATGTTCAACACGAAATAGTGCAAGACATAGAAATACCAGCTCCACCAAAAAGAACAGCAATAGTTCCTACTATGGATACTATTAAAAATGTAGCTGAAGAGCTAATAAAAAGAAAGAACGGATACATTTTAGTAGGACAAGGCGTAAGAAATTCAGTTGAACAATTACTAGAGTTAGCAGAAATTCTAAATTGGCCGATTCTAACAACACCGCAAGCAAAAGGATTCATTCCAGAAAATCATCCTCTTCTAGTTGGCGTTTTCGGCTTTGCTGGCCACGAGGCTGCCTCAGAATTAATAGCTGATGGCGATGGACAAGTATTGTTAATCGTGGGTTCAAGTTTAGGAGAAACAGCTACAAATAACTACAACATAAACCTTACGAAAAACCGTTTTTCTATACAAATGGACTATGATCAATCGGTGTTCAATCGAAAATATGAGATTGATCTACCTGTGCTAGGTGATATCAATTTAAGTTTACTATTACTTATAGAAGAGTTAAGAACTAAAGGGCTTACAAGAAAAGAGAGTGCTCTTGAGGGTAAAGAAAATAATGCGCCTCTTGGAGATATGGAAGAATATAACACGAAAAACGTTCTATTAAGTATTCAAAAACATTTACCATCCTCCACTAGATATACAATTGATATTGGTGAATTTATGTCCTATGTCATTCATCACATGAAGGTTTTAGATAATGATACTTATGATATTAATGTCCATTTTGGCGCAATGGGAAGTGGAATTGGATCTGCCATTGGCTCAAAGTTAGCTGAACCTGAACGCCCTGTTGTATGTATCACAGGTGATGGTTGCTTTTTCATGCATGGAATGGAAATATTAACAGCAAAAGAATATAATCTACCGATCTTGTTTATTGTTATGAATAATGCTCGCTTAGGAATGGTATACCATGGACATGCTCTACAGTTCCAGCGTACTCACCCATCTTTTGAGCAAAATCCAATTAGTATTAGTGCATTGGCTTCAGCTATGGATATACCGAATTTCCAAGTAACAGAACTAGAAGATATTAACCAAGATACGATAAATAACTTACTGAATTTAAATGGACCAGCAGTCTTGGAAGTAGTTTTAACAGATAATAACACACCTCCTATGGGAGACCGAGTTAAATTTTTATCTTCCTTTGGAAAGTAAGAGGTTTTGAATCAATTATGCCGAGGCATAATTGCGTCCGGAATCGGCTTTGTGCTTAGGCCTGCACGAGGGCTGACACGATGTCGGTCATTTCGGTAAAAACGCCACAGGACGTGGCGTTCTTAGACTGAGTTCCTATATTTCAGCGGGTGTTTGGATACCCGCTGAAAAGTAGCTTAAATCCGCATTCATCTCACCACCTATAGAGGTGGCAGACTTCTGCTGAGAGAAGTTAAATATGAAAATTCATATAGATTGGGAATCATATTCCCCTATATGACTTTTTTTCTTACAGAGATTTTCTATCTCCAATTACTAACTTATTTATGTATTCGTTTGTTTATAAATTTGAGAATGACTGTTGGATGACACCAAGTATAGCGCCTATTGTTTTTCCTTTGAAGGCATCTGGAACAGCCTCACCTGTTGGATTTAAGAAATAGTAACTATCGATTTCTTCTTCGAAGTGATACCCTATACTCGTTAGTGCATGTTGTAAATCAGAAGGTAATGCTACTAACCCAGTTTGTTCAGTGAAATAATTTGTAGGAAAGACCTTTACGTCAACATCACTTGCTCCAGTATATACTACAAATAAGTCTTTTTCATGTTGAACAATCCACTGACCTTTTGAATATAAAGAAATTCTTGCTCCTTCTAATGAAGATATCGCTTCTAAATTAACACCAAAAATTTCATTTATTATTTTGCGAATTTCTGCCCCTGTTATGTTGCTGTCATATTGATTTAGATAGGAATCTATTACCGCTCTCCCTGTTGATGAAGAAATTCCATCTATCTCTTCCTTCTCTTTTGATAAAATAGGTGTCTCATCTAAATTAATCTTGAAAACTAAATCTACAACATGACAAATCTCAGAACTACTAATTCCTTTTCCATAAGAGTCCAAATACTTGTCCATCATTTCTGCTTTTTTCATTGTTAACCCTCCGATAAAAACCACACTTACTTATAATACGTTTTTGTAAATTGTCTAAGCGCGGTTCATTTAAACAATATTTTTTCAACCTTATAAATTTTTTTGCTTCCGCTCACCATTAATTAACCGAGATGTTGTACCATCCAAAAGATATACACCAGATAAGAAACCAAGAACAATGCGAATTATATAAATTACTGCTAGATCAACAAACATCCAGAGTTTTACCATGCGTATTTATCCTTAATTTCCTTTTTCTAGCTTATCATAAATTTAATTTAGAGTTAATAAAACCACCTAAAACATTGCATTATCAATGTTTTGGGTGGTCTTTTTAATAATCTTACTTATGATACAATTCACCGTATCATAGTAGGTGCTTCGTCTACTTTCCTAAAGTAATCAACCTTCACGCCTTTTTGAAAACTAAACTTCCCCCACATGTTGTATGACACAAGTTAATCCAGAATATAATAAAAGCGTTAACGATATTTAAACCTTTTTAAATTTTAAAAGCTCTATCAGCCCAAATTGAATAAATCATGCTTTCTTGAAATTTAAAAAGCTCCTGACATATTTTCAAATTGAAATAAATCAACTACAATGGTATGTAAATGGTGAAAATTCTAAATTCTACCCATTTATCTTTATTTATACAAATATACTTTAGAGGAGCACGAAGATGAAAAAGAAGGTTTTATCCTTACTTATGACCATAATAATGGTCCTATCAGTTAGCGTATCGGTGTATGCCGATGAAAAGTCGCCATCAGCGACAAGAGGAGAGATTGTAAAAACTTTGTTGATGGCAGCAGACGCTTATCAACAAGGAATTAATAAAGAAGCCATTATGCAAGGCTCTAAAAATGGAGATTTAAGAGAGAATGAGCCAGCTAAGAAGGTTGAAGCTTTAGTCATGTTGAGCAGAGCATTTGGAAAATTGCCAAAGCCTGTTGGAAATGATTTGCGCAGTGGAACATTCGGCGTCGAGTTCTCCGATGTACCCGCTTGGGCTAAAAAAGATATCGATAAACTGGCAAAAGCAGGCGTACTGACGGGCAATCCTGACGGCACATTAGGCGCAAATGACACTATTACGATCGCTGAGTTTCAAAATATAATTTCTAGAATTTGGTCGCTTAAAGGCTCCCATTTAAATGACGATTTTTATGAAGCAATCAATAAGGACTGGTTAAATAAATCGACAATTCCGGCTGGGGAAATCATGGGCGGCGTGTTTTCTGAGCTGCACAAGCAAAATAACGATAAAATAGAAAAAATAATAAATGAACTCGCTGGCAAACAGTTCGCAGAAGGAACAAAAGAACAAAAAATTGCCGACTTCTATTCGACAGCGTTGGATTCAAAAAGTAGAAATAAACAAGGGATGGAGCCTATCCAGAAATATGTAAAGGCAATTGACGAGGCAAAAACACTTGATGAACTCGTTCAAGCCGATCTTATCCTGGAGAAAGAATTGGGTCTAACCTCATTATTTAGCTTTTCAATCATGAACGATGCAAAGAACAGCAGTGAAAATGCTTTGTATTACTCTGGATTAACTTCTGTTCTGGATAAGAACAGCTTTGTAACAGAAGACGCGAAAGCGAAAAAAGCCTATATTCAATATATGACCAAACTTCTTGTGGCATCGGGCGAGGAAAAGTCTGCTGCGAATGCATTTGCCGAAAAAATATATGATATGGAGAAAGGCTTAGCTTCCGTATCACTTGAACCTCATGAACAAGGTGACGTCAATAAATACTATAATCCGTATACAATCGAACAATTCGATGACATGTTCAAAACAGTAGATATGAAACAAGTCTTGAAATCGATGAAAGTCGACAGTGCTGATAAAGTGATCGTAACCGATGTGAAGCTGGCGCAAAAAGGCGCAGATCTCTTGACTGAGGCTAATCTTAACGTACTTAAGGCTTACGCCAAAGTGCAATTGATTATGGCAACAAGCGGTTCGTTGTCAGATGAATTCAAAGATGCTGCTATTGAGTTTGACGCAACGTTATACGGCGTTACAGGTGAAAAAACAGCTCAAGAGATCGCTGTAGCCAAGACAACTAGCTCAATGGGCGGATATTTGGAGCAAATGTTTGCCGAGAAACATTTTTCACCAGAAGCTAAAAAAGATGTTGAGCAAATGGTAGAGAAATTAATTGCTACGTATGGGGAAAGAATCAAATCTCTTGACTGGATGTCAGAGACAACAAAAGCTAAAGCAATTAAAAAGCTGGATACGATGATTGTTAAGATCGGTTACCCAGATAAATGGGATACGACATTAGATAAAGTAGCTATCAAGACATATGACGAAGGCGGTTCACTGCTCTCTAATACCGTCACAGTAAACAAAGCATACATTGATGACATGAAAGCCAAGCTTGGAAAACCAGTGGACAGAACGAAATGGGCAACGAGTGTATATACCGTAAATGCCTTCTACAATCCTTTTAATAACGAAATTACGTTCCCTGCCGGTATTCTCCAAGCGCCTTTCTATGATATTAACGCTAAACCTGAAGCAAACTATGGTGCCATTGGCATGGTCATCGGCCATGAAATCAGCCATGCATTTGATAACAACGGATCTGCATACGACGAAAATGGAAATGCAAATAACTGGTGGACAGAAGAAGACTTTAAGAAATTCAAAGAGAAAAACCAGAAACTGATTGAGTTCTATAATGGAATTGAGATTATTCCCGGTGTTTTGAGTGACGGTCAGCTTACACTAAGCGAGAATGTCGCTGATTTAGGTGGAATGGCAGCTTCATTGCAAGTTGTATCCCAAATGAGTAATCCGGATTATAAAGCATATTTCGAAAGCAGTGCAGAAGTATGGAAATCCACAACTACAAAAGAATTTGCAGCGATGTTGAGCAAAAATGATGTACATTCAGCCAATAAAGTTCGGGTAAACCGCACGATTGTGAACTTCCAACAATTCTATGATACGTATGGAATTAAGCCTGGAGATGGCATGTATGTAGCCCCGGAAGATCGGGTTTCCATCTGGTAAAAATCAGAACAGATAGAGCTAATTCCGATAGCTCTTACATCAGTGTATAAAGGCAAAGAGGCTGTCTAAGACGTCCCTTTTAGAGTAAATAAATACACATCGAAATAAAAACCCCAAGAATGTCGATTTCACAGCATTCTTGGGGTTTATTTTTTTAAAGAACACACTCAATTATTTAGAGAATTTTTTATGTAGATATCTTGTGTAATAGATTTTAAAACTCTCTTTTTCACTTGTTTATTTCATATAATTTTTTACTAGCTCATAACATCTTTCTTTCGTATATTGAGCTTCAATTTTATACTTTGTAATTTCTTTCATTTCATCTTCAGCATACTTTGAAGCCGCATTTTTGGCAGAACTCTCTTTGTCTTTAATCCACTCTATTTGTACTTCTTTTAAACTCTGCATATCACCACTAGAAAGTTGCTGTTTTAACAAAGCATAAATTTCGTTTAAGATATTATCCCATCTAGTATATGTTTCTTTTTCTGCTTTTAAAATTTCTGTATTATCTTTATTAGTATACAAATGCTCCAAATCTGCTAAGCCAGCATCAATCGAATCTAGCTTCTGTATGTACTCATCTTTTTGACTTCCATTTGTAACTTTTTCTTGTTCTTCTTCAATAGTAGGTTGATTTGTATCTTCTGGAAACTCAAAGTAAGCATATCGGGCATCTGAAGTAATGATATTTGATTGAACCTCTTGACCTTTTGAGTTTTTGGCAACAGCATAAATCTTTATAATATCGTCAGCTGGAAGAGGGTACATTTCCCCTATTTCTGAAACAGTCATTTTAGTGGATTTCCCATTTACATAAACGATTGCATCTTCTATGTCAGAATCTAATTCTAAAGATGTCATATCCCAATCAATATCAATTTTCAGCTTATTTGATCCATTCCCTCGGATTGCCAGTTCACCGCTATTCTTCAAGTTAGCCCACTGGCCATCATACGTATAACTCCAGGCATAAACACCAGGCAAATACTGGCCCAATAATTGTGTGCCTTCGTTATCCGTTTTAACTTTATGATTATTAATCATAATTTCTATATCCTTTAATGGCGCTTCAGTGTAGACTTCTATTGGTACCAATTTGAATTCTACCTTTTTAAAGAGCCCAAACAAGACTTCCTTTTGTAAAATCGTTATCAAATCTGTACCATGACTATCACTAATGGGATCCGCGAATTCACCATTTTCTAAAGAATTTACTTCCTCTATTAAATTATCACGAATTGCGCTCCACCCATTTTCCTTTACATACAAAGAAAAACTTTCAGCATCATAAATCGATTTTTCAGGAATTTGGAATTCTTCTAAAAACGCTTGATAATCTTCTTGTTTCAATGCAGAATCCATCGCTTCAATCTGCTTCATCGGATCTAACATTTTTGTAATAGCAATATTTGCGATCACAACTAACCCGATCATTACTGCAATACCTATGATTGTAAACTTACTCTTCTTCGACATTTTTCCATTTTGTTTAGAATACTGTGGTCCTACAGAATTATTCGATTCAGATTTTGTTTCCCTTACCGAATTAATAGGTTTACCACAGTTCTCACAGAAATTAGTTTCTTCTGCATTTTGATGACCACAGTGAACACAAAAATCCATTTTTATTCCTCCTTACATATACATCAGCATATTATACATTTTTTTGAAAAACGGTACTAGTCTTACTGAAAAAACAGTAACTACCACCCAAATCAAAAGAACAAATACGCAAAAAGGGAGGCCAACACATTTTGAATAAAAAAAGTAATTGTTATTTCTCCCAAATCAATACAGCACGTTCTAAAACTGAATCCCAAGAATCCTTTCTAGCAACGATTTTTTCTACATCATAGTCCACATAATACACAGCATCAATTTTTTCACTTTCATCAAACTTCCAGATATAATCCTGTTCATTGAGATTCTTCTCGTAATTAATTAGGCTTCTTGAAGGCGAATCAGCAATTGTTTCTGTGTAAAAGATAAAACTCACATTCTTTTTCTCACCGTCAATTACAATTGGGCTAGGATAGGTCCCGTGAAAAGTAGCATAACTTTTACCGTAATAATGAGAAACCAATTGATTATCATTTTGCATTTCAATTTTAAATAGATTTTTCGAGTACGGAATAACCCTTTCATAATAAAAAATACATAGATACGCTCCTAATAAAATGATAGCTGTAGCAAAAACGGAGGCAAATGAAATGATTATTTTTTTCTTACGCCATTTTTTATTAATCTTTTGAATAATAGGGGCTTTATTTTCTGCTGGAATATACAGTTCACGTTTCATTGTTCCATATTCCTTTTGGCATTTTTCACAATGCTGTAAATGCTGGTCTACCATTTCTTTTGTATCTTGACTAACTACCCCATCAATATAAAGTGGTAAAATATCTTGAATAATTGTGCATTTAATCTCTTTCATAATTCTTATCCTCCATATACTCAATAATTTGTTTCCTCGCTCTGTAATAGGTCACCCTTGCCCAGCCTGCACTTTTTCCAAAAAGAAGCCCTATTTTCTCAAACGGTAATTCGCCAAAAGTACGTAGTGAAAAGACCTCCTTATATGGCTCTTTCATCGAGTGAAGAAACTGATGAACTGCGAAGGCATCTTCTTCATTCATCAAATGACTTACAATTTGCACTCCTGATTCTTCTACTACATCCAAATCTATTTGTCGTTTATTTCTTTTGTAGTGAGAGAAATATGTATTTTTTGCAATTGTAAAAAGCCACGCTCTAATATCTTTAGTACCATCGAATTTTTCAATTGCTTTTAACGCCTTAAAAAATGCTTCTTGCATAATTTCCTCGGCTATACTCGCATCGTTACTTAATGATTTGATAAACAAATAAATTTCTTTAAAATATTCTTGATAGATCTCCTCAAAGTCCACCCATTTTCACCACCTTCACTTATATAACTCCTAGAATTTAATTTCGTTACAAAAATATTTAAATATTTTACTCTATGAGTATTATTATTTTTTATCATCGTCAATCCCAAATGATTCAGGTTCAACTTAACCTTGACTTATATGTAATTTTATAACCACATTCATCGAAAAATCCCTTTTTTAGTTATAGTGAAAATATTGACGCTTCAACACCAACATGAAAAGCTATGCTTCAAATGATGGGTAGCTTTGCTGAATTAGAAAGAAATATGATTTTAGAAAATGTAAAAATGGGAATGACCCAGAGAGCAAAGGAAGGGAAATGAGACGGTGGAAGGTCTTAGGATACTCTTTCAAGGATAAGAAATTAGTAATTAATGAAAGTGAAGCCAATCTTGTTAAATATATTTTTGATTTATATATTAGTGGAAAAGGCTTCAAAACAATTGAATCATGAAGGATATAAAACAAAGTGAAATGCACATTTTTCAACTAATTCTATAAGGACAATCATTACTAATCCTTTGTATGCTGATTTCATTCGTTTTAATCAGGTTAAAAATTGGAGCGAAAAAAGAAGAAAAGGATTTAATTCATACTATTATTAATAAAATAACCGTCAATGAAGGAAATTCACCAACTAAAAGAAGCGTCAAAGACATTGAGTTGTACTTTGACGCTTCAAAAAAAATAACTATGTGCTTACTTGTGGTAAGGTTCTCCCTGTCTTACTAAGTAGTAAAGCGTCATCGTAATCAAACCAAAAAGTTATACACTTTATATCCTTTCGGTTTGGCTCAATTTCAATTTTTTTAATTAACGCTCTTAAAAGTAACTTTCTTTGTTCAAAGGTAG
The DNA here is from genome assembly GCF_050280125.1 of Lysinibacillus sp. NPDC093692. Taxonomy (NCBI): domain Bacteria; kingdom Bacillati; phylum Bacillota; class Bacilli; order Caryophanales; family Bacillaceae; genus Lysinibacillus; species Lysinibacillus sp. NPDC093692. The sequence goes on from NZ_JBNNUW010000010.1 coordinate 146,633, forward strand.
CGGTTTTGTATAGGCTATCGAAATGTTCAAGGGCTTGATAAATCGTCTCTTTAGTAATAGTTGATTCGCTTTGTAAATCTTCATATTCCCTTTCAACCCGCCTCTTTCTTTCCTCCATATCATCTATATCCTTTAGGATTAATTCGGCTTGCATATTATAAACCCTCGCTCCAAGCTTTTCAGAGGAATAGTCACTATTAAGCTTATTTAATAAGGCTTTTTTCTTCTCCAGATTTTTACTATTCAACAATAAAGTATTTTTCATTGAGCTTTTTTCAAGTAGTTTTTGACTTTCAATCCTCTCAAGCACATCTTCAACTATCGTCATATCGTTTAATAGCTCTTTAACCCTTTGGAGTACCTTCTTTTCGATACTTTCTTTACCAATTAAATTTGATTTACAAGCTTTTAAGCCTTTACTGGCAAATGCTTGACACATATAGTATAAATGATAACCGCTCCCATCTCTTTTTTTCGACTTACTCATTACAGTTCCAGCACCACAAGCAGGGCAACGGAGAATTCCCGAAAGAATAAAATCGCCATGAAAATTTCTATTTTTTGATACACTCTCTTTATTAGTATTATTAATTGTTTGGGCTTTAGCCCATAAATCGAGGGAAATTATTGCTTCATGCTTTCCCTCGACTAAAACATAATCTTTAGTAACTCCATTGCGCCTTTTAGTATTCCAGTCCTTTCTCTTCCCCCATCTACACTTACCTATATAAACTTCATTCTCTAATATTGTCTTGATCGTACCGATACTAAAAAGATTTCCCTTTTTTGATCTATAACCTTCCTCATTTACGGTTTTAGCAATATATTTATATCCCTTACCTTCTGCCCTTAACTCAAATATTCTTTTAACGAGCTTTGCTTCCTCGGTATTAATAACTAGCTGCTTATTTATATTATTATAGCCTAGTACAATCCCACCGTTCCAATAGCCTTGTTCTGCTCTTTTTTCCATACCAGCTTTTACCCGACTTATAATCATTCCACGCTCATATTCAGCAAAAGTACCAATCAGATTTATGAACATTTTTCCGTCAAGAGTTGAGCTATCTAAATTATTATCGCTCACCAATAAACGGCAATTGTTAGGCACTAATACCTCATCTTGCAATTTGGAAATATCACTAAGTCTTCTGGAAATCCTATCTACAGTTTTAACAAGGATTGCTTGAAACTTGCCGTCATATAAATGCTTAAATAAACGCTGAATTTCAGGACGCTCATAACTTTTACCCGAATAACCATCATCAGAATAGACATCATAAACCTCCAAGTTATTACTTTCAGCATATTTCCTCAAAGCATCCTCTTGAGCTCCCAAAGAGTACCCTTCCTTGGCTTGCTCCTCTGTAGAAACTCTCGTGTATATAGCTACTTTCATACGATGTTTGGTCATATACTTTGCCTTCCTTTACTTATTTACATAATTTTTTATTATGCTAGCCAATATGTTAATTAGCTCATTTCTTTTTATTTCCCCAACAGAAGGAATAATCAGTTTTCGTTCCTTGTAATTATTATTTTCTCCCGCTTCCACTCGTCTCTCTCCCCTTGATGTAAAATTTTTATAGAATCGGTTCGTGTACACCTTTAGTTTTTATTTCACCGTAGCAATACATTCCCTCATAGAAATCTTTACGGTCTAATATTCGTTTCACCTGAACTTTCGTAAACCTTTTACCTTGCTGCGTCGAATAACCTTCATTATTTAGCTGAGAAGCCAATTGAGACAAAGACCAGCTTTGGAAATTCCCCTTTAACTCAAATAATCGTCTTACCGTTTTGGCTTCCTCTTCATTAACCCTCAGAAATTTTTGTCCCTTTTTAGCCGTATAACCATATATGGGTTTTCCTCCTGCATATTTCCCTTGCTTTGCTTTCATATTTCGTCCTCGTGCCAGTTTCATAGTTATCTCCATACGTTGATACTCGTCCAGTAACTCCATTAAACCGTTCACTAAAAAATCGTTTGGGTCTTTCTTATAAATGCTATAATTCGGCTGTTCAATACTTTTAACATCCACTCCAAATTTTTTTAGCTCTCGATGAACTAAAACTTTAACAATATCAGACCGCCATAACCGGTTAGTATTTAGCACAATTACGAAATCTACCTTAGAAGTAGAAATTTCAGTTAACATATCTTGAAAGCCTTCTCTTTCTACCTCTAAGGCTTCTTCATCTATTTTTGCTCCACTTATACCAGCATCGATAAAGCACTCTAGTAAATTCCACCCTTGCTTTTCACAAAATAATTTTATTTCATCTTTTTGATAAGTTAGGCTATAACCATCTTTTACTTGTCCTAAGGTAGAAACCCGTATATACCCTATTACGTTCACCATTTTCCCCCCAGCGTAACGGAAATTCTAATTATCGTAACGATTTAAACATTTTACCTTTATTTGGTAATTTATTACTAGGCAAGCATATTACGTACTGGTGTAAAATTACAACCCTAAGTTACGATGAATCTTACTAAGGGCATTTGCATTTTTGGGATATTGGTTTTAATTTTTAAAGGAATAAAGTGACTACCTTTTATACGCTAGAACACAGGAATAAGTAACTACTATGACAAATCTATAGAACTTAATGTTTTAAAGGATTGCAAAAGGTCTAATTTTCATTTTTAAACCACATAATCTTAAAGGTAGTGAACTGAATATAGTTTAGAAAATCAACAGTAATCTTATATCCGTCGACCTTTTTTAAATTCCCTTCAAGGTTTTTTAAACTTTCCATTATCTCAGTATAGTTACCCTTGATAATCTTTGGTTTCTCTAGGTTACTGCTTTGTAAATAAAGCCGTTTGCCAAAAGAACGTTTATCTGCTTTAAACTCAAACAAGTTCTTTATTAAATAATTTTTTAATCTCGCATATTTATCAATAAATTGAGGGGAATAAATATTCTTTACGTTGACTATTCCATGTCCCCATATATCTTGAAATACACCATTTCTTAATTCTCCAGTTGGTATATCAGGTATATTTATCAGCACATGGAAATGAACTGTACCACGGTTTTGAAAAGAACGCACAGCTAGATATTTAAAATCAGAATACTTATCACGCATACGTTTTATCCAATTGTCAAAATCCCGACTGGCTTGCTCTAGCGACACATTTTCCTTTGCATAAGTCAGAGTCACATATTTATCGCCTAGCTTAAAGTTCATATCCATTAAATCACCGAAAGTTTCCTTTTCCTTCATAGTAAGTTTCCGAGCTTTAGGCTCTCTCTTCTCCTTCTTACTATATTCCCTTTCTTTAGAACCGTTATTTTTCAAAATAGCTATTTTTATCATTTTCTCAATGGTGGAAAGTCCAGAATCCCTCTCTACCTTCATAATTTCTACTTGTCGTTCAGCCTTAGTTTTCTTAGAGGTATCTCTTTTCCTGATCTTTTTTCCATAACGCTTCACTTTGATGTAATCACCTATACGTTTCATTTCACTATCATAATATTCCATATTATCCCATCCTCTCAACCCATAGTCCCCCCGTTTTTTTGGGGTTTAATATAAATAAACCAAGAGAGATGAAGTGTACTCCGTAAATTCTCATGGAAACAAAAATTAAATGAATTAAGGCGGTTTTTTCACATTCAAGGAACGGGATGGTGTGTCTATTATCGGATTATAAGGAGTAGGAGCGGAAATAAACAGTGGACGGAGCGAAGCGAAGTCCTCCGAGCATAGCGAGGAGTGAGATTAGTTTATCTCTTGATTATTTCATTATGGAAAACGTCTCTTCAACGAGGGCATGAATCACCCATAAATATTAAGAAGTAGAAACTTCAGCTTCGCTGAAGTGCTATTTTTTTCACTTTCTTTCAAATAAGTCCTTTTCAATTGTCTGTGTCTCTGTTTCTTTATATCCATTTATATGCTCTAGCTTTTTTCTGTTCATTCAAATTTCAGTAGAGTATTCAGATGTAAATTTCATTCTACTTCTTAATATCCACCTATATTTTATCTAAAGCGTTAAAGCGCTAAAGTACACAAGTGGGCGTGTGGGGCTTTATCACCTTAAAGCGACATATAGTTTCATATTTCCACATAGATTTAGAACGAGGTGTGGGAAATACAGGAATCCTTAACAGCACGATCACACATAAAAATGCACATAAAAATCTTTAACTACTAAGTGCCGTTATCTATCTTTTTCCTTTCGAAGGAACCTGGTAATTTAAAGACAAACTCAATCCCTAGTTTCAAATGGTTAAAGGCTTTATAAACAAGGAATTTGCCATTTTATATCTTCTCCAGCTAAACTACCATAATTATTACGTCAAAAGCCCCTTAGGTGGTTTCTGGAAGTTTAGCAACCAGTCATCACCTAAGGGGCTTTATAGCCATTGGAGATTTGCTTATTTTTCATTAACTAATTTAACAAGACCTTTTTTAATAATCACAAAACCTCTTTCTTCCCATGCCTTCACAAATTTTTCAGTACAAGTTATCTCCACACCGCTCTCTTCATTTTTCATCACATATCCTTCTCGTTCGTTAGATAGTTCGTCATAAGCGTTCTTCATATTTTCCACTTCTTTCTATCGTATTTATGAGACCCTTTTTTCTCCTCGCTAATAAATAAGTTACTTAGTTATTAGAGATTTCGAGAGCTGTATATATTTTTTATCGAGAGAACTTTCTATATATTATTAAAATAAGCCCCCACCTATTTCTAATACGTTTCTTCTATTTCCAACACGTTAGCGAGATTAGAACGAGCTTCATATACTTGCTCTTCCAAACCTTCACCTACTCCTAGAACCATTTTTATAAATTGTTCACTTAAATATTTTTCCTTATCAGTGTAATTGGCCGAATTAGTTTCTACTTCTCTTGCGTTATCAGAGATAGATTTTGTAACCTCATTACTCGGAAATTCACCATTTTCAAACGCTACGTTTAGTTCATGGAACGCCCATAGAGCATTACTATAATAATTTTCTCCAATACCTTCTGGTACATTTGGAGAGCTACCTAATTTATAGGCTAAAAATAATACTACGATAATTCCGATAGCCCATATAACCTTACTTTTCCATATAGGCTTCCTCTTTACCAATACATCATCCATTTTTAGCTCACTCATTAATATATTCCTCCTACTTTTTGATTATTCGTCTTTCTTTATAAAAAAACATATAAAAAATCGGTACGCTTAAGCGTACCACTATATTATTTAGTATATGGTAAGTTTTCCTTAATAGTCAATATCAATCGATTGTAGGGAGAGCTATGACAAGAAAAGTCAAAGTGAAGATTCATGAACTAGTCAATCAAAGAGGAATTTCATTAAGGGAATTATCTCGATTAACTGATATACGCCATGCTGCTTTAAGCGAATTAGCTAATCAAAAAAGGCAAAATATAAACTTTAGTCATATAGAAAAAATCGCAGATACTTTAGAGTTAGATGATATTAGAGACATCATAGACCTTATAGAAGACAAAGACAAATAAAGTCGCCCTTATATGGGCGACTTACTTGTTTTCTAGAGCATTATATTAAAAATTCATTAGAACGGCAATTCATCATAATCTACTTCTATCTTTATTCTAGATAATCTCATATTTATATTATCTAATACTATTTTTTGTTTATAAGGGACTAGTCGTTGCATCAATTGATAAAAATCAATCACAAATGATAATTCAATATTGTTAGTCGAGTCATACGAAAAATTACCATTAATAAAACATTTTATTAATTCACTATTATCTTGAATGTAACGTTCCAAAGAACTATTTCGTATAAGAATAGCTAACTTACTCATCGTAACATTGAGATCATTGATAGGCTCGTAATAATTAACATAACTTTTGATATACATTGAAAGTATATCTGCAAAATCCCTATACACTTCTTTTTCTCTCTTTGTAAAGTTAATTTCACCTAGAACTCCTTGGGAAATGTCTATTCCAATATCATGGAATGATGTATATCTTTCAATAGGGTTTAATTTAATCATTTTATCAACGATATGCTCAAATTTAAAATTAGGAAGTTCTTTACCAAGGATATTACTAAATAATTTCCCTAGAAAATAAATTTCAGTTTGATGATTGTATATTCCTTCATCTTTCGTTTCATCTGGCCAATGGGTTACTGGCCAATTCAAAAATACACTTCTAGCATCTATATCGTGTTCCGTTAGTTTCTTTCCAAACCCAAAATCAATTACCTTAACTTTTCCACTATTATCTATCATAATATTTGCTGGACGAATATCCCTATGCAGTATTTTATTCGATTCCAAATATTCAAATGCTGATATCGTCTCAGTAAAAATTTCTCCCCAGCTCTTCCCTAAAAAGTCCGGTTCAAAATCTTCAATCGTAACTCCATCTATATACTCCATTTGCAGATAACCTAATTTATACTCAGGATATAAATAATAATTATAGACTCTAACTATATTAGGGTGTGAAATCTTAAACAATATTTTGATTTCATCTACAAATCGTTGATAATGTTCATCTATATAGTTAGTATCCTTTGGAGAGTATTTTTTAAATGCAAACAGCATATCAGTTGTCTCATCCTTAAAAAGATGTGTATCTCCCGTTCCACCTTCTCCAAGAGATTTAACATGTAAAAACTGTTTTTTTCTATCAAACTCAACTAAAGTTCCTGATTGTAACAAACATCTCACTTCCAATTCAACTTTAATAATTATAATATTAGCACAATTTGGTAGTAAGTGTCTTTTATTACAAATCAAGTTACGTCTCTAAAATAAGGCTTTTTAAAAGTATCTCTTATTATACAATCAGTTCAAACTTCCGCTTTACTATCACTTGTGATACGTTCTCCCTGTCCTTAAAAAGAGCACTAAAGCACTTGGTATTGGGAGAAGTAAACGTTTACCTCACTAATTACATTCCTAGTTACTTTAATATCATCATTTATTTTCATAAAATTTGATGTATGTAAAAGGAAAACCAGCATCTATAGTATGATCATACGTAAATAAATGATCTTCTGGATTATTTACACATTTTCCAAGCGCTCTATTAATTTGTTTATCATAATGTATATTAACCCTGCCCTGACATACAGGACAGATTCCATACTTCCTCACTCTATAAACAGTTTCATTCTCTTCATAAAGAATCGGATTATTATTTTTATAAACTATTCCATTCTTTTTTAACTCCGTAAATTTCCATAGAGAATCAATTGCATATATAATTAAACCTACCGTTATCATTACAAAAAGTGCAATATAATTACTCTTATTATAAATATAGCCTACAATTGTAACGACAGCCGAAACTACAGATAAAATACTTGAAATTTGCAATCTATATTTATAACCTTTTTTTCCTCCAATAATTTCCCCATCTAACTTATTTTCATACTTAACTACTTTTTCTTCTTTTTCTTGTATATTTAAATGAATTTCCTGCTTACTATTATTTCCTATCCCAATATTTACATTATTAGTACCAGCATTAATTATATTATTTCTTTCTTGTAAACTAGAGGATGTGCCGCAATATGGGCAATATGAAAATTCCTCAATAAAATCATTATTACATTTTAAACACTTCATTATACACCTCTAAACATTTTATCTTTTCTATCTAATCTTTCCTAAATAGAATTCATTCCTAGTGGTAAATATTCTATAGGACCTTATGAATCTTACTAATGAATCCTCGGACTCAAGACCATAATAAGGGTAACGTTGCAATTTACCCCATTCATTGACCTCTTCTATTAAATATTAAAAACCTATCAAAATTATTGCTAATAGTGAATTTAAAATTTATATCATCATCAAAATACCGATTCACTACCAGTTTGTTACTTCAATTAATACTAAATATATACTTTTTTATCTTTTATTCAAAAATCACTCCTATTTTTTTGTAATATTATGTATTTTAATAGTATCATAACAAGAGAGAAAATACTAAAAAATACGAACGTACTTTCCGAAATGATTATTAAATTTTTAGAAAAACATTCATAACAATACAAAAGATTAATTTAGTAGATATAGAAATCAAAACACATATCAAAAATAAATGAAAAAGTCATCTCTATGTAACATAGAAAGACGACTTTTTTATGTTTATCTATATAATAATTTCAAACTTCCGCTTTACTATCACTTGTGATACGGTTCACCCTTCATAATCCTAAAACTCCTATAAACCTGCTCCACCAAAACAAGTTTCATTAGCTGATGTGGTAATGTCATCTTTCCGAAAGACTGTTGCTCATCAGCTCGTTTTAACACATCGTCATGTAAACCAAGGGAACCACCGATGACGAACGCGATTTTACTTTTGCCGTAGGTCATTAGAGATTCAAGATCTGCCGCCATTTGTTCTGAGGTTTTCATTTTACCGTTAATGGCTAAGGCGATAACGTATGTATCTGGGCCGATTTTAGATAGAATACGTTCACCCTCCTTTTTCTTGACGATTTCCATTTCTGCTTCGCTTAGCTGTTCGGGTGCTTTTTCATCTGGTACTTCGATTATATCCATTTTTGCATAGCCACCGAGACGTTTTACGTATTCGTCTATGCCCATTTTTAAGTACTTTTCTTTTAGTTTTCCGACTGATACAATCGTTATATTCACACGTTATCCACCTTTACATTTCATTTACAAACAAATTATCCACAAAAGTTATCAACATATCCACAAGAGAATCCTATATCTTGTGTAAAGTTATTTACTTGATACAAGATATTCTGCAGGCTGTTCACAGTAGCTACATTTTGTGGATAACTTTTTATCCTCTTCGACTTTATCCATAATCGGGAACTCTTTTTGCTCTGCCACAAACATGTCTAAAGCGTGTTCTATATGGTTTTCACAGCTGTATTTTTCCATTTTTACACCTCTTCTTATTTTCCGAAATTTCCACAAACTTATTCACAATTCGGTCTATGTTATCCACAATCTATTGTAACAAAGGACAGGCAAGTATGGAAGAATAGGCTTCATACCGCCACTCACCTTGTTAATGTTATTATTCACAATTTTCTAGTTATCCACAATATTTTCTAAATCATTCTTCATAATTCAACGAAAAAATCAGTGGAGATCCTATCATCCCCACTGATTTTTAATTTACAATGAACCACTATTTGTTAATGTTAGTGATAGTTCCACTATTTTACCTTGACGATATACTTTCATCGTTAATTTATCACCAATTTTTTTGTCATTATATAAATGTTTACGTAAATCGATTGCTGTTTCAATTTTTTTGCCATCCATTTCAACTATAACATCGTATTGTTGAATGCCTGCTTTTGCAGATGGAGAGTTAGCTACGACATCTGTAACAACAACACCTGTTGTTAAGTCTTTTGGCAATTGTAACGTCTGCTGTTGGTGGAATGACGGAACATCCGTTAAGTCTACTAATTGAATACCCATTGTTGGACGTTTCATTTCACCATTTTTCTCTAATTCCTCGATAATTGGAATTGCTGAGTTAATCGGAATTGAGAATCCTAAACCTTCAACAGAAGATTCCGCAATTTTCATGGAGTTAATACCGACTAATTCACCAGCAAGGTTAACAAGTGCACCACCACTATTACCAGGGTTGATAGCTGCATCTGTTTGTAATACTTCTTGTTGCCAATCTTTTGTGCCATCATTATTTATGTCCACTGGTACAGAACGATCTTTACCAGAAACAACACCTGTAGTAACAGAGCCATAGAACTCTAAGCCAAGTGGGTTACCTATTGCGATAACTGTTTCACCTTGTTTTAATACGTCTGAGTTACCAAATGTCGCAACTGTCTTAACGTCTTTAGAGCTGATTGAAATAACAGCTAAGTCTGTCCAAACATCGCGACCAACTAATTGCGCTACTTCTTTCGTTCCATCTGGCATTGTTACTTCTAACTGTTTTGCACCCTCAATAACATGGTTATTTGTCACGATAAAGGCTTTATCACCTTGAACTTTGTAAATAACACCTGAACCGCTTCCTGCAGGCTGTTCTGAGGCTTGTGGACTCCAGAATCCGCCGCTTGCTACTTCTTGAATATTCGTGATCCCTACAACAGCCCCAGAAGTCTTATCTACGGCTTTCGTAACATCAGTAGTCACTTCTGTTGCAACTTGATTAATGGTTGTTTCATTTTCACCCATGCTGCTCGTCGTTGTACCTGGCATTTGATTGACAAGTCCAGGCATCATGAGCCACACGAGTAAAGCGCCAATGATGACACCGATAAGACCAGTGAAAAAATAACCACCCTTTCCTCCGCCACCGCCTTTCTTTTTATGACGCTTCTCTTGCGTTTCTCGCTCCTCTTGTTCGAGTCGCTCCTGAAGAGGTGACTTCTGTATATCATCATTTTTTAGAAAATCTTTGTTTTTATCATCATCTTGAAAATAGCTCATTCTCCTCGTCCTTTCTCTTATTAGTATTTGTTAGTTGTTACCTTAATATTACGATTCAAACATTAAAATCAGATGAAAAATAAATAAAATGGACATAAAAATGGCTGTTCAATGCATTTTCTATAAAATGTAATTGAACAGCCTCATTAAAGCCTCATTTTTTTATTGTATAATTCGATATGATTAACTCACTTTAAGCCAAAAGCAATGTAGCCGACGTTTCACTTACGTTACATAAAACATTTGTAACTGCCGTTTCACTTACGTTACATAAAACATTTGCTGAGAAAAGTTACACAGTAACTAATTTTGTCGGCTCTTCTGCATCTGTATCAAATAAATTTAAATACTCTCCGGCAATAATACCGCAGGATTGCAAAGTTTGTGTGACACTCATGCGCGCAAGCTCTTTCATATTATTATCTTTACTTAAATGTGATAAATAAATATTTGTTGGTTTTTCAAATACTACCTCACTCATTGCTATAGCTGCATCCTCATTTGAAACATGCCCTACATCACTTAAAATACGACGTTTGATAGACCATGGATAGCGCCCCATTTGCAGCATATTCACATCGTGGTTACTTTCAAATACAAAGGAATCAGCACCTCGAATGATACCCTTCATACGGTCACTAACATAACCTGTATCCGTAATAACAACAAGCTTACGCCCGTTTTCATGAAAACTATAGAACATTGGATCTGCTGCATCATGTGATACAGCAAAGGATTCAACAGCTAATGAACCAAAATGCTTTACAGTATCCATTTCAAATTCAAAACGTTGCTCTAAAGGTATATCCCCAACTAGCCCGTCCATTGCTTGCCATGTTTTGTTGTTTGCATAAATAGGTACATTATATTTTCGTGCCAATACACCTATTCCTTTAATATGATCACTGTGCTCATGCGTAACGAAAATGCCACTTAGCTGTTTCATATTGCGGTCGACTTTTGTAAATAGTTGCTCCATCTTTTTGCCACTTAGACCAGCATCGACAATAAATGCATGATCATCATTCTCTACATAAATCGAATTTCCTGTACTGCCACTTGCTAAAACACTAAATCGCATCATTCAACTCCCCAGTCTTCCTCTTCACCTTGTTGCTTGTCTCCTTGGATTTCAATAATTTTTCCATCAATAGCATCAACGAAGTACTCTTCTATTTCTCCGTCCGATAATTTCACTTGTACTTCCCATGTTGGTATCAACACTTGCGTTTTATCTAATTTACTAAATGTCGAGTAACCTAACTTCACTTGCGCAATACTCGAGTCTGACTTTAATAGCGTTTTATTATAAAGTGTTTGGAAAATTTGAAGTGGTGGAATAACGGTTTCCTGTTGCTCCATCTCTTCTATATTGTCAATCATTGTCTGCTCATACTTTGTCACTTCGTTATCCATATTCCAGTGTACTTTTAACACGGCACTATCATTGTAATAGAATATTCGATTATTTTTCTTCTGGAAGAAAACTGCGACTCGTTCCTCACGGTCTACCTCCCATAATGCATAAGAATCCCCGTTTTTAACGTTTGTGTGGACAAAATCGATAAGACTTGCATCGTCATTAATATTTCGTAATTTCACAGGATTGATAAAAACAGCACTTATTTGTGTATGTGTCTCATCCGTAAAACTCACTTTCTGATTATCATCAGGAGCAGAATTTTTAAAAATATGCACTTCGCCTGTAATGTAAGTAGCAGACTCGTTACTATTAGGCAGTGGTCCATACGTAATATTATCATCTTTTAAACGGGCTTCTATTGTTTTTTCACCTAGTATTTCTACGCTCTGCGCTTCGTTATAACGATCTAAATACAACCAATACAAGAAAATATTTAAGATTAAAAAAACGAATATAAAAATAGATTTTGTTCTATTCCAATCCATTTTTGACACCCCCTACTACTTCAGGCGTCAGTCTCGTGGATACACCATTACGAATGACAAACCAACACGGCTCTATTGTCACAATTGTATTTTGATCAAGAGTCAAATAGAATCCCACAACAATGTCATCTATATCTGATAAAGCAATGTTATTTAGCTTTTTAATCTGTTCAACGACTTCTGTTCCTGACGGAAGTTCTTTCATCTCTCTTTCGGATGGAATATCTTTCTCAAAAGAAAAGTATGGACGTTTGTAGACGAAAATACGGTTATCTCCCCAAACGGTTGTAATTCGATTTATCGCCTGTTCACTAAAAATCGGTAATCCATGTAAATATAACTGATAATCTAATTGATTATTGCTTGTACTTGTTGATACTAAGCGATAATCATCTGTAAAGCCACCGTGTTCATTGATAAATTCAAAACTATCCTTCAAGAGCTTGGAAGGTTCTATTCTTATACTACTCTCTGCAGCTGGATTTGCATAAGTCAATGATTTCAATTTTGAATCAAGCACCATCTTTGACATTCCATCTTGATATTTTTCAGTAGTTGTACTTTCATCAGTGCGCCGGACATTTTTTAGATTTGTAAATAATACATCTTTTAACAATTCAGGTTTCTCTTCGATAAAATACGTATACTTTGATGATTCAATTTTATCGTTTGCAATATATAGTGAGGTAAAGCCATCTCGCTCCACCTCTGTAAAAGGACCATATGTTTTCGCTGGCTCAATAATATTTCGTACAAACTGATTAGCATTTTCTAGACTTACATGCGAACGCATCAATGATTCATTATTGCCACTAATGAAAAACACCTGTAACTCTTTGTTACTATACTTACTCCAATCTATAATCATACGATTAAAGGTTGTTTCAGGTAGCTCCTTATCGGCGAACTGAAAAATTGAGTTAAAGGCAGAGTAAGGAATCTCACCAGTAAAAAAGACAGTCATACAATTGTTCGTACGAATCATCTCGTTTAAAGAGTCGGCTGTAAGGTTATTGTTTACAGGCATTAAATCTAGAATATTCCATCCCTCAAATGCTTGCATAATATCTTCCATGACGCCATTAGAAACGGTTCCGGTAAATTCCTTATCAAAACGGTAAATAGCTTTATACGGACGAATGACATCCGCCATTTTCTTTTGTGGTCCAATCAGGATTTCTTTTCCTTCAGTCTGTTCAATAACTTTATAATCTGGCGTGTATGTCCAAATCATAAAAGTTAAAACTACACTTAGCACAACGAGTAGAAATAATACACCTGATTTAACTGGTTCTATATATTTCATTCCCACTCACCTGCCTCGTCAAAATCATCTAAATTAAGTGGTAATGTGAAGAACACTGTTGTTCCATGTCCTTCCTCACTTTCAGCCCATATTTTACCATCGTGAGCTTCAATCATCTCCCTCGCAATAGCTAGACCTAGACCAGTGCCTCCCATAGATCGTGCTCGTGCTCGATCTACTCGATAGAAACGGTCAAAAATACGTCCTACATTTTCCTTAGGAATTCCCATACCATCATCAGAAATCATCACCTTCAGCATATCTCCTTGCACTGTAAAGCCAAAGCGAATATTACCTCCATCTGGTGAATACTTAATAGCGTTGGAAATAATATTATCGATAACTTGTGTCACCTTATCTGTATCAATCTCTACATAATAAGAGGCTTCTGGTAATAAACGTTCAAATCTCACTTTGTCTGACTTAGACATTTCAAAACGATCAATAATACGGTTAAAGAATGAATTGAATAGAACAATGTCTTTATTCAACTCATAATCTGAACTATCCATTCGTGATAACTGCAATAAATCATTCACTAATCGGATCATACGCTCTGTCTCTGTTTGTGTGACATTCAAAAATGTTGGAGCAATATTTTCATCTTTCCATGCACCATCCGCTAACGCCTCTAAATAACTACGCATCGTCGTTAATGGCGTCCGTAATTCATGTGACACATTCGATACAAATTCTCTACGATCCATCTCTATTTTTTCCTGCTCCGTAATATCATGCAGTACGGTAATTAGACCATTAATAAAGCCCGTTTCTTTTTGAATGACAGAGAAATTCGCACGCAAAATATACGGTGCGTCTGCTGTACTGAAATTTAAATTCACCGCATCATTCATGTGAATTAAATCCTCAAAACTATACTCTTGGTCAATACCTAAAACAGATGCAATCGGACGACCTAATGTAATATCTCTTGAAATATGGAGAAGCTCTAGCGCGGGATCATTAATAAGAATGATGCGCCCTTTTCGATCTGTCGCAACAACACCATCCGTCATATTACTAAGGACCGAATCGAGCTTTCGCCGTTCTGCCTCTGTAGTAGATTGCGCCTCCTGCAAGCGATTGGTTAAATGATTAAAGGTAATAGCAAGCTGCCCAATCTCATCTGTACCATAAACCCGCACTTTTCGAGAGTAGTTACCCTTTGCCATCGCCTGTGCCTGCTTACGCATATCTGAAATTGGCTGTGTAATTGTTCGTGCCACTAAAATCCCTAAAAAGATCGTAATCACCATGGACACTGCCGTACCCCCAAGGAAAATACGGTTAATGTCATTCACTTGTTCAAAAACAGATTCAATATCAGCTTCAATGTAAAGAACCCCTATGATTTCATCATCAGGACCTGCACCATCTCGAATTGGCGAAGCTAACACCCACACTCGATTTCTTGTTTTATTATCAAGTTTAATGTTTTCAAATAAAGTTTCCGCAGAGATGGCACGGCGCACGAGATCATTATTTGAGCGCTGTCCAATCAAACCTTGATTGTCTACCTCAGATGTGGCGCGAATACGTTGTCTATTATCGATGACACGGATTCCTAAAATATCTCCATCAGAAACGTCCTTCAACCCCGTTGAAAACTCCATAACTATCGTTTTCAAGCTCTCTTCAAGAGTTGGCATACTACTTTCATCGCGCTCTTTTAACATTTCTTCACGAATGCTATATTGCATCAAATCGACACGTTGAAAAATGGATTCCCGAAAGTTTTCTTTTAAATTCCGCTCTAATTCACGCGCGAAATAGATTCCTATTATTTGCAAAGCAAGTAGGATTAGTAAGATGTAAATTAGTACTAGCTTTACATGAATTGATTTAAAGAAGCTTACTTTCTGCATTCCTTTTTACTCCTGTTCAGGATTTCGTAAATAATAACCTACTCCACGACGTGTGACGATCCAAGCCGGATGACTAGGATTGTCCTCTATTTTTTCCCGCAAACGACGAATTGTTACATCTACTGTTCGTACATCGCCGAAATAATCATAGCCCCACACAGTCTGCAGTAAATGTTCACGCGTCATCACTTGACCGATATGCTTACCTAAGTAATGTAATAATTCAAACTCCCTATGTGTTAGTTCAATTGCCTCATCACGTTTCAGCACTAAATAAGCGTCTGGTTGAATAACTAGAGAACCTACTACAATTTCATTGGATTCTTCCTCGACTTCTTCAGCAGTAGGAGCTACTACTTGTAAGCGACGCATATTCGCCTTTACACGCGCAATAAGCTCTCGTGTACTAAATGGCTTCGTCACATAATCATCTGCGCCCATTTCTAATCCTAATACTTTATCAATCTCAGAACCTTTTGCTGTTAGCATGATGATCGGAAAATCATATTTTTTTCGTACTTCTCTACAAACTTCCATCCCATCACGCTTAGGTAACATTATATCTAAAAGCATTAAATCAGGTTGCTCTTCCTCAACCTTCTCTAGAGCTTCATCTCCATCATAAGCACAAATAACTTTGTACCCTTCTTTTATTAAATTAAACTGTAAAATATCTGCGATTGGTTTTTCATCGTCAACAACTAAAATGGTTTTGTCCATATATTTCTCTCCCTTTCGCTTTTTATCTATTCTTAAACGATGTGTATTCTATCTATTATGATTTGGCTTTGTAGTTAGGCCTGCAAATGTCTTTTGTGCAAAAGCGCAGTGCTAACCTAGCGACAGCAACAACATGAGGGCCGACACGATGCAGGTTAGTTAGCCGTTCTCGCACGGATGCGATGATTTTAGGCGAATATCCTATAAGCACTCCTTGGCGTTTTCATAGAATGTGAAGTTTTTAGCCTAAGTTCCTCTATTTCAGCGGACACCCGTTGAAATATAACTTCACTCCGTATTCAACTCACCACCTATAAAGGTGGGGGATTTTACTGAAAGAAGTTAAAGTAACTACTCTTAACTCTACCATGCTTTTTGCTTCTATGCATTATTCTAAATCCTAAGACATTATACGATATTTTATCCAACTATATTTCGACAAATATTTCTTGGGAAATAACATAGATTTAAATACAACGTATACAAAAAGACAGTCCTACTTCGGACTGTCTTCTATTCGAACTAATTAACGCCCTACATATGTTAATGGATTTTCTAACGAACCATTTTTTTCAACTTCAAAGTGTAGATGTGTACCTGTAGAATTTCCAGTCGAGCCCATAACACCTATAACCGAACCTTTTTCTACCACTTGTCCTACTTTTACTTCAATTGAAGAAAGGTGTCCGTAAAGCGTTGTATAACCATTATGATGATCAATTACGATACGATTACCGTAACTACCTGAGACACCAGCAGCGACAACAACACCATTATCTGAAGCTAAAATATTATAATTATTAGGACGAGCGATATCAATACCACGATGGAGTTCTCCCCAACGTTGGCCCATCCCACTTGATATATAGCCACCCACTGTTGGCCAAGTAAATTCACCTGTACCACGTGATGAAATCACTTTCGTACCAACTACTTCAATTTCATCAACTGGTTGTTGTATAATATCTTCTTTTAACGCAACTTTGGATATACGAGTTCCGTTTTCAGACGTTAACAAATAAGATGTTTCTTTACTTCCATTAACACCTGGTTGTTTTATCACTTTCTCACCTTTATACATCGTCGGATCTTCTTCAACTATTTTCTTAAACGGAATAGTATCAGTAACTTTCTTCTCCTGTTTTACCTCAAGTGTTACAAATGGTTTAGCGACTGTTACGTTTAATGCTTGTCCAATCTGTAAAACTGTATCAACAGTGATACCAGGATTTAACGCTACTAGCTCAGTTGTTGTTAATCCATGTTTTTGGGCAACCGATCCTAAAACATCACCTGATTGAACTTTATATGTTACTTGTTCAAGAGAGCCTGTCATTAAATATTTTACGGCTTCCGTAGGCGTTACAATAGCATTTGGTGCTACTTTTTGTATTGCACCTGAAACTTCCTGTTTAAAAGAAACATCTACAAGGCGCGCTTCACCAGTCTGTAATGGTGGAACATTCGTTGATTGTTGGTTAACATATAAACTATTTAGCTCTTGCTGTGAAACATATTGTAGTTTTAGCATACGAATAGTATCTTCATAGTCTTTTGCATCTTTTAAAGAAACTACAGGCTCACCATCTACAGATAATGTAAATGATGGAGCTTGAACTACTAAAGATTGTTCTAATTTCTTCAAAATCTCCACATCTTTAGTTTGATTACTAAATACTTTCTCTGGGATTATTTTGACAGAAGAACTAGCATCAATCGATAACTCTTTGTATTGTTGACTTGCTCCTTTTTCCTTTGACGCAATAATTTCTTCAATAGCTTTCTCATTAGAGACCGCACCTATATATTTATTTCCCACGTAAACGTGATAAATTTTATTCAAATCTTCATTATGATTTTCTTTTGCAAAACCTACATCAAACGTTAAACTTGTCATTAACACTGTAATAATGGATATCTTTTTAATTGAAGAAAAATTGTAAGTAAATCTACTGTTTTTTTCTTTTCTTGACCAAGACGAACTCATCAATAAAGCCCCTTCCAACTTTAACCTTTAGCAGGATTAATTACCCACAAGGATTTTTTGCACCAATATACTGTACCATAAAGAAAATTCGGTTAGATTGTTTTCATCTTTTTGTAATGTAAATGTATTATTACTCTACTACTTGTTACAAAATTACTATTTTTGTAGCAATTAATAAAAATAATTTTAAGCGCGGATGTTCTCTCCAGCCACTTCTTTTCAAAGGATATCTAATGTAGATTCACTCAATACGTTTCGCTTTCGGTGTACAAAGGACATTTACCAAATTCTTACAGTAAATTTGTAGTGTTTGAGAAAAATGTAGTATTGTATTTATTTTTAGTATGATTTAAGACTTACCACTTTTTAGTTTTTTAATATTCCGATAAAATAGAATGGAGATATACTAGTTGATTGGAGCGATTAATTTGAATGATTCACAAACCTCTGGAATAACCACTAAAGTAAGAAAGCCCCAAAGCAAAAATACTGTTCGTAAACTTATTATAAGGACCATTATGGTGTCATTAGGTGCAGTCATTATGGCACTGGGGCTGGAGCTATTTTTAGTACCAAACAACATTATGGATGGTGGAATTGTAGGCGTATCCATTATCACTTCGCATTTATTAAGTTTACCTCTTGGTATTTTCATCTTCATTTTAAACTTACCTTTTATCTTTTTAGGCTATAAACAAATTGGTAAAACTTTTGCACTTTCATCAGGACTCGGAATAACAGTACTCTCATTAGCAACACTTTTCTTACATAATATAAAACCATTTACTCAAGACACACTATTGGCCACAGTTTTTGGAGGCATGATTTTAGGTATTGGTGTCGGAATCGTCATTCGTTATGGTGGTTCGTTAGATGGGACAGAAATTTTAGCTATTTTATTTAATAGTAAAACGCCGTTTTCCGTTGGTGAAATTATTATGTTCTGCAATGTACTTATCTTTACGGTAGCAGGATTTGTGTTCACATGGGAACAAGCCATGTACTCTATCCTGGCATACTATATTGCCTATAAAATGATTGACATCGTCATTCAAGGGATGGAGGAATCAAAATCTGTTTATATCATTAGTGACGAAATTGATGAAATCGGACAGACCATTATGGACCGACTTGGTCGAGGTGTGACTTTCCTTCATGGTGAAGGGGCTTATACGGGTAACGATAAAAAAGTTATTTTTACCGTCATTACTCGATTAGAAGAATCGAAACTTAAATCAATCGTTTCTGAAATTGATGATCATGCTTTCCTAGCAATTGGTAATATTGCAGAGGTTAGAGGTGGTCGCTTCAAGAAAAGAGATATTCACTAATGACAAAAGGGCGTACCGTATATGGTACGCCCTTTTGTTGTGAAAAAATATAACACCTATGAAATTAAGTATGGCTCTTCGGCAAAACGAGGGGGTGATTTCCGTTCCGACTGAGCGCTTTCCTGGGGGCGTCCGATGAGCTGCTTGGGGCAACAAATGTTTTCTGTGCGAAAGCGTAGTGCTAACGTAGCGGCAGCGACAAGATGTTGGTCACGAAGGCGTTATCACAGGACGTGATGCTTTTAGCCTTCGTTCCTCTATATCGCTGATCCCCAAGGAGTCGCTCAGTCGTAACGAAGATCACCTACTTCATTTAGTGTATTTTTGCATATCATTCTAATATATAAATATATAGAAGTTGTAACAGTTGTCTTTTGTATGAAAGCTAAGCGACAATAACAGATGTCTTTGCAAAAGCGTAGCTACAGCAGCCATAACGTCCTCTTTGGAATACATAAAATATAGTAATAAGTCATCTCTCACCTCAAAATTCAGTGCCAGCAAAGAGATTTGGTATAAAAAAAGACGTACCGCATATGGTACGTCCTCTTTTGATTTAAAATTATTTTGCTTCCCAAACGTCCACTAATACGTTCGTTTGTTCACGTGCAGGACCAACAGAGAAAGTAGCGATTTCAATACCAGTTAATTCACTTACGCGTTCTACATAGCGTCGTGCATTCTCAGGTAGCTCTTCTAATGTTTTGCAGCCTGTAACATCTTCTGACCAGCCTGGAAGCTCTTCATAAATTGGTT
The DNA here is from genome assembly GCF_050280125.1 of Lysinibacillus sp. NPDC093692. NCBI lineage: Bacteria > Bacillati > Bacillota > Bacilli > Caryophanales > Bacillaceae > Lysinibacillus > Lysinibacillus sp. NPDC093692. Next base: position 166,927 of record NZ_JBNNUW010000010.1, read on the forward strand.
CACATTGTTCAATAATATGAAGGTTTGCTGGATATTCAGTAATTGTTTCATCTTTATATTTATACGCAGTACAAATTTTCACTGTTTCTAAGCCAGATAAAACATCAATTGAATTAAGCGCAAGATGCGTAATACCACTTACTCGGCGTGAATGGCGCACAACTACTGTATCAAACCAGCCTACACGACGTGGACGACCAGTTGTTGTACCGTATTCACGGCCAACCTCACGAATTTGTTGACCTACTTCATCAAATAATTCAGTTGGGAACGGTCCATCACCAACACGAGATGTATAGGCTTTAGATACACCAATAACACTTGTAACTCGTGATGGGCCAACGCCAGCACCAATCGCTACTCCGCCGGCAACAGGATTTGAAGATGTTACAAATGGATACGTACCTTGATCGACATCAAGTAAAATACCTTGTGCTCCTTCAAATAACACTTTGCCGCCTTCATCTAGTACATCATTTAAGATTTTTGACGTGTCTTCTACATATTTTGCGATTTCTTGTCCATAGTTGTAATATTCCTCGAAAATTTCTTCGAATGTTACACCTTCAACTTCGTAAAATTTCTCAAATAACTTATTCTTAATTACTAAATTTTGACGTAGTTTTTCTTCAAATACATCTTTGTCTAGTAAATCAGCCATACGGATACCGATACGTGCTACTTTATCCTGATAACATGGCCCAATCCCTTTACAAGTTGTACCAATTTTATTATCGCCACGGCTTTCCTCATCAGCGATATCTTGCTTTATATGATATGGCAAAATAACATGCGCACGGTTAGAAATTCGTAAATTATCTGTATTAATGCCACGCTCTTGTAAGCCTCTAAGCTCAGTCACTAATGACTTTGGATTTACAACCAAACCATTTCCGATTACTGAAGCTTTTTCTTTATAGAAAATACCTGATGGGATTAAGTGTAACTTATACGTTTCACCATCAAATTTAATTGTATGACCTGCATTATCACCACCTGCAAAACGAGCGATTGCATCGGCTTTTTGTGAAAGGAAATCTGTAATTTTACCTTTTCCTTCGTCTCCCCACTGTGTTCCTACAACTACAACTGATGTCATAGTCAGCACCTCCGTTAGATACAATTTGTATCTCAATTTTTAAGCCGTTAATTATTGTAACAATGATAGAAACGCCTAGTCAACAAAAATACTTAAAAACACGAACGTAAAATCAAAAAATATGATTCAACGTTCGTGTTTAATAACAGAATGGTATGAATATTATCTAACATTCAGATTAATTCCGTTTTGGCATAGTCGCAAACGTTATGTTCCTCTTTTTCAATCAGCATTTGGCCAACATAGTGTATGGTTGATTTCCGTTTCGACAGGGCGCTTTCTTGAAGTAGTCCAGTCGTAACGAAGATCAACTTATATACATGGCAAATGTTTTAACAAATGGCATCTTCAACTACTGATGGTGAGCCAAATAAATATTTAATCACGTGGAGGCGGTGGCGGCATTTGCGACCAATCCACATTAATGAATTTGTTGAATTCTTTTTTAAAGGCAAGTGTAACTGTACCCGTTGGACCGTTACGCTGTTTAGCAATAATAATTTCAATCATATTTTTACTCTCGGACTCTTTATCGTAATAATCATCACGATATAAGAAGGCAACAATATCAGCATCTTGCTCAATACTTCCCGATTCACGTAAGTCACTCATCATTGGTCGCTTATCTTGACGTTGCTCAACGCCACGAGATAGCTGTGATAATGCAATTACTGGAACCTTTAATTCACGCGCTAAATGTTTTAAAGAACGTGAAATCTCAGATACCTCTTGCTGACGGTTCTCCCCTGGTTTACCACTACCTTGAATAAGTTGTAAATAGTCAATCAAAATCATACCGAGGCCATGCTCTTGTGCTAAACGTCGACATTTTGCGCGAATTTCATTAATACGTACACCCGGTGTATCGTCAATAAAAATTCCTGAATTTGATAAACTCCCCATTGCCATAGTTAGTTTACCCCAATCTTCTGTTGTTAAAGCACCTGTACGTAAAACTTGTGCATCTATATTTCCCTCTGCACAAAGCATACGCATAACTAGCTGCTCAGCACCCATCTCTAAGGAGAAGATCGCAACATTTTCCCTTGCTTGAACGGCAACACTTTGTGCGACATTCAATGCAAAGGCTGTTTTCCCTACAGATGGACGTGCAGCAACAATAATTAAATCGTTACGCTGGAAGCCAGCTGTTATATTGTCTAAGTCACGGAAGCCTGTCGGAATACCTGTAACATCACCTTTTTGTGATTGAAGCTGCTCAATGTTATCAAAGGTTTCCACCAATACGTCTTTAACATGCTTAAAGTCACCCGCATTTTTACGATTGGCTACCTCCATCATTTTCTTCTCTGCTTCACCAAGTAATGCCTCTACCTCATCTTCACGAGTATAGCCATCTTCTACTATTTTAGTAGCTACACGAATTAAACGACGTAATAGAGACTTTTCTTCGACAATTTTCGCATAGTGTGCGACGTTAGCAGCTGTAGGGACAGCATTGGCGAGCTCTAGTAAATACGATAGCCCGCCAACATCCTCAATTTCTTTTTTAGCTGATAATTCTTCAGTAACTGTGACAACATCTATCGCTTTTCCCAGATCACTTAAACGTAGCATCGTTTCGAAAATTTGCTTATGTGCATTATGATAAAAATCATCTGCTAGTAAAATTTCAGATGCAGTGATTAACGATTGAGGATCGAGGAAAATCGCACCGATAACCGATTGCTCGGCTTCCCGGTTATGCGGTGGAACGCGATCCATCATCGGTTCGGTCATGGATTGTCGCCCCTTATTCTTCCGTTACATGAACTTTTAATGTAGCAGATACTTCATGGTGTAGTTTTACAGGTACATTTGTAAAGCCTAGCGCACGAATTCCATCACTTAAAGTCATTTTACGTTTATCAATTTTTATGCCATGCTTTTTTTGAAGTGCATCGGCAACTTGCTTTGAAGATACTGAACCAAATAGGCGACCACCTTCACCTGATTTTGCTTTTAGTTCTACCGTTAAAGCTTCTAATTTTTCTTTTAATGCTTTTGCTTCAGCTAATTCGGCAGCAGCATTTTTAGCTTCTAAATTCTTTTGACCTTCTAATTGACTTAATGCTTGTGCATTTGCTTCAGCAGCATAACCATTTTTAATTAAGAAGTTTTGTGCATAGCCGTCTGCGACATTTTTTATTTCGCCTTTTTTCCCTTTTCCTTTAACATCTTTTAAAAATACTACTTTCATGATTCAGAACTCCCTTCGAGTACCTCATTTATGGCCTCTTCTAAATATTTTTTTACTCCAGCAATGGAATTTGATTCGACTTGGCAAGCTGCATTAGTTAAATGCCCGCCGCCGCCTAGCTTCTCCATAACAAGCTGCACGTTTACTTCGCCAAGTGATCTTGCACTTATGCCGATTTTGCCATCTGACCGATGCGCAATGACAAAGGAAGCACCGACATCCTTCATTGTTAGTAATATATCTGCGGTTTGCGCAATTAGTACAGAGTCATACACTTTCGCTTCTTCACCTACAGCAATAGCAATACCCGGTTTCACGAACTTAACAGTCTGCACTATTTTAGAACGTTCAATATACGTATCGACATCTTCTTTTAATAATCGCTGTACTAGCACTGTATCGGCACCATTTGTCCTTAAATAAGAAGCCGCTTCAAACGTACGGGCCCCCGTACGCAGTGTAAAACTCTTCGTATCGACAATAATTCCCGCTAGCAATGCAGTAGCTTCTAGCATATTAATCTTCGCACGTTTTGGTTGATACTCGAGTAACTCTGTCACAAGCTCAGCTGTAGATGATGCATATGGCTCCATATAAACAAGCGTTGGATTTTCTATAAAATCCTCACTTCGACGATGGTGATCAATGACCACAACTTTTTCTGCCAACTTCAATAGTTGTGAATCGATGACTAAATTTGGTTTATGTGTATCGACAATAACGAGCAACGATTTTTCTGTCATTTTTGTCGCAGCTTCCTCTGGCGTTAGGAAATGTTCATAGAAATCCGATTTACTCTCAATTTCATTCATTAAACGTGTTACACTTCCGTTTAACTCTTCAAAATTTATGATTACGTAGCCCTTTACATCATTCATTTGTGCCATTTTACGTACGCCAACAGAGGCACCAATAGAGTCCATATCAGGATTTTTATGTCCCATAACAAACACTTGGTCACTATCCTGAATTAAATCACGTAGTGCATGAGAAATAACACGAGCTCTAACGCGTGTACGTTTCTCAACCGGGTTAGTTTTCCCGCCATAGAACTTCAGCTTTCCTGTAGGCTGCTTGATAGCAACCTGATCACCACCACGACCTAAAACAAGGTCTAAGCTTGATTGTGCTAGTTCACCAAGTTCTACTAATGAAGATGACCCTGCGCCAACGCCAATACTTAATGTTAATGACATATTTTTTTGCGCCGTTTTTTCTCGAATTGTATCTAAAATAGCGAATTTTTTCTTTTCAAGCTCCATTAAAATCGATTCGTTTAATACAGCTAAAAAACGATCAGATGATATTCGTTTCACAAATATCCCTTGCTCAGCCGCCCAATCATTAACAATCGATGTCACCAGCGTATTCGTTAAACTACGTGGCTGGTCGTCCATTGCTTGTGTAATTTCGTCATAATTATCAACAAATAAAATCGCAATAACTGTACGATCAGCATAGTATTGTTTTTCAATAGCTATCTGCTCAGTGATATCAAAGAAATATAGTAAATTCTCTTCTTTTTTATAATAAACTCGGTACTTACGATCATGCAGCGTAATCGTATCTTCGTTTGTTTCCTCGGACTTCATTAGCACGTAAATGTCGTCAGATATATTAACGATCCCTTCACCTACTAAATTCTCCATATTTAAAACGCCTTGCATATATGGATTCGACCATTCTATTTCATATTGATCATTGACAAGCAAAATCCCAATTGGCATTTCAAGTAATGCCTCTTCCCCAACTTTTTTCATGCGGAAAGAGATGGATTCAATATGCTTTTCTGTTTCTTCAAAGGTAATCTTTTCTACCTTCCACGTATAAACCATTAATAGAACAAAACCTACCCCGTAACCGATACCTATCCCGATATTCCAAATACATAGAAGCACGAACGTCACAATGCCAAAAATGGAAAGAACAAAAAGCGGATAGCGAATTGGTCGTTTTCTAAAAGTCCCCATTACATCAGCCCCTTATTCTTTGGTTTTCCCCTTCACAAGTGAACGTAAGTCGAAACCTAAATCTACGATGCCTAGCAATATTATAATGGATGATAGTGGTAAGGCTAACAAAGTTGCTACCCACTTAACAGCATTAGGCATTTCCTTTTTAGAAATAAAGTAATGTATAAAGGAAATCCCCTGCAGGATTAATAACATCCATAAGATAGAAGAAACATTTAACACAATAATATCTAATGTAGATCCAAACTCCGGACGCACAAATAAATTAATGCATAAAACAATCATGTAATACCATAAAATAGATCGTGGTAAACGCATATTTTGGAACGGTGCAAATTTTGGTACGTCTAAACCAAGACGTTTTAATACAGGTAAATTTAACGTTATGATAATAAATGCTGCCATAAATGCAGTGATTGTTACTGTTGCAGGTATTGTCAGCTCAATTGTTTTTAACATAGCATCAATTTGTTCTTGCTGAAACACTACTTGACCTGTCACCGTTTTTGCAAGTTCATTTGATTGCTCATAATTTTCGCGTAAAAGATCCGTGCTCATGCTAATAATATTGATATTAGCAAATTGAACATAGGCTACATAGACAATTGCCATTGACAGAAGAACAGCCACCCCAGACGACATGAATAGGTAAAGTTTGCTCTTCTTTTGATTAATTGCACTTCCTATAACGATACCAAGTAACGCCAAAATAAAGGCAAATGGTAGCATAATAATGCCACTCGTTAAAATGGTTAAGATACATCCTACTACTACTACGAGTATTGATGATGAACGCTTGTAATTTGCGCTATACCAAGCAATCGGTAGTGGGGCAAATAGTAGACCTACTATAAAAATGAATGGTACATATGCAGAAATAAGCATTAGAATCGTAAAGATTGCGACCATCATTGAGCCTTGTACAAGCGCCTTTGTTTGATTATTCGGCATTGAAAACCTTCCTTTTTTTAGTCAAACTTACTGACCTTTATTGTACCATTTTTTCAGGTTATTGAACAAAAAACGCTAAGAACAACTTATGCTTTGTCATTAATTTTGTAGAACCGATGACTAAAGCATAAAACACATAGCTATATAGGAGATTTTTTACCGAAAAAGCATAACAAATTCATTCATTGATTATGTTCTTCTATATATTATTTTAAAATTTTTTCAACAATAAAAAAAAGCAACTTACGACAGTTACTAATACATAAAAAAAGGCTTTTAATCGAAGTGATTATAAGCCTTTTTGTTTTAAAAATGTCCTTAGTCGATTGTTTCTCAATCTCTAACGTTCCATCTTTTCTTTATTCATGTCTATTAAGAGTGTAATAAATTCTTATCATAATAGCAAACGGTAATATATAGAGCAATTACTGAGATAAACCAAGCCCATGACCATAGCGTGGAGTTGATTTCGGTCGGAACGGAAATCAATATGACATGCGTTTAACCATCCTCAGCTTTCGTTAAAATAAACAATATTACCATTTGATAGAATTGCGCATAACAATATTTACCTTAAATTAAACTAACCTTACTCTTTAGTGAAAATACAACTTTGATAAATAAAGGCTGTTTTAGTAAACATTGTTGTTTTGGGTAAATAGTGTAATTCAACAATCGGGCCAGATTGTTGAATTACACAGTTGATGAGTTATGCCCAAAAATAGAATTAGATTATGAAGAATTGTACTTAAATTAACAAGACAGAATAGTCTAATTCATGGAAATAAGTTAAATTCTAATGATAAATACTGTAAAATTTATTTATTACTAATTAAGTAAAATAAACTTATATAATAGATGGTAAATTCCAAATAGAGGTGAATTTATATGCCTAAAATTGACAATATGTTAGCAATTCTATGGATGCTTAGTTCAGGTGAAAAAATTACTGCAAAACAAATTGCAGAAAAGTTAGAGATGAATATAAGGACTGTTTATCGTTATATTGATACACTTTCAACAAGTGGTGTACCTATAATTTCAGACACAGGACATAACGGTGGATATACTTTATTAAATAATTTTATTGAAGCTCCTCTTTTTTTTGATTTTGAGGAGCAAACTTCACTATTTCACGCTGCTGTTTTTGCAGAAGAAGCCGGATATTATGGAGGTGAAGCACTAAATAGGGCCATTTCAAAACTAAGTAAATACTCAAATCAAGAGCAGGAAACAAAGATAAATCAACATTTAACTAGTCTTGAAGTAATAAGTCGATTAAGTTCACTCTCTATGGAACCTTTTTTGAAGGAGTTGGAGCAGGCCGTAGCTGACGGGTACTCAGTAAAAATTCTTTACTATAAAAGTGGCGAAAAGCAATTAAATTATAGATTGGTCGATCCGTACAGAATTATCTATTGGAATAATAAGTGGTATGTGATTGGATTTTGTCATCTTAGGAATGATATCCGTAGTTTTAGAGTAGATCGAATTGAAAGTCTAATGCTAACCGAAAATAAGTTTAACCGGCCAGAAAATTTTTCAGCACGTGATTTTTTTATGAGAAACCTCCTTCCAACTATAGAAGATAAAGAAGGGATTACTTCTTTGGTTATTAATGGCAACACAGGGACGTTAGGAGATATTTGCCAACATTGGTTTTTAGGACATTATTTACAAGAACGTACTTCAAATCAAGCAGTATTTCTTCTTGAAAAGGATATTATACATACATATGTACCTTATTTACTTTTACCGTATGGTAAATCTATTCAAGTTATTGAGCCAATAAGTCTAAAGAAAAGACTTATTGAAGTTCTGTCGGAATTAATAAAATTTCATGAAGTATGATAACTTCCCTGACGTTAGCTGTCAGGGAAGTTATCTTATAATAGGCTATATTAATTGAGATTGGAGCGTTATTGAATGCAAACAAAAAAAGTGTATCTTTATGTATTTAATACAATGTCAGACTGGGAATATGGATATTTGATTGCTGAATTAAACTCTGGAAGATATTTCAAAAAAATTTAGCCCCATTAAGAGTAGTTACAGTAGGAGCTAATAAAGAAATGATTACTACAATGGGAGGACTGAGCATACAACCAGATATTTCTCTTGATGAATGTACGCTTGAGAGTAACGATCTTTTAGTCTTACCTGGTGGGACTACTTGGAGAGAAGATATTCATCAACCTATCTTAAAAAGAATTGGCGAAGCTTTAAAGCTTGGTACTATTGTTGCTGCAATTTGTGGTGCAACTGAGGCTCTTGCGAATATGGGATACTTAGATTCTAGAAAACACACAAGCAATGACTTAGAGTATATTAAAATGGTCTGTCCTAATTATAAAGGAGAAAAATTTCATGAGGTGGGACCTGCGGTATCTGGTGACAACTTGATTACTGCATCAGGGGTAGCACCTCTGGAATTTACTATGGAAGTACTGAAAAAACTAGATGTATTTACACCCGACACATTGCATTCATGGTATAACCTAAATAAGACTTATAAAACTGAATACTTCTTCCAGTTAATGAATTCAATAAATAGCTGAACTAAAAATCAACTTAGCAGTTTTATATTAGTTCAAATAAAACCATGCTTTAGACAATGAACTGAACCCTATAAAGTAGACAGTTTAATAAAAGACCATTTGCTACATTAAACAGCGATTAAATGACTTCGGTATGCTGCCGGAGTCATTT